>USRX01000004.1 GCA_900557275.1 uncultured Roseburia sp.
AGGGAATCCCAATCGGTGGATATACAAAACTGGTTGCAAATATGCTGGATGGCATTGAAGTCCGTCTTGGCGAAGATTATTTCGAGAAAAAAGAAGAGTATGATGCAATGGCAGAAAAAGTCGTATACACAGGTGCAATCGACGCTTACTTTGACTATCGCCTCGGCACTTTGGAATATCGTTCCGTTCGTTTTGAGACAGAAGTTTTAGACACTCCGAACTTCCAGGGAAATGCAGCTGTGAATTACACTGACAGTGAGACTCCATGGACAAGAATCATCGAGCATAAATGGTTTGAGTTTGGCACACAGCCAAAGACTGTTATCAGCCGTGAATATTCTTCTGAGTGGAAGCCGGGTGACGAGCCATACTATCCGGTAAATGATGAGAAAAACGGCAAACTTTACGAAGAGTATAAGAAACTTGCAGAAGGCGAGAAAAACATCATCTTCGGTGGTCGTCTTGGTGAGTACAAATATTATGACATGGATGCCGTTATTGACAGCGCGCTTACCATGGCTGAGAAAGAGCTGCAGGCTTAATGGGAAAACAGTCAGAGTGGGACTACAGTTTCAACAATATTGGCATCCGCTGTACGGATAAGCTGGTACAGGTCATAAATGATGAACATCTTGTGGGTTTTCTGAATCAGGATGGTGTCGGTTCCATGGAGCTGGCAGAAGTCATGCGGAATATGTATCAGGAGAAGATCGGGCGGGAATTGCAAATCTCGCAGAAATCCCTTGCCATTGAACTGCTCGGTCACGTATTCTTTGGAGAGTTTGTACAAAAACTGGAAAATCTGCCATTTTCAAGGAAGAAAGATTCCGGATATCAACAATTTCTGGAATCTCTCCGGGTACGGATGGATGTCATTGACTGTGGCGAGCGTTCCATAGACAGCAACCGTTTTATCTGGGATGATCTGGTGCCGTTTGCAAAGATCATCTTTGGGATTTCCGGTAAACGGGCATAAGATTTATATAAATGAAGCAAAGAAAATCCTATTTATAAGTAGCACTTATCAAAAAAACATTTTATACAAAATCATTAATAAATCGCCCGGTATTTTCTACATGGGCGATTTGTTTGTTCATTGACTTTCATTTTTCAGATGTATTATACTTAATTCAGAGTTATTTTTCTGCTGAAAATAAATTGGCTGATAAGACAGGAAATATTTGAAAAATACAATTATGTGAGTGTATTTTCTGTGTCAGTTTCGGGTTTACCGCGAGAGGAACGCCCGGAGGATGGATTAGCAAAAATTAAAAAAGGCAGTAAATTACATGTTAAATGAAAGAAAAAGTCTCGCAAGAGAGAAAGGACTTATCATGAGTATGCAAGAGTTTAAACCAGTAAAAGAAGGAAAAGTTCGTGAGGTATATGACATTGGCGACAGTCTGATCATCGTTGCTACCGACAGAATTTCCGCATTTGATGTTATCTTAAAAAATAAAGTTGAGAAAAAAGGCGCGATCTTAACACAGATGTCCAAATTCTGGTTTGATTTTACAAAGGATATCCTTCCGAACCATATGCTTTCTACCGATGTGAAAGATATGCCGGAATATTTCCAGCAGGAGAAATATGATGGAAACAGCATGAAATGTCAGAAACTGACCATGCTTCCGGTTGAGTGTATCGTAAGAGGTTATATTACAGGAAGCGGTTGGGCAAGCTATCAGGAGAACGGCACTGTATGCGGTATCAAATTGCCGGCCGGACTGAAAGAGTCTGAGAAACTGCCGGAGCCGATCTTTACACCGTCTACGAAAGCTGAGATCGGAGATCATGATGAGAATGTTTCTTATGAGCAGATGACAGAGACTTTAAAGAAAATCTACCCGGAGCGTGGTGAAGAGTATGCACAGAAGCTGAAAGATTACACTATCGCTCTTTATAAAAAATGTGCGGAGTATGCACTGGAGAGAGGCATTATCATTGCTGATACCAAATTTGAATTTGGTCTGGACGAAAATGGCGAGATCGTTCTTGGAGATGAGATGCTCACTCCGGACAGTTCCAGATTCTGGCCATTGGAAGGCTACGAAGCAGGAAAAGGCCAGCCGTCCTATGACAAACAGTTTGTAAGAGACTGGCTGAAAGCAAATCCGGACAGCGATTACCTTCTTCCGGAGGATGTTATCGAGAAAACCGTAGATAAATATAAAGAAGCATATGAGCTTCTGACCGGTAAAAAATTTGCATAATATTGGAGCAGGTATGAATACAGAGAACACAAACAAGGTAGAACTTTCCGATGATCTGCACGAAGAGTGCGGCGTCTTCGGAATGTACGATTTCGACAGACATGATGTAGCATCCAGCATCTATTATGGACTGTTTGCTTTGCAGCACCGTGGACAGGAGAGCTGTGGTATTGCTGTGTCTGACACATATGGTCCGAAAGGAAAAGTGACTTCCTATAAAGGAATGGGTCTGGCAAATGAGGTTTTCACATCCGATCATCTGGAAAAACTGAAAGGCGATATCGGAGTAGGACATGTCCGTTATTCCACAGCAGGCGCTTCCACAATTGAAAATGCGCAGCCGCTGGTTCTGAATTATGTAAAAGGAACACTGGCACTGGCGCATAATGGTAACCTGATCAATGCGAAAGAGCTTCGCCATGATCTGGAATACACCGGCGCGATCTTCCAGACAACCATCGATTCTGAGGTTATCGCTTACCATATTGCGAGAGAACGTCTGAACGTGGGTACTGTTGAGGAAGCCGTACAGCGTGCAGCCGCAAAAATGAAAGGCGCATATTCACTGGTCGTTATGAGTCCGCGAAAACTCATCGGCGCCCGTGATCCGTTTGGTTTTAAACCGCTGTGTATCGGAAAACGTGATAATTCCTATATCATCACATCTGAGACATGTGCGCTGGATACGATCGGTGCAGAGTTTGTCCGTGATGTAGAGCCGGGAGAGGTTGTTACTATCACACCGGAAGGCGGCATCCAGTCAGACAAGACCAATGCGATACCGAAAGAGCAGGAAGCAAGATGCATCTTTGAATATATTTATTTTGCAAGACCGGACAGCCGTTTTGATGGCATCAGTGTCTATGCATCCCGTATCAAAGCGGGTGGATTCCTTGCACAGGATTCTCCGGTAGAGGCAGATCTGGTTGTAGGTGTTCCGGAGTCTGGTAACCCGGCAGCACAGGGTTATGCCATGGCATCCGGTATTCCGTATGGTACCGCATTTATTAAAAATGGTTATGTAGGCCGTACGTTCATCAAACCGAAACAGAGCAGCCGTGAATCCAGCGTTCGCGTAAAACTGAATGTTCTTCGGGAATCCGTCAAAGGAAAAAGGGTTATCATGATTGATGATTCTATCGTTCGTGGAACTACATCCGGAAGGATCGTAAGCATGCTCCGTGAGGCAGGCGCCAAAGAAGTTCATGTACGGATCAGTTCCCCGCCATTTTTATGGCCATGTTATTTCGGAACTGATATTCCGGCAAGAGAGCAGCTGATCGCCTATAATAAGACGATTGAGCAGATTCGCGAGGAGATTGGTGCAGATTCCCTTGGTTATCTGAAACTGGAGCGTCTGGAAGAACTGGTAGACGGACTGCCGATCTGTAAAGGATGCTTTACCGGAAACTATCCGATGGAACCGCCAAAAGAAGATATTCGCGGCGAATATGAAAAATAAAACTACTGATAATAAGGATCAGAATGGAGACAGTAAACAATGAGTAATGATAGATATGTAAGCCCGCTTTCAGAGCGTTATGCCAGCAAGGAAATGCAGTACATCTTTTCCCCGGATATGAAATTCCGTACATGGAGAAGACTGTGGATCGCACTTGCTGAGACAGAGAAAGAACTTGGTCTGGACATCACAGATGAGCAGATCGAGGAGCTGAAAGCACATAAAGACGACATTAACTATGATGTCGCAAAAGAAAGAGAAAAACTGGTGCGTCATGATGTAATGTCTCATGTATATGCATACGGCGTACAGTGCCCGAAAGCAAAAGGAATCATCCATCTCGGAGCGACTTCCTGTTTTGTAGGCGACAATACAGACATCATCCTGATGTCAGAGGCTTTGAAACTGGTTCGTAAAAAACTGGTAAACGTGATCTCAGAGCTTGCTGCTTTTGCAGACAAATACAAAGCGCTGCCGACACTGGCATTTACCCATTTTCAGCCGGCACAGCCTACTACAGTAGGTAAACGTGCGACTCTGTGGCTGCAGGAATTTATGATGGATCTGGATGATCTGGATTATGTGGCAGGTTCCCTGAAACTGCTTGGTTCCAAAGGAACTACCGGTACACAGGCAAGCTTTCTGGAGCTGTTTGATGGAGACCAGGAGACAATTGATAAGATCGATCCGATGATTGCAGAGAAAATGGGATTCAAAGCATGCTATCCAGTTTCCGGACAGACCTATTCCAGAAAAGTGGATACCCGTGTCATGAATATCGTTGCGGGAATCGCAGCCAGTGCGCATAAGATGTCCAATGATATCCGTCTGTTACAGCATCTGAAAGAAGTAGAAGAACCGTTTGAGAAAAACCAGATCGGTTCCTCTGCAATGGCATACAAACGGAACCCGATGAGAAGTGAGCGTATCGCTTCTATTTCCAGATATGTGATGCTGGATGCATTAAACCCGGCGATCACATCAGCAACACAGTGGTTTGAGAGAACACTGGATGATTCTGCAAACAAGCGTCTGTCCATTGCAGAAGGTTTCCTTGCAATCGATGGCGTGCTGGATCTGTGTCTGAACGTAGTAGATGGTCTGGTTGTATATGATAAAGTAATTACCAAACATCTCATGAGTGAATTACCATTTATGGCAACAGAAAACATTATGATGGATGCCGTAAAACTTGGCGGTGACCGTCAGGAGCTGCATGAGAAGATCCGTCAGCTTTCTATGGAAGCAGGCGCAAATGTAAAACAGAAAGGTCTGGATAACAACCTTTTAGAGCTGATCGCAGCAGACGAAAGCTTTGGACTTTCCCTGGAAGATCTGAAAGCATCTATGGATCCGTCCAAATATACAGGCCGTGCAGAGATTCAGGTAGAGAAATATCTGAAAGACTTTGTAAATCCGGTACTGGAAGCAAACAAAGACGTTCTTGGCGTAAAAGCGGAGATCAACGTATAATAAAATAATTTGGTATAGTTGTTTATATCGCTGAAAGCAGTAAAATAAAGATTACAAACGATATGTACTTATCAAAAAGAGTAGAAGGAATATTTTGAAAAAACTATATGTACAGTATTCTAAATAATATGTTTTCAAAAACTATATTTTACTGCGAGAAATCAGTGATGGAGTGAAATATATGGAATTTTATATAAAAAGACCAGATTGTAAATTATATTGCAGAGCAGAGGGAAAAGGCCCTCTGCTTTTGCTGGTTCATGGCGTGGCTTGTGACAGCGACTATTTCCGTGAGACCGCAAGACTGCTGGCAAAAAAATATACCGTCGTAACCTATGATCGCAGAGGATACACCCGGAGCCAGTTCATAAATGCAGAGTTAGGTAATGAAAGTGTTTTAGATGATAGCAATGCATTATCAGTAAAAAAGCCGGATTTTTCTATGGAAATCCAGGTAGAGGACGCCGCTGCTGTTATCCGACATATGAGCATGGGAGCAGCATATGTCGTTGGAAGCAGCGCCGGCGCCGTACTGTCGGCTGCACTTGCATTACAATTTCCAGAGTTGGTAAAAACACTGGTGCTTCATGAACCGGTATTTGCCGAAGATCCACAGACAGCTGGTGAGCTTCAGGGACTGACAGACAAGATCATTGCCTGCCGGACGCAAAAGCGGGGCATTACCAGAGCGTTGATGACGTTTGTGGAAGCGATGGATGGCGCGGACAGCAGGGCGGTCAGCAAAACGCTGGCAGAACAGGCACGGTCATTAAAAAATCTGCAGCTGTTTGTAGATTATGAGGTAGAACATTTGCTTCAACTGTCCTTGAAGGAAGCGGCAGACATCCAATGTCCCGTGTATGTAGCCGCCGGAGAGTGCGACAGCAACGGACTGTTCTGCCGTGGCGCAAAATCAGCCGCCGAACAGCTTGGCTGGCCGTTAATCCACGCACCGGGCTACCATAATATGGCATCGGATCTGCCGCTGGATTTTGCTGTGATGGTAATTGGAGTATTGGGAGTACAGTAGCACTTTGGAAGAAGATTCATAAAACCTCCCGATTTTGTCCATACTGTAGAGAAGGAGCTTTACAAGTAAGAACAGAATCAGGAGGTTTTTTATGTCTGCATTTTTAGAAATTTTGGATGTATTTGCAAGGGAAGTGCTGGATTCCAGAGGGAATCCTACCGTTGAGGCAGAAGTGACCGTCTGCTGTGATGGATTTTTTACGACAGGGAGAGCATCTGTGCCATCAGGTGCCAGCACCGGTAAACATGAAGCGATGGAGCTTCGGGATGGAGAGATGGAGCGGTATCAGGGGAAAGGCGTGCATCATGCGGTGGAAAACGTCAATACCGTATTGAAAAAAGTGTTGCTGGGGCAGAATGCGCTGGATCAGGTCCGTATCGATACGATTTTGTGCTGTACAGACCGCACGGAAAACAAGGAAAAGCTTGGGGCAAATGCGCTGCTTGCCGTATCACTTGCCTGTGCCAGAGCGGCAGCAGAAGCGCTGGATCTGCCGTTATACAGATATCTGGGCGGTGTATTCGGCGTGCAGATGCCGGTTCCCATGATGAACATTTTGAATGGAGGAAAACATGCGGCAAACACCGTGGATTTTCAGGAATTTATGATCATGCCGGTGGGCGCCGTGGACAGTGACGGGAATTTTAAATTCCGTGACGGACTGCGCTGGTGCGTGGAGATCTATCATGAACTGCAGGAGATTCTGCAAAAAGAAGGGCTGTCTACCGCAGTAGGGGATGAAGGTGGATTTGCCCCGGATCTAAAAGATGCGGAAGACGTGCTGGATCATCTGATGCAGGCGGTGCAGGATGCAGGTTATGAACCGGGAAAAGAGATCATGTTCGCGCTGGATGTGGCAGCCAGCGAGCTGTACAATCCGGATTCCGGCTATTATTATTTCCCGGGAGAGAGCAAACGAAAAGAGGCAGAGTTGTTTTTGTCAGTGGAAGCAGGGGCGCAGCCAGATACCGAGTCCGCTGTAGTGCATCGCACTACCGATGAAATGATCGCCTATTACCAGAAGCTGACGGAAAAATATCCCATCTGCTCCATCGAGGACGGGTTGTATGAAGATGACTGGGAAGGCTGGAAGCAACTGACAGAAGCTCTGGGCGATAAGGTACAGCTAGTGGGCGACGATCTGTTCGTAACCAATGTTAAACGGCTGCGTCACGGCATTGAACAGAAAGCAGCCAATGCGATTCTGATAAAAGTCAATCAGATCGGCACTCTCACAGAAGCCATGCAGGCGATCGTGGAAGCCAAGAAAGCAGGCTACCGAGCAGTCGTATCCCATCGCTCCGGAGAAACGGAAGACAGTTTTATCGCAGATCTGTCCGTGGCGCTGAACTGTGGCCAGATCAAGACCGGCGCACCGTGCCGCGGCGAGCGTACTGCAAAATATAACCAGCTGTTAAGAATTGAAGAAGAAGCCGGAGTAAAATAAGAATATTAAGTGTATCGGATCTCCAAAATAGAGTTGCTGCAGAAGTTATGCAGCAACTTTATTTTTTAAAAATTGCTGATTATCTTTACAGAATTGATAAAACACTATAAAATAACACAGTAAGAGTGGAGGTATATGCAATGGCATTTAAGATTATACATGAGGCAGGAAAATATCTGGACTGCACGCCCATGCACGGAAAATGGTGTGATATCGTCCTGATGGGAAAAGATGTTGGATATGCGCAGGTAGGCATTATTTCTTCCGGAAAATCCCATATTTTATTTCAGTACAGGGATAAACGGGGCATCGTTCCGAAGGCATATGTAAAGATGCTGGAGGAAGTGCGGATGACGCCTTGGAAGATGAGAAAGCAGCAGGAATTGCACACAGAAGAATGGGATGATTCTGTAAACCCGTTTGAACGGTTTCTTGGGAAAAAATGCAATATCCATATGCACCAGACCCGGCTGTTTGAGGCGAATGCCGGTTTTTTTGCCGCAGAGGTGGATTTTGTGGGAGAAAATATCATACGTATCCAGGGTGGCAACCAGCAGTATAATATCAAACAGAATATGATCTGTGGAATCATGGAATGTTAGGATATTTTGTGGTATAATATAACATAGTATTGAGCAGTGCCAGGGGATGATATGAAATGCAAAATATTCGTGCTTGTACAGCATGTTTTGTGTTTTATATCATCCTATGATAGGGCGAAAGCCCGACAGCGAGAAAAATCTTTGATTTTTTGAGTGGGCATTGCGGGTAATGGAATATGATATAAGGAAATAAAAATATGGAAAAAGAATATATTAATGAGCAGGCTCTCAATATTGACGGAGAAGCCTTTGAAGCTGCGATGAAAGCTTATATGGAGGATAAAGGGCAGGACAAGCTGATCGCTTTTATGGAAGCGTTGAATAAAGCTACCTTCCTTGTGCCGGTAGATTTCCCGAAGGATATCACCCCGGAAGTATTACAGAAGATGCAGAATGGGGAAACGTTACAGCCAGATGAACTTCCACGTATGGTGCCGGTCATTTTTACAAACAAAGCAGGCAACCGTCTGGCTCCGGCATTTTCTTCCAGGGCGCAGCTTCCGGAGAAAATGGATTTTAAAGCAATCCTGCCGGTTGATTTTAAGGCAGTGTTACAGGTAGCAATGGCAGAAGATGTGAATGCAAAGGGTATTCTGATCAATCCGAACACAACCAGACTGATCTTAAATCCAAACCTTCTGACGCTGATGCAGAAAGTTGTGGATGGAGAAGATGTGGAGACTGTTCTGAGAGAATCCGGTAACGGCAATCAGGGACAGAAAGAGATCCGCATGACACAGGATCAGTTCCATGTATTTATCCGCAGAAATATGGAAGTAGGCATCATTCCGAAAAAGATGTTTGCAGATAAAGAGAAATTTATGGAAGAACTGGAAGAGAAGCGTGAGGAAATGATCCTTGAGATCTATAAGAGCGCATACAAAGATCCGGTGCCATTCCCATATACCGAGAATGACTTTGATGTTATGATGTTGGATATCAGTGACACTTTATCCGTTGCTTCCATCGGACTTCCGGCAAAAAATATGGCGCCGGGCACATGCATGTCTGTCTATGTGGTAAGAAATCCACAGACAGATGAAATGCGTTATTATACTATCGAAAGAACGAAAGAGGAAGATGCATCCAAACTGGGACAGGTGCTGGAAGACGGCACTTACAATGTGATTGGCGATGCACCTGCACCGGGCTGTGAGATTTCCGGTATTCTGGAGATGTTACAGGCAGAATAAAAAAACGGGATATTGCGAAAAGGTTCTATTAATAGAATAAATGCTTGTGTTGAATACGGTTGGAATTTTTCTGTTAGCATAAAATAAGCATTCACGTTTAGTATGATGGATTTTATATTTGAATGCAAAAGCAGGAGATAGAACTACAGAAGAAAATAACAAGCATGTAGAAAAGAGAAAGAAGGAAATACATATGATCAATCCAATGAAATTACTTCAGTTAAAACCATTACTTGGAAAATTCAGAGCAAACCATCCGAAGTTTGTACAGTTCTTTGCAGCTGCAAGCCAGTCCGGTCTTACCGAAGGCAGCGTTATCGAGGTAAGCATTACCAATCCGGATGGTAAAAATCTCTGCACCAATCTGAAACTGACACAGGAAGATCTGGAGATGTTCCAGACAATCTCTGAGACAATCAAAGGTCAGTAGAGGGAAAAGTCGGTAAGTGCTTTTATTAGCGTCCGTTTTAATGAAATGGCATGGCTCCGCAGAATTTCTGCGGAGTCTTTTGAATTATATTCAAAGATGAAACTATAAGAATTTTTATAAAAATTCTTTGAGATTTAGCTCCATTTGACTTTTTTTAAATAATAGGTTATAATTTCTGTTCGACAGTTCGTTTGTACCATCCTGTCGTTAAACAAAACCAGGGCTGAACGTTTTAGATATTGATTTTTAGAGAAACGCAGTCTGTTGGGCTGCGTTCTTTTTATAATAAATAATGTGATATGAGAGTCGAAAATAGACTGTCATAAATATCAACAGAATACTGTCTGCTAAAAAAGTGTTTGGCAGAATATTGGAAATAACGGAGAGAGATGAGTGTATGTATATATTAAAGAGTGAGAAAAGTTTTGATGCAGCGCATTTCCTTGCCGGTTATCAGGGGAAATGTAAAAATATCCATGGACATCGCTGGCGGATACTGGCTGAGATCCAGGCAGAGACATTACAGGAAAATGGCAGCTTCCGGGCGATGGTAACGGATTTCGGAGATATCAAGAAAGATCTGGGCGAGATTGCAGACCGTTACGATCATTCCCTGATCGTAGAAGAGGGTTCCTTAAAACCAGCTACCGTGGCAGCATTACAGGATGAAGATTTTCGCATGGTAGTTATCCCGTTTCGTCCGACTGCTGAAAATTTTGCAAAAAGCATTTATATGGAACTGAAAGAAAAAGGATATCAGGTGCGTTCTGTAGAGGTGTATGAGACACCTGCAAACAGTGCAACCTATTGTGAATAATGGCGGAGTGTAGATAAAAATGGCAGATTACAGAGTGGCAGAGATTTTCAGCAGTATTAATGGGGAAGGACCGAGAGCAGGGCAGCTTGCTCTTTTTATCCGTATGCAGGGCTGCAACCTGAATTGCAGTTACTGTGATACAAAATGGGCAAACGGCGACGATTGTCTGTTTCACTGGACACCGGAGGAAGAGATTCTGGATGTCATTCGAAATATGCAGATCCAGAATATTACTCTTACTGGAGGTGAGCCGCTGCTCCAGTCGGAGATAAAAGCGCTGCTTGAGCGTCTGGCGGCAGAACCGGATCTTCATGTGGAGATCGAGACAAACGGAAGTGTGGATTTGAAACCATTTCTTGATATTGAGAACAGACCAGATTTTACAATGGATTACAAGCTTCCAGGCAGCGGCATGGAAGATAAGATGCTGGTTTCAAATTTTGCATATCTGGCTCAGCAGGATACCGTAAAGTTTGTGGTAAAGGACTGGGATGATATGATGCGGGCAAAGGAGATTATGGAAACCTATGGCCTTGTGGGAAAATGTCATGTATATCTCAGCCCGGTATACGGAGAGATCGAACCAGAAGATATCGTAAACTTTATGAAAAGTAATTATATGAATGGTGTGACACTGCAGTTGCAGATGCATAAGATCATCTGGGATCCGCAGATGCGCGGCGTGTAAGGACAGGAGGAATAAATATGGCAATTGATCGTGCTGCCGTAGAAGAACATATCAGGGGGCTGCTCATTGCACTGGGAGATGACCCGGATCGGGAGGGTCTGAAAGAGACGCCTTCCAGAGTGGCAAAGATGTATGAAGAAGTATTTGAAGGCATGAATTATACGAATCATGAGATTGCATGCATGTTTGATAAGACTTTTGAAGATGATCTGACATTTGAAAAAGATAACAGCGATTTCGTGATCGTAAAAGATATTGATATTTTTAGCTATTGTGAACATCATATGGCGCTGATGTATGATATGAAAGTTACTGTTGCCTATGTGCCGAAAGGAAAAGTTATTGGTCTGAGCAAGATCGCCCGGATTGCGGACATGGTATCCAAACGGCTGCAGTTACAGGAGCGGATCGGTACAGATATTGCGGAGATCATGCAGGAGGTAACCGGTTCTGAGGATGTGGCGGTTCTCATCGAAGGGTGCCATAGCTGTATGACCGCCCGTGGGATTAAGAAAACAGCAGCAAAGACATATACCAGCACGCTGAGAGGAAAATTCCGGACGGATGTTATGCTGCAGATGCGGCTGAATATGACGAAATAGTGTAGATAATCTGTGCAAAGATGTTTCGACTGTAAAATAATTCATGAATCAACAACTAAAAAACAGCCCGAATCAGTAGCGTAATACGAATTTTTGGGCGGATATAGAAATATCTGTGAGGAATTTATCTGATAAAATTAACAGAAAGACAGTGTTGGAACTTTGTGAACAACAGATATTATACAAGGAGTATAGAGATGAAAGCATTAGTATTGTTCAGCGGCGGTGTGGACTCAACCACCTGCCTAGGACTGGCGATTGATAAATATGGAAAAGAGAATGTGATAGCGCTTTCTGTTTCTTATGGACAGAAACATACAAAGGAGATTGAGTGTTCCAGAAAGATTGCAGAGTATTATGGTGTGGAGCATATTTATCTGAATCTGGCAAAGATTTTTGAATACAGCGATTGTTCCCTGCTGGAACATTCGGATCGGGAGATTCCAAAAGAATCTTATGCCGAGCAGATTGAAAAGGGCGACGGCAAACCGGTGTCTACGTATGTGCCGTTCCGCAATGGGCTGTTCCTGTCCAGTGCGGCGAGTATCGCATTGTCTAAGGATTGTGACGTGATCTATTATGGCGCACACAGTGACGATGCAGCCGGAAATGCTTACCCGGATTGTTCCGATGCTTTTAATAAAGCGATGGGAGATGCCATCTATATCGGAAGTGGTAATCAGCTGCGCATCGAAGCTCCGTTTGTAAATATGACGAAGGCAGAAGTGGTAAAGACGGGACTGGCATTGAAAGTTCCTTACGAGCTGACATGGAGCTGCTACGAAGGAAAAGAACGTCCATGTGGCGTATGCGGAACCTGTCTTGATCGTGCAAAAGCGTTTGAGCTGAACGGTGTGAAAGACCCGGCGCTAGCGCTTTACGAAGATTAGTACGATAATAGAAAAAGGATTAGAAGATTTATGAGAAATAAAGAAGAAATGCAGGATATTACCCTGCTTGGAAATCAGAAAACCGCATATCCAATGGATTATGCGCCGGAAATGCTGGAAACTTTTGATAATAAACATCCGGGGCATGATTATTTTGTAAAATTTAACTGCCCGGAATTTACCAGTCTCTGTCCGATTACGGGGCAGCCGGATTTTGCGACGATTACCATTTCTTATGTACCGGATGTGAAGATGGTGGAGAGCAAATCCCTGAAGCTGTATCTGTTCAGTTTCCGGAACCACGGGGATTTTCATGAGGACTGTATGAATATCATTATGGAGGATCTCATTAAGCTCATGAACCCGAAATATATTGAGGTATGGGGAAAATTCACGCCGAGAGGCGGCATTTCCATTGATCCATACTGTAATTATGGCAGACCTGGTACAAAATGGGAAGAAGTGGCATGGAACCGTCTGGCAAACCATGACCTGTATCCGGAAAAGGTGGATAATAGGTAGGGCTTTCATAATGGATCGGATAAAGAGAAAAGATAGAATTTTAAAATATCAGGGCAGTATTTTAAATATTTATGATGATGTGATGCTTCTTCCGGATGGATCAGAGGGGCATTGGGATTATGTGGAACATCGCAATGGCGCGGCAGCAGCTTTGCCGGTATTGTCCGATGGGCGAATTGTGTTGGTTCGTCAGTACCGCAATGCGCTGGAGCGGGAAGTGCTGGAGATCCCGGCAGGGGCAAAGACTGATCCTTCTGAGAGCAGCGCTGCCTGTGCCGCCAGAGAGATGGAAGAGGAGATCGGTTATCACGCAGGAAAGCTGGAAAAACTTCTGACCACAGCGACAACAGGTGCTTTTTGCAACGAATGCATCGATGTATATCTGGCGATGGATTTACAGAAGACCGTTCAGCATCTGGATGAAGAAGAAATCCTGAATGTGGAATGCTGGGAACTGGAGGACTTGTGTCAGATGATCTTTTCCGGAGAACTGATCGATGCCAAGACGATTGCGGCGATACTGGCATATAAAGTATATAAAAATAAAAGAGTTGGAATATAGGCGACGGTGCAGGAATAAGGTAGTGTGTGGACAGATAGCGAAAATGCGTTTATGCGAAAGGAGCAGACACCATGGAAGACCAGATCCTGACATTGGAAAAGCAGTTGCGAAAGAAGAACAGGCCGGACAGATGGATCACGCTGTACCGTTGCCTGTTTTTTATTTCATTTTTTCTGGCAATCCTGATCGCAAATACGGGGTGGAGGAGTGAAGCGTCATGGGTGGGCTTTTTGAGTGAAAGCAGCCTGCTGTCTTTCCAGAGAACTGCATCGTCAGTGGATGTCTCTTTTTTGAACATACTGCTGCGACAGCGGGCATTGAGATGGTGCATATTGGTTTTATTTTCCAGAACACTTCCGGGAATGTGGTATGGGGGAGCTTTTGCTGCATGGCAAGGATTTTCACTCAGCTTTTTCTTTGTATCAGTACTGACTCGATATGGTATTCGGGGAATGTCTGTGTTTTTTTGTATTTGTTTTCCACAGTGGCTCATTTATCTGGCAGTTGTTTTTGGAATGCTTCGTCTGATGGTCTGGTATCGTGACTGGCAGGCGATACATGGCAATGAAAAACGTGGGCGGTATATCTTGTTCTGTATTTTGCTTTCTGGTGGATATGCGGTTGGGATTGCCTGTGAATATTTTATAAATCCGATGTTCCTGGATATGGCGAAAAAACTGATTATTAGTATATGAAATTAAAAACTGATTACTTTTAAAAGTAGAATAAAAAGAAGTGATGATAAAAAAGAACCGATGTACATTATCCTCTGAATAAGGGGAGGCACACCGGTTCCGGTTAAGAGATGCTTAAAAGCGAAAGTATTATTTGCTGTAAGCCTTATGCTCAGGCTTTGTCAGCGATATAGTAGAGCAGTTCTTCTGACTCTTTCCAGCCAAGGCAAGGATCGGTAATGGATTTGCCATAGATATGTTCACCGATCTTCTGGGAACCTGGCTCGATATAGCTTTCGATCATCATACCTTTTACCATATCGTGGATCGCAGAATCTTCTTTTCTGTTGTGCAGGACTTCTTTTGTGATGCGAACCTGCTGTGTATATTTTTTGCTGGAATTGGAATGGTTAGCATCAATGATGCATGCCGGGTTTTTCAAATCCATCTTGTCATACATTTCGATCAGGCGACAAATGTCTTCGTAATGGTAATTTGGACGGTTTGCACCGAATTTGTTGACGGAACCACGAAGAACAACATGTGCAAGCGGGTTGCCGGAGGTGCAGACTTCGTAGCCACGGTATACGAATTGGTGTGGCTGCTGAGCGGCATAAACGGAATTCAACATGACAGAGAAATCTCCGCTTGTCGGGTTTTTCATTCCGGATGGAACGTCAAAACCGCTGACGGTCAGACGATGATGCTGATCTTCGACAGAACGTGCTCCGATTGCCACATAGGAGAGCAGGTCTTCGACATATCCCCAGTTTTCCGGATAGAGCATTTCATCTGCGGCAGTCAGTCCGGATTCTGCGATGGCACGGATCTGCATTTTACGCATCGCGATCAGTCCGGCAAGCATGTCCGGTTTTTTCTCCGGATCCGGCTGGGAAGCGATGCCTTTGTATCCGGCGCCGGTAGTACGCGGTTTGTTTGTATAGATACGCGGGATAATGATCAGTTTGTCTTTTGTCTTTTCCTGTACCGGAACGAGGCGGCTGATATAATCACAGACGGAATCTTCATTGTCAGCGGAACATGGTCCGATGATAACGATGAATTTGTCGGATTTTCCGGTAAATACATCTGCGATTTCCTGATCTCTTTTGCGTTTTACTTCTTTCAATGCGTCAGAAAGCGGATATTCTTTTTTGATTTCCTCTGGAGAAGGAAGCTCTCTTAAAAATGTGAAACTCATAACATGATCTCCTAAATATATTTCTTTTGTTTCAATAAAATATCGAGTGATATTAAATGCGTGCGGTTGTTGTCTGCAATCTGGGCTGATAAACAACATCATTGATTATAAACAACATTTTTTATATGTGCAAGCGACCTTTAATCAGAAAAGTACTTTTTCTTGATCTCAGCCACCGGCATTTCCAGACCGGTCCAGCATTCAAAAGCAGCCGCGCCCTGATAGAGCAGCATATACATGCCATTAAATACAGGACATCCCATGGAAGCAGCTATTTTCAACAGCTGTGTCTGCCGTGGATTGTAGATGATATCGGATACGATCAGCTCAGGATGAAGAAAATGTACATCCGGGATTGGGATGGCATCTGTGTCAGGTGCCATCCCGACATTTGTAGCATTGGTAAGGATTGCGCTTTCTGCAAGACTTTTCTTCATCTGTGTTTCATCTGCAAAATCATATACATGGATCTTGCATCCGGTGTCTTTTGCTGTGCGGTCGGCAAATGCAACGGTCTGGGCAAATGCTTCCGGGCGGTTGCGGCGGAAAATGTCAATCTCTTTTACACCATCCAAAGCAGCCTGCGTACAGATGGCAGTAGCGGCACCGCCTGCGCCCAGCAGGGTCATTTTTTTGCCGATGATGTCATGCCCTGCATCTGCAACGGAACGCATATATCCGATGCCGTCTGTTGTGTGGCCGATCAGATGTCCATTGTCATTGATGACGGTATTGCAGGCACCGGCAAGTCTTGCGGCCGGTGTCAGTTCATCCACCAGATCCAAAATGGCGATCTTGTCCGGCATCGTCAGATTAAATCCTCGTGCGCCGAGAGTTTTTAACCCTTTTACGGCATCCTTCAGGGAATCTGTTCCTACATTAAAAGCCAGATATACATAATCCAGATCCAACAGACGAAAGGCTTCGTTGTGCATGGCCGGAGAAACGCTGTGAGCGACAGGACTTCCAAGTAATCCGGTCAATATCGTAGAACCTGTTATATTCATAATGTTTTTGTTATACCTTTCATGAGTTCTTTGTTGTAAATATAATAATCCTTTCCAGAAAGAATGTCAATCATTATATCCGTTCAGCTGCTTATTTAAATATATACTTTCGTTCACTTATTTGCTATAATAGCCTGTAAATAAATTGTTGGAATGATTTTTGATAAGGAGTTAAATATCATGCAGGGCATATTTGAAATAAAAGGAATTACATTTGGAAGCGGAAGACCGGTTATCTGTGTTCCGGTCATGGAAAAGAAAAAAGAAGATATCATTGCAAAGATCCGTCATCTGACAGAACAGGGTGCAGCTATGATTGAATGGCGTGTGGATGGTTTTGAAGCAGTGGAACAGCCGGAAAAGGTCAAAGAGATTTTTCGTGAAATAGCTCCGATGCTGGAAAAAACAGTGTTTTTATTTACTTTTCGGACGAAAAAACAGGGTGGTTGCATACAGCTGGAAGAAAAGAAAATCTTATACCTGAATGAGCTTGCGGCAAAGTCTGGCTGTGTGGATCTTCTGGATCTGGAGTTTTTTGAGGCGACAAAACCGGAAAAAGAGATTCGGAGATTTCAGAGAATGGGTGTGCGTGTCATTGCATCCCATCATGATTTTGAACAGACGCCGGATGACCGTATTCTGCATATGCTGATGGATCAGATGGAACGGGGGGGCGCAGACATTGCTAAGCTTGCTGTGATGCCACAGAATCCTGACGATGTGCTTCGGCTTTTGAAACTTACGAATGACACAAGAGAGAAATATCCGGAGCTTCCGGTTATTACCATGTCCATGGGCCCATATGGCGTGATCAGCCGGATCAGCGGAGAATTTTTCGGCTCCTGTGTAACGTTTGGCGCAGATGGCGCAGTGTCTGCACCGGGTCAGATGCAGATGGAAAAACTGGATATGATTCTGGAAAGTCTTCATGCGTGTATGTAATACAGAGCTGTAGAACACAGAATATATGATTTTAAAATTTTGAAAAAAAAGAGTGCCTTAAATTGGGATTTAGAAAACTAATAATTTAGAGAAACTTAATAGAAAAGATAAAGCAATACTTATCCCGTTAGGAAGGTTGATAAATGAAAGAAGGCAATGAGCTGTTAGAACTCTTGTATTCTTTTCTTGCCATAAAGATAAGGACGTAGAAGATGAAGGACAATATTTACCTGATCGGTTTTATGGGGACCGGAAAAAGCACCATATCAAAAGTATTAAAGAAAAAAATGCATTGTCAGGAAATTGATGTGGATGCATATATTGTGAAAAAACAGAATATGGAGATCACAGATATTTTTGCAACGTATGGAGAAGAATATTTCCGACAGATAGAGACAGAGGCATTTCGTGAGATCAGTCTCAGAAAAGATCGGGCGGTCATTTCCTGTGGCGGCGGCGCAGTGCTTCGTGAGAAAAATGTGGAATATATGAAAGAAAGCGGTAAGATTGTATGCCTTACGGCGACGCCTGAAACAATCTATGCCAGGGTAAAAAACAGCAAGGACAGACCTGTACTGAATGGTCATATGAATGTGGAATATATTGCACAGCTTATGGAAAAACGTCTGTCAGCATATGAAAAAGCATCCGATATCCAAGTCGCTACAGATCATAAGACTCCGGAAGCTGTGGCTGTGGAAATTATGAAAAAAGTGTGAAAATCATGAAAACCGAAAAAATATTTTGATTTTTCGTTATAACTGTGATAAAATGTAAAAGCTGAACACAGATTCATAACGAGCAACCGTAGTCTAACGGATAGAACACAGGACTCCGACTCCTGCGATGTGGGTTCGATTCCCGCCGGTTGCATTTTTTACGAATGAGCCCGACGATATTGTTGGGCTTATGTCGTTTTCAGAAGTATTGACTGTATTTACAATAGTATCGTATCCCATTGGCTGACAGTGATAAAGGTAAGAATGATACCAAGGACGGACAGGAGGTATAGGAATGTCACAGAAAGACGATAAAACTGTAGAAAATATGAAACAGGGACAGACAGTTACAAATAATGACAACAATGCAGAAAAAAAAGCTGCAGATATGATAGATAGCGATTTACAGGAAGTGAAAAAAGAGTCAGGAAGTGAAGAACTTTCTGATAATAATTCTGTATTAAATAGAGAAGTTGTTCAGACAGAAGCGGAAGAGCAGGAAGAAAACGATATTGTTAAAGAGACAGAACCAGAAAACGGGTCGGAGGCAGAGGAAATTATCGAGCCAGACATATCTGCTGAAAATGAAAAAGAGGATGCAGATGAGTTGGGCGATCTTGTCTTTGTAGATGAAAAATCTGTGCGGGAACGTTCCAAGCTGGTAAAAGTACCGATAGCACAGCATAAAGATGTAAAAAAGAAAAAAACAAAACGCCGTGCGGCGGATACAATGGAAATCCAGAAAGAAAAATCCATTGCATATATGAAACGTAATATTACATTTATTGGAATCGGTATTCTGGTGGTAATCGTTGTTGTCGCAGCGATTGTGACTGGAGTGAAAAAATATCAGGGCAAGAAGCATGATGCACCGGCAATTTCTGTGTCAGACAGTGAGATAACTGCAAGTGAAGATAAAGAGATCAATGAACTGATGAAATCTTATTTCAACGCATATGCAGACAATGATACAGAAACACTTGATCAGATTGCAAAACCACTCACAGATAGAGAGAAAGAATATATCAAGATCTACAGTGAGTATGTAGAGAAATATGAAAATATTGTGTGCTATACGTCTAAAGGTGCGCAGGATGGTTCTAATCTGGTAGCGGTATATTATGAAATCAAGTTTGACAAGATACGTAAGACAGCTCCGGGAATGATGTTCTTCTATGTGTCAACCGGAAGCGATGGCAAAAAATATATTGATAATGCATACAGCCCATATAATACAACGTATCAGGAGACTGAGACAGATGCAGCGATCACTGCGCTGATGGCGCAGTTCCAGGCGGACAGTGGTATTGTATCTTTGACAGAAGAGATACAGAAACGATATGATGAAGCAATCACAGCAGATGATTCCTTAAAGACGATGTTGGAGACTACCCTTCCGGATGCTATTGCACAGTGGAGTCAGGTTGGAGAACAGCAGGAAGATCAGAACAGTGACCAGACGCAGCAGGATCAGGCACAACAGGATCAGATACAGCAAGATCAGCAGCAGGCGCAACAGGATCAGGCACAGCAGGATCAACAGCAGCAACAGGTAACAGAAACCCCGGCCAGCGGCATGGTATATGCAACGGATCTGATCAATATCCGTCAGTATGCGACAACGGATTCAATGGCGATCGGATCTGCAGCATATGGATCAGAAATGACCCGTCTTGCAGTTACTTCGGATGGATGGACGAAAATCCAGACAGGAAATCTGGTGGGATATGTTCGAAATGATATGATCTCAGATCAGAAACCGGCATCGCAGGCAGGACAGCCTACCCCGGGACAGAGCATTTATCTGCAGGATACGATCAATATCCGTGAAAGCATGAGTGAAACTTCCACCCGTCTTGCAGTAGCTTATTCAGGAGAGACTGCTGTTGTTGCCGAGGTATATCCGGAAGGCTGGTGCAAAGTCAATGTCAACGGCATTGTTGGATATGTACGGACCGATGTGCTTGCGGGAGCAATGTAGGAATATAATGGTTGTCAGATGACGCTGGGAAGCAGACGTAAACATTTTTTGTTTACGTCTGTTTTTGAGTGAAAACATTGTTAAAATATAGGAAAAACTGTAAAATAGATTTGAAAAAATTACACATACTGATAGTACCGCGGCAGAAAGAGGTGTTCTGGGTAGGAAAAGTTTTCTGGAATTCAGATGGCATCTGCTGAATAATAAGACCGGTAAGGGAGATCAGTATGAATCAGTGGCAGGAAATAAAAGTGCTGGGCAAAATCTGCAAAGCGACGGAAGAACAGAGAGAACGGATCAGTGAGGTGTTGGCGGAGCTTACGGAAGAAGATCTGTGTGAAGAACTGAATGTAATGCTCTGCAAGAGCGGAGTCATGGAACGAAAAGCAAAGAAACGCCTTGGGGAGAATAATATAACAAAGATGGGGTGTATTTTTGATTCCTTTGGTAATGATTATCTTTCACAGGAGAAATTTCATAAAGAAAGAACGGACAGACGTCTGGAAAAATCAGTATTACTGTCATTGGAATATGCGTATGATGATAAATCTGCCGAAGATAGAATACAAAATCCAGAGCAGCGTTTTCTGATAAAAGAAATTTTTTCTCAGAAACAGATGACAGAACAGATAAAATATACGTTGCATGAGAATCGGAATGCCGGGATATTTGCTTCTGAAATGGCAAAGGAATGGATTGACTTGCAGGAAGATTTTCTGTACAAACTGCAACAATATATGGTAGAATAAATTTTTATGAATAGAAGTTTTTCGGGAGGATAACTGATTAAAAAAGAGAGGTCAGACATGGAAATAAAAGAACAGAACGGTGTTCGTATTAATAAATATCTCAGTGAGGCAGGTGTTTGTTCCAGAAGGGAAGCCGATCGTCAGGTAGAAGCCGGAAATGTTATGATTGACGGTAGAACGGCACAGATGGGAGACCGGATCCTGCCGGGACAGAAGGTGCAGTTTTGCGGGAAACCGGTAATACAGGAAGAAGAGAAGATATTGCTGGCTTTTTATAAACCTACGGGAATTGTCTGTACGACAGAAAAACGGGAAAAAAATAACATTGTGGATTATATCGGATATAAAAAACGTATCTATCCGGTAGGACGTCTGGATAAAGATTCTGAAGGTTTGATCCTTATGACAAATCAGGGAGAACTGGTCAATAAGATCATGCGTGCCGGAAATTATCATGAGAAAAAATATATCGTAACGGTCAATCAGGATCTGACAGAGGAATTTCTGAAAGGAATGGCAGGCGGCGTATATCTGGAAGAACTGGATGTGACGACACGGAAGTGTCAGGTAAAGAAGCTGGGAAGAAGAAAATTTCAAATCATTCTGACGCAGGGGTATAACCGTCAGATCCGCAGGATGTGTGAGGCGTTTGGGTATCGGGTTGTGTATCTGAAACGGACACAGATTATGAATATCGTATTGGGTGATCTGAAACCTGGACAGTATCGTAAAGTGACCGGGGAAGAATATGCAAAACTGATGAAATTGACCAGACATTCATCACAGACAACGGTTATTTCCAGAGATAGAAAAATTGACCAGAGAATAGATTAAAAGATATATAGTCATGGCTATTTATATTGGCTGCAGAAATGAGATTTGCGTGAAATATATTTATGACTATGGCTGTGTTGCTGAAAAAACATGGCAGGATGAAGTTTTTAAACGAAATTTCAGGATGGGAAATGAATGGTAAATGCCAGGAGGAAAACATGGACGAAAAACAGCGTCTTGAAGAATTAAAGAAGACATTGGAGTATCATATCGACAGATATTATAATCAGGATAGTCCGGAGATCACGGATTATGAATATGATATGATGATGCAGGAACTGAAAAAACTGGAACAGGAACACCCGGAGTGGATCACACCGGATTCACCTACCCAGAGAGTGGGAGGCGTGGCAAAGCGTACCGTAGGTCAGCTGGTCCGTCATAATGTGCCAATGCTCAGCCTGCAGGATGTCTTTTCAAAAGAAGAAGTGTATGCTTTTGTGGAGGAAATGCAGCAGAAGTTGGAACACCCAGAATTTGTAGTAGAATACAAGATTGATGGCCTGTCCCTGGGACTGCGTTATGAAGAGGGGAATCTTGCACTGGCAGTGACCCGTGGCGATGGCGTTGTACAGGGAGAAGATGTAACAGCTAATGCAAAAGTGATCAAAGATGTTAAACGAAAATTGAAAAATCCGGTGCCATATATTGAGATTCGTGGGGAAGTCTATATGAAGAATGAAGATTTTGAAGCGGTCAACGAACAGCAAGAGCTTCTTGGGAAAAAGCAATTTGCAAATCCGAGAAACTGTGCAGCCGGAACACTGCGTCAGCTGGATCCGAAAGTTACGAAGGAACGAGGACTGTCCATGTTTGTATTTAATATTCAGGAAGTCCGGGGTGCAGAGATCAAAAGTCATACAGAAGGGTATGAATATCTGAAATCCAATAAGATCCCGATTATAGAGGATTATAAAGTATGCACGACATCCGATGAAGTATGGGATGCAATCCAGGCGATTGGAGAGAACAGGGGCAATCTTGCTTACGACATTGATGGCGCAGTCGTCAAGATTAACAGTTATGCACAGAGAGAACTTCTGGGCGCTACTTCCAAAGTCCCACGTTGGGCTGTTGCATACAAATTTCCGCCAGAGGAAAAAGAAAGCAAGATC
Organism: uncultured Roseburia sp.; assembly: GCA_900557275.1. The sequence goes on from USRX01000004.1 coordinate 23,154, forward strand.
CTTGATGTTGAACTTTCTGTAGGACGTACTGGAAGGATTACGCCGACCGCAGTATTTGAACCGGTGCGTCTGTGTGGGACCAGCGTTTCCAGGGCAACGCTGCACAATCAGGATTTTATTGATCAGCTGGATGTGGGAATCGGGGATACTGTAATTGTATATAAATCCGGTGAGATTATTCCAAAGATCAAAGCGGTAGATAAGAGTAAGCGGCCAGTGGGGACCGTTCGTTTTCAAATCCCGGATACCTGCCCGGTATGTGGCGCAAAGACAGTGCGTGAGAAAGATACAGCAGATATCCGTTGCACCTCTCCGGAATGTCCGGCACAGCGAGAACGCCATATTATTAATTTCGTAGGTCGTGACGCTATGGATATCAAGGGATTTGGTGCGGTTTATGTAGAAGAACTGGTTCGTCAGGAATATATTCGTGATATTGCAGATATTTATTTTTTAAAAGAATATCGGGAGGAACTGATTGAAAAAGGAATTATCGGAAAAGAAAAAAATACAGATAAACTGCTGGAGGCTATTGAAATTTCCAAAGAAAACGAGGCTTATAAGCTTCTGACCGGATTTGGAATTCAGAATGTGGGAAAAGCGGCAGCAAAGTCTTTAATGAAATATTTTAAGTCCATAGATGCGCTTGCAGCAGCTTCAGAGGAAGAATTGCAGCAAGTCAATGATATTGGCAGTGTCAGTGCTTCCTGTATTCGTGATTTTTTTGCGAAAAAGAGCAATCAGGAAATGTTGGAACGTCTGAAAAAAGCAGGTGTGAATATGCAGCAGGACGAGGAAAGCGCAGAGCAGCTGCTTGTGGGTAAGACATTTGTTGTGACGGGTACACTGCCATCCCTTGGCCGAAAAGAAGCTACCGGGCTGATTGAAAAATATGGCGGAAAGGCATCTGGTTCCGTATCGAAAAAGACAGACTATGTGCTTGCTGGAGAAAATGCAGGCAGTAAACTGATAAAAGCACAGCAGCTTGGAATCCAGGTTATTTCAGAAAATGAGTTTAAAAAGATGCTGGGGTTGTGATAATATGAGGAGAGCAAAAGAGTCAATATGCCTGCATGATTGACTAACATTAAATATGATTGTAAGCTGATTTTGTTCATAATAAAAAATGATTACAGAGTAGGTTAAAACTGAAAGCCAGAAGAAATATGGGTAAATGGTTTGGGAAAAAAGAAGATGGCGCTTTGAAACGGCTATTAACTGTTATGTTGAAAATCGGACTGATCGGATTTGGCGGAGGGACAGCCCTGATTCCGGTCATTGAGGAGGAAGCCGTAGAACGCAATCATCTGGTAGACGAAAATGAATTTAATAAAGATGTGATCGTAGCAAATATTACACCGGGAGCACTTCCGGTTGAGATTGCGGCAAATATCGGTCGTTCTGCACTGGGAATACCGGGAATGCTGTTGGCGGCAACCTGTATGGCATTGCCGGGCGCATTGCTCACGGTTTTTATTGTTGCCCTGATCTATGAAAGTGCAGAGATGGTACTGTGGCAGATCATGTTTGCTTCGGTAGGGGTAACGGCTTATATCATTTTTATGCTGGGAGATTATGCAAAGGGTACTTATCGTGAATGCAGGATAAACAGGAATGCAAAAAGCGGTATGTTTTTTATGCTCATCGTATTTTGGGTAACCAGTGGAAAAGAAGTAATCCACCTTTTGGGGCTGGAGATGACGCCGGTTTTTGATGTTTCTATTATTCAGGTGCTGGCTGTGGCATTTTTTGTAATCTTTTTTACCCGGGGAGAAAAGAAGAAACGCCGGATCATTATAGCAGCGGCAATATCGATTCTTTATATGCTTTGTGTGGGTAAAGCGCATGTGATCTCCAGCAGTTGGATCAGAGGGATTTTACAGCTTCTGATGATTGGTCTCTCCATCTGGGGATTGTCAGGGAGCATTGGCGTAAAGCCCGTATTTTCTTTTAAGTCGTTTAAAAAATTACTGAAAGAAGAATGTGCATGGTTTTTGTTTTTGTTCCTGCTGTCCCTTCCGGCATTGTTTTTTTGCCGCCAGGCATTTGTTTTTATTGGAAAGGGATTGTTATCTGTCGTACTTTCCTTTGGCGGCGGTGATGCGTATCTCGCAATTGCAGACGGTATGTTTGTCAGTACGGACATGATCGGATATTCAGAGTTTTATCATGCCATCGTGGCAGCAGCAAATGCACTTCCGGGATCGATTCTCTGCAAAGTGCTGGCTGGTATCGGATATGTCATCGGGTATGGCGAACAGTATCCGGTTATATCCGGATTTTCCGTTGCATTGTGTGGATTTGCATGCAGTGTGGCTGCGTCCGGCGGAACCGTATCAGCGGTTACATATGTATATGAACGATTTGAAAAACTGGATATTTTTCAGCTCATCAAGATTTATATACGGCCGATTGTGGCAGGACTGCTTTTGAGCGTAGGGGTATCTATGCTGGATCAGAACCTGCAGATCGCCAGAGATATGAGCTGGCCGGTTATGCCGGTGCTTATTTTGACGGCAGCATTATTTGGACTGAACATGTGGTGGAAACGACGGAGACGGTTGCGTCCGATCTTTCGGGTGCTGATCTCTGCAGCCATTTCTCTGGCGGTGTGCAATGGATTTTGCATTGCCTTTGCATAATAAGCTTTTCAAATATGTACAAGTTTGGTATACTAGAACTTAATAAATGGAAATTTATTTGTAAAATTGGAGGTAGCATTGTGGCTGAAGATAGAAAAGGATATAAGATCAGAGAAGATCAACTTGGCGAGATTCAGGTTGCGGACGAGGTAGTTGCTATCGTGGCAGGTCTTGCCGCTACAGAGGTAGAGGGCGTAAGCTCCATGGCAGGAAATATTACAAATGATATTGTAAGCCGTCTTGGCATGAAAAACCTGTCCAAGGGCGTTCGGATCGCAATGGAAGACGGAAACGTGATCGTCAGTGTAGCACTGAATATTGCATATGGATACTCTATTCCGGAAGTATCACAGAAGGTACAGGAAAAAGTAAAAAATGCCATTGAGACAATGACGGGACTTACTGTTGCGGGCGTAAATGTGCGCATTGCAGAAGTAGATATGAAAACAGAAAAATAATAAATATGCGTTTCTGGAATTTTTTGAAAGAGGACTATAGATTTCAGAGGCACATGTAAGATCCTGGGAGGAAAGTATGAGTCGTAGAGAAATCAGGGAACAGATTTTTAATATGCTGTTTCGTGTTGAATTTTATGCTCAGGAGGACTTGACAGAACAGTATGAGCTGTTCGCTGAAGATCTGCCGGAGATCCGTCCGGCGGACCTGGAGTACATTGAAAATAAAATAAAAAAAATCGAAGAAGTTCTTGAGGATATTGACACGGCAGTAAATGCAGTTGCAGAAAAATGGAAAACCAGCCGTATGGGCAAAGTAGAATTAACAGTTATCCGTCTTGCGGTATATGAGATGCGTTACGAAGAGGATATTCCGGTATCTGTAGCCATCAATGAAGCAGTGGAACTGGCAAAAAAATTCGGTGGAGATGAATCTTCACGGTTTGTAAACGGAATACTGGCAAAACTGGCATGATGAAAAATGTTTATTCGGTAGGTCAGGTCAATGCATATATCAAAAATATGTTTGCACAGGACTTCATGATGAAACATATATATGTCCGGGGCGAGGTATCGAATTGTAAATATCATTCTTCCGGGCATATTTATTTTACACTAAAAGACGGAACAGGAACCCTTGGTGCCGTTATGTTTTCCAGTTATCGAAAAAACGGACTGGATTTTCGGATGAAAGAGGGAGATACGGTTGTCGTTCTCGGCGCAGTGCGTGTATATGAACGTGACGGCAAATATCAGCTTTATGCGGAAGAGATCCTGTTAGAAGGCGCAGGTCTTTTGTACCAGCGTTTTATGAAGCTGAAAGAAGAACTGGAAGAGATGGGCATGTTTGCACTGGAGTATAAACAGCCCATTCCGAAGTATGCGAAACGCATCGGTGTAGTTACTGCTCCTACAGGGGCGGCAGTGAGAGATATTCAGAGCATTGCAGCCAGAAGAAATCCGTTTGTGCAGCTGATCCTGTATCCGGCCCAGGTGCAGGGAGACGGTGCGACAGAGAGTATTATTAACGGACTGCATGTGATGGAACAGCTGCAGGTAGATGTGATCATTGTAGGTCGAGGCGGCGGTTCCATTGAAGACCTGTGGGCATTTAATGAAGAAAGTGTTGCCCGTGCAATCTTTGAATGTCCGATTCCGGTTATCTCAGCCGTGGGACATGAGACAGATACGACGATTGCTGATTATGTGGCAGATCTGCGTGCACCGACACCTTCGGCTGCAGCCGAACTTGCCGTTTTTGATATTCGTTCCATAACAGACTGGCTTGTCAGCTGTCAGATGAAGCTGAACCGTCAGATGGGCAGTTATCTGGATCGAAATCGTCATCGCTATGAGCAGTACCAGACAAAATTGCAGTTGTACAGTCCACAGCAGCGCCTGACGGAAAAACGGCAGTTTTGTGCAGATGCGCAGGAACGTATGCAATATGCCATGGAACGGCTGCTGACAAAGAACAGACATCGTTTGGAACGTTGCGTGCTGAAGCTGGATGCATTGTCGCCATTGAAAAAAATCAGCGACGGTTGTGGACTGATCGCAGATGAAAGCGGAAAACGTGTAGATTCTGTGACACAGGTGCATCCGGAGGACGTTGTGCAGATTCGCCTTCGTGACGGTAAGATCCGGGCGAAGGTAGAAGATGTGGCTGTGATTGAGAGCAATGAAAAGGATGGCTGTTAGGTTGTTGAATGTTTTAGATGGAGATATTTTGTTATCCGGAAATGATTACTAGAACAGGAAATCTTTGATGCAGATTTTAGTGGAGAACAGATGGAAGAAAACAGAGAAAAAGATGCAGTGCAGGAGACTTCTCTGGAAGAGGCTTTTGCACAGCTGGAACAGATCATAAATACGATGGAACAGGCTGAACTGCCGTTGGAGGATGCATTTTCACTTTATGAGCAAGGATTGAAAAAACTGAAGCTCTGTAATGAAAAGCTGGATCTGGTGGAGAAAAAAATGCAGGTTCTGGGAAACAACGGCGAATTGATGGAGTTTGAATAACATGGATATCAGACAGGAAATAAAAGAACGGACCGGACAGATCGAGGAGATTCTGAAAAAATATCTTCCTGCAGAGGAAGGCTGGCAGAAAACTGTTATTGAAGCGATGAATTACAGCTTTACAGCAGGCGGCAAACGTTTACGTCCGATGCTGATGTTGGAAACATATCGGATGTTCGGTGGAAAATCAGAAATCATCGAGCCTTTTATGGCTGCCATTGAGATGATACACACATATTCCCTGATCCACGATGATCTTCCGGCGATGGATGATGATGAGTATCGGAGAGGCAGGAAGACTACACATGTAGTATACGGGGAAGCGATGGCGATCCTTGCAGGAGACGGACTTTTGAACCTTGCCTATGAAACGGCTGTCTCTGCGGTTGTGAAAAGCGAGGGAAATATCTATGCAGTCCGCGCTCTGGACATCCTGGCAAAAAGTGCAGGAATCTATGGTATGGTGGGCGGCCAGACGGTAGATGTGGAAAATGACGGCGTTCCCCTGAAACAGGAGCAACTGGATTTTATTTACCGGTTAAAAACCGGCGCACTGATCCAGGCGGCCATGCATATGGGTGCTGTTCTTGCGGGAGCTACCAAAAATGAACAGGATGCGATCTGTCAGATCGCATCAAATATAGGCCTTGCTTTTCAAATCCAGGATGATATTCTGGATGTGACTGGTACGCTGGAAGAAATTGGAAAGCCGGTGGGGAGCGATGAAAAGAACGAAAAGACGACCTATGTTACTCTGGAAGGCCTCAAGAAGGCACAGTCTGATGTAGAACGTCTGACAGAAGAATCCGTGGAACTGATGCAGGGGTTGGTGGTTAAGAATGAATTTCTTACAGAATTGCTGCAATATCTGGTTCATCGGAAAAAATAAAGGAAACATAATATGGCAGTATTGGATAGAATAAATAATGTAAATGATATCAAACAATTAAGTATGTCGGAAGTGTATATGCTGGCAGGAGAGATCCGCCAGTTTCTCGTACAGCATATTTCTGAGACGGGAGGCCATCTGGCTTCTAACCTTGGTGCTGTAGAGCTGACACTTGCCCTTCATATGATCTGCGATCTGCCAAAAGACAAAATTGTGTGGGATGTGGGACACCAGTCTTATACACACAAGATTTTGACGGGGAGAAAAGAAAAATTTGATACGCTGCGGCAGTTTGGCGGTATGAGCGGATTTCCGAAGCGTTCTGAGAGTGACTGTGACTGCTTTAATACAGGACACAGTTCCACTTCTGTTTCAGCAGGACTTGGTCTTGCGGAGGCGAGGGATATTTTAGGAGAGGACTATAAAGTCATTTCTGTCATTGGAGACGGTGCTTTTACCGGCGGAATGGCGTATGAGGCATTGAATAATGCGTCTCATCTGAAATCTAACTTCATCGTTGTGTTAAATGATAATAAAATGTCGATTTCTGAAAATGTAGGTGGGTTTGCAACACATATGGCGTCCATGCGCACTGCAGAGACATATCAGGAATTTAAGTCTGGCGTGCATTCTGCTTTGAATAAGATGCCCTACGGAGAACGGACCACCAGAAGGATACAGCGGACAAAAAACAGCTTAAAACAGCTGCTTGTACCAGGAATGATCTTTGAAAATATGGGGGTAACTTATCTTGGCCCAATTGACGGACATAATATCGAAGATATGGTAGGTCTGCTCCGGGAAGCAGTAAAAGTGAGTGGTCCGGTTGTCGTTCATGTAATCACGGAAAAAGGAAAAGGTTATCTTCCGGCGGCACAGCATCCGGATCGTTTTCATGGAACAGCGCCGTTTGATATTGAGACCGGTGAATTAAAGAAGCCAAAAGAAAAAGCAAACTATACCGATGTTGTATCCTCTGTTTTGAAAAAAATAGGGGAAAAAGATGAAAAAGTAGTTGCCATTACGGCGGCTATGGCAGATGGGACCGGGCTGAAACGGTTTCGCAACGCATTCCCGGAGAGGTTCTTTGATGTGGGGATTGCGGAAGGGCATGCCGTTACATTTGCAGCAGGACTTGCCAGCGCAGGTTTGAAACCGGTAGTTGCTGTCTATTCATCTTTCCTGCAGCGGGCTTACGATCAGATCGTTCACGACGTCTGTCTCCAGAATCTTCCTGTCACATTTTGCGTGGATCGTGCGGGACTGGTGGGCGCCGATGGAGAGACCCATCAGGGAATTCTGGATTTGTCTTTCTTGTCAGATATTCCAAATATGACCGTTATGGCGCCGAAAAACAAATGGGAGCTGGCAGCTATGCTACGCTATGCAGTGAATTTTGAAGGTCCCATAGCAATCCGTTATCCCCGTGGGGAAGCCTATGAAGGATTGCGGGAATACCGTAAAAAGATAGAATATGCCAAGAGTGAAGTGATCTTTGAAGAAAGCCAGATTGCGATTTTTGCTGTTGGAAATATGGTGGAAACGGCAGTAGAGGTTCGAGAAAGACTGAAACAGCAGGGATATGCGTGTTCTCTGATCAATGCCAGATCAGTAAAGCCTCTGGATGAAGAAATGCTGTTGAAAATGGCAGAAAAACATACATTGTTTATAACGTTGGAAGAGAACATCTGTCGGGGTGGTTATGGAGAAGCGGTCTTAAGTTTTCTCAACAGTCAGGATGTGCTGGGACATCTGAAAGTGCTGACACTTGGCATACAGGATCGGTTCGTGGAGCATGGCAGTGTGGGACAACTGAGGAAAGCCCTTGGTCTGGATGCAGAAACCGTGGCAGATACGATCATGAAGACAATTGAAAATAGCTGAAAAGAGGAAATCATAATAATGAAAGAGCGTTTGGATGTATTACTTGTAAAACGCGGTCTTGCACCTTCCAGAGAGAAGGCAAAAGCGATGATCATGGCCGGAAATGTATTTGTGGATGGTCAGCGGGAAGATAAGGCCGGTACTTCCTTTCAGGAAGAGGTTCCGATTGAAATCCACGGTCATACGTTAAAATATGTCAGCCGTGGTGGTCTGAAGCTGGAAAAAGCTATGCAGCATTTTGACCTTTCCCTGGATGGAAAAATCTGCATGGATATCGGTGCCTCCACCGGCGGCTTTACAGACTGTATGCTGCAAAATGGTGCAGTAAAGGTTTATGCAGTAGATGTTGGATATGGACAGTTTGCATGGAAGCTTCGTCAGGATTCGAGAGTTGTCTGCATGGAAAAGACGAATATCCGATATGTGACACCGGAGGATATTGCAGATGTACTGGATTTTGCCTCTGTGGATGTGTCTTTTATTTCTCTGACGAAGGTTCTCGGACCGGCAAAAGAACTGTTACGGGAAGGCGGGGAGATGGTCTGCCTGATCAAGCCGCAGTTTGAAGCAGGAAAAGAAAAAGTTGGAAAAAAAGGTGTCGTGCGTGACAAAGCTGTACATCTTGAGGTCATCGAGAAAGTCATTTCTTTTGCAAAAGAGATTGGATTTCAGGTACTGAATCTTGAATTTTCCCCGATCAAGGGACCGGAAGGAAATATTGAATATCTGGTACATCTCCGGAAAGGAACGGAAAACACACAGGAGGAAGCGGTGGATGCAAATGCTGTTGTAGAGCAGGCTCACGCACAGCTGGATAGATAGTAATATGCGGAATTTTTTTATTATTACCAATGAACATAAAGATGCTGATCTGAATGTGACAAAGTCCATACAGGATTATATTATCAAAAAAGGCGGAACATGCAGCTATTTTGTAAGTTCCAAAGCAAACTGGCAGGAAGTTGGCGGTGGAAAGAAACCGGATGAGATTCCAAAGCAAACAGAATGCATTATGGTGCTTGGCGGTGATGGTACGCTGGTGCGGGCGGCCAGAGATCTGGCACAGTTGGATATCCCAATGATCGGTGTGAATCTGGGAACGCTAGGATATTTGTGTGAGCTGGAACGCAATACGGTATTTTCAGCCATTGATAAGTTGTTTGAAGATGAATATGATGTGGAGCCGCGTATGCTTCTGGAAGGATGCGAGGTGCATGGAAATCAGCTTGACCGGGTAACCTATGCCCTGAACGATATTGTAATCCACAGGACAGGAATGTCCCAGCTTATCAGTCTGGTGGTAGCTGTCAATGGGGAATATCTGGCGACCTATGGCGCAGATGGCATTATCCTGTCCACGCCGACCGGATCTACCGGGTACAATATGTCGGCCGGCGGTCCGATCGTTGATCCGAAAGCTGATCTGATCCTGATCACACCTATCAATTCCCATGATATTACATCCAAAAGTATTGTTGTGGGCGCTGATGCCAATATTACGGTGGAACTGTCTACCCGCAGACCGGAAAAAGATGAGACAGCAGATGTTAGCTTTGACGGAGACCGGATTGTCCATATGAAAGTGGGAGATAAGATCCTTGTGCGCAAGGCAGCGAAATCTACCGAGATATTAAAGCTGAACCGTGTCAGCTTTTTACAGATCCTCAGGAGGAAAATGCGTCCATGAAATCAAAACGACATGTAAAAATACTGGAGCTGATCCGAAAATATGAGATTGAGACACAGGAAGAACTGTGTGAGAAGCTGAACCGGGAAGGGTATTCTGTCACGCAGGCTACTGTTTCCAGGGATATCCGGGAACTGAAGCTGACAAAGATTTCCACAGATCACGGAAAACAGAAATATACGTCACTGACAGAAAAAAGCGGAGATATGGAAGATAAATTCATCCGTATTTTCAAAGATGGATTTGTCTCTATGGATATGGCGCAGAATATCCTTGTGATAAAGACGGTATCCGGTATGGCGATGGCACTGGCTGCAGCCCTGGATGCCATGAACTTTCATGAAATCGTAGGCAGTATTGCCGGAGACGATACGATTATGTGCGCCGTGCGGACAACACAGGATACAGAACGTCTCATGAAGCAGCTGCGAAAACTGATGAACAGTATCTGACGGGTGTGGTTGGAATGTTTTGTATAAAAAACAGGTAATTTCGGGGATTATACTAATAATTAAAAATCGTTTGTATCGTTGTAACAGCAAGGAGAGAGTAGAAAGAGAGCTTTATGTTACAGAGTTTACATGTAAAAAATCTTGCCCTGATCGATGAGGCAGAAGTGAATTTTGAAAAAGGGTTAAATATTTTATCCGGAGAGACCGGAGCCGGCAAATCCATCATTATCGGCTCTGTCAATCTGGCGTTGGGTGGAAAAGCTTCCAGGGATATGGTGCGCAGGGATGCGGACTATGCCCTTGTGGAGCTTATTTTTCAGATTGAAAACGAAGAACTGGAAGAAAAGCTGAAAGCGTTGGACGTCTATCCGGAAGATCATCAGGTCATTATGACAAGAAAGTTGATGTCCGGAAGAAGCGTATGTCGGATCAATTCCGAGACAGTAGCAGCCTCCCGAATGCGGGATGTGGCATCCTGCCTGATCGATATTCACGGACAGCATGAACATCAGTCCCTTTTGTCCTACAAAAACCATTTAAAATATCTGGATGCTTATGCCGGAAACGAAGTTGAAAATGTGAAGACGGCTCTGGCAAAGGCATTTAAAACATATCAGGCAAAGAAAAAAGAATTGTCAGAAGCTTCTCTTGATGAAGAACAGCAGGCAAGAGAGTTGTCGTTTTTACAGTTTGAGATAGAAGAGATTACCAATGCGAGCCTTCAAGATGGAGAGGATGAGGAACTGGAGACGCTCTATAGGAAACTGGCGAATGGCAGAAAAATCATGGAATCCGTAGGTACGGCCCATGAACTGACTGCAGGCAGTGGAGAAAATGCGTCAGAACTGATCGGAAGAGCATTGCGGGAACTGATTTCTGTCAGTGCTTATGATGAGACAATGCAGTCTCTGTCAGATCAGTTGTCAGAGATTGACAGTCTGTTGGGCGATTTTACCCATGAATTGTCAGCCTATCTTTCAGAAGCGGATTTTTCGGAAGAACTGTTCTGCCGTACCCAGGAACGTCTGGATGAGATTAACCATCTGAAATCAAAATACGGGGATTCCATTGAGAAGATTCTGCACGCACTGGAAGAAAAAGAAGCGAAGGCGGAGAAACTGGCGCATTTTGATGCATATCGAAAACAGCTGGAAGATGAACTGGCAAAACAGGAAGCGGTTGTTCGGAACTATTCGGATCAGTTGCATGAGATCCGTCAGAAATATGCAAAAATTTTTGTGAAAGAGGTCACGCAGTCCCTGATCGACCTGAACTTTCTGGATGTGCGTTTTGAGATGCGTTTTGAAAAGTTGGATCATTATACGGCAAATGGACAGGATGATGCCCGGTTTTACATTTCTACCAATCCGGGAGAAGAATTGCGCCCGCTGGAGCAGATCGCATCCGGTGGCGAGCTGTCCCGTATCATGCTGGCTTTGAAAACGGTTCTTGCAGAGCATGATGATATTGAAACACTGATCTTTGATGAGATCGACAGCGGTATCAGCGGACGGACGGCACAGATGGTAGCAGAGAAGATGAAGATGACCGGTAAAAACCATCAGATCATCTGCATTACCCATCTTCCGCAGATCGCTGCAATGGCAGATGCCCATTTCCTGATTGAAAAAATGGCAGAAAATGGCAGCACCGTATCACAGATCCGTATGCTGGAGCGGGAAGAGAGCATCAGTGAACTTGCCAGAATGCTCGGCGGTGTGAAGATCACAGACCGTGTGCTGGAAAGCGCAAAGGAAATGAAAGAGCTGGCGGAATCGAAGTGATTGTAAAATGCATTCTGAAAATTTTCATTTAGAAGATTTTGAGAGTACATTTAATATAATTGAGGATGAAAAATTTTCAGTCAAGGAAAATCAATCGTAAATCGTGAAAAATTAAAAATGGTAAACATTTACCGGATTGAAATAAGGACAACTTCATACACTAAAGAAAAGAGGATGCTTAAGGCATCCTTTTTTAGATAAAACTTTACAGACAGGGAAGAAATCCCGACAGATAGTGAGATAAATATTTGCATGATGATTTTGAAGCTATAGGAATGGCATGATGTCAAAAACTACAGCAAACGAAATAAGAGAAAAGGATAGAAAGAAAATGAAAGTTGTTCAGCGGTTACAGGGAAAAAGAAAATTTTTATTTTGGGTATTGCTTACGTTATTGTGCGTCTATGCTTGGGCGACATTGTTGTGGGAGATTCCAAATGATCTGTATGTCAGCAGCAGGAGCGATGTGAAGATTGGCAGTCGCCTGCCGGTCTCTTACAGCCGGGGCAGCAAAGAAACGGTGTTTGCTTCCAACGGAAAGGAAGTGTATCAGCTGACCTGTCGTTTTCTGGGTGTGATTCCGGTAAAACAGATTACGGTACATGTGACGGAAGCGGAAACTGTGATTCCCGGAGGAATTGCCATTGGGCTTGTGCTGAATCTGGATGGCATCTATGTAGCGGGAACGCAGGAAATTGTAGATGCTGATGGAGAAAAACAAAATCCATGCGAACATATTTTGCAGACCGGAGACTATATTCTGGAAGCCGACGGAAAAGCTGTGGCAGAAAAAGAAGATCTGATCAATGCGGTAAAGGAGAGTGACGGGGATACCGTTACTTTAAAAGTACGGCGTGGAAATAAGACGCTGGAAACGGCTGTGACGCCGATAGAGGTAGGAGAAAATAACCGGAAACTGGGTGTGTGGATCAAAGATGATATGGCAGGTGTAGGCACATTGACGTATATTGATGCAGACGGTTCTTATGGCGCATTGGGACATGGTATCAGTGACAGCGAAACAGGAGAACTTTTCCATCTGAAAGAAGGAAAACTGTATGAGTCCGAGATCGTTGCAGTAAACCGTGGCGAAAAAGGCAGTCCGGGAGAACTGGTGGGCATGATCTATTTCCGGAAAGACAATTATCTGGGAACGATAGACAATAATACGGATTCCGGGATTTTTGGGATTCTTACGAATCTTCCGGAGGAGATGGCGCAGCAGCAGGCGATAACTGTCTGCCATAAACAGGATGTGAGCAACGGACCGGCAACGATCCTTGCAGATGTAGACGGCACGATCCGCAGCTACGAGATTAATATAGAAGACGTATCTATGAATGGGAGGGACGCCAACAAGCGTATCCTTCTCCGTGTTACAGACGAAGCTCTCCTGAAGAAAACTGGCGGGATCGTACAGGGAACCAGCGGAAGCCCCATTATCCAGAACGGCAAGTTGGTAGGAGCGGTAACCCATGTGCTGGTTAATGACCCCACCAGAGGATACGGGATACTGGCGGAGGATATGATGGAGGCGGATCTTAATTAACCATTGACAGAACCCGGCCTTTGTTTTACCATCAATGAGAAGAAAACCAGTATAGATTTCCGTAAAAGAGATCTTTTTATAGTGATCGTATTTGAAAATCGTATTTGGAGCAGGAAGCTCAGTGGCATTAGATAATAAGCAGTTCACTCAAGAAAGATTACGGAAAATTGATGGGAAAGGCAGGGAATATACTGTGGAATATAAGACAATCGAAGGCGGCGTATGCGCAGCCAAAGGATTTATGGCAAATGGATTAAACTGTGGATTAAACCCGGTAAAGGAGAAAAATGATCTGGGTCTGATCTATTCAATCAAAGAATGTGATGCAGCAGCTGTTTATACGCAGAATAAAGTCAAAGGTGCACCGATTCTTGTGACAAAGAGCAATCTGGAAAAGACCGGCGGCAAAGCTCGTGCTGTGATCGTAAACAGTAAAAATGCAAACACCTGTAATGCAGATGGAGAAGAAAAAGCATGGCAAATGTGCAAACTGGCGGCAGATGCACTAAATTTGAAACCGGAAGAGATCATGGTAGCATCTACCGGCGTCATCGGACAGATCTTACCGATTGAGCCAATCGCAAATCATGTGCAGGAACTTGCAGACGGACTGACCGAAGATGGAAATGAGCGTGCTGCAACGGCGATCATGACAACGGATACCGTAAAAAAAGAAGTCGCTGTAACATTTGAATTGAACGGAAAGACCTGCTGCCTTGGCGGAATGGCAAAAGGAAGCGGCATGATCCATCCCAATATGGCAACGACATTAAACTTTATCACAACCGACGTCAACATTTCAGCAGAACTGCTCCAGAAAGCATTGTCAGAGATCGTAAAGGTAACTTACAACTGCCTCAGCGTAGATGGCGATACCTCTACCAACGATATGGTATGCCTTCTTGCTAATGGACTTGCGGGAAATGAAAAGATTAATGCAGAGACCGCAGAATATGAGATTTTCAAGGGAGCATTGTATCAGGTTATGATGCAGATGACAAAAATGCTTGCAAAAGATGGCGAAGGCGCAAGCAAGCTTCTGGAATGCACCTGTGCCGGCGCACCGGATCTGGATACAGCCATCATCGTGGCAAAAAGCGTAATCCGTTCCCCGCTGTTTAAATGCGCCATGTTCGGAGAGGATGCAAACTGGGGCAGAATCCTCTGCGCCATCGGCTATGCGGAAGCAGACTTTGATATTACAAAAGTTTCTGTAGATCTGGCATCTGAAAAAGGCAGCATTCATGTATGTGAGAATGGAGCAGGTGTACCGTTCTCCGAGGACGAGGCAAAAGTAGTGCTCAGTGCAGACGAAATTTACATTCAGATTGATTTGCATCAAGGCGATACGACCGCTAAAGCATGGGGCTGTGACCTTACATATGATTATGTAAAAATTAATGGAGATTATCGTTCTTAAAAATATAGATATGAATGAGCAAATACTAAAAAGTGCGTAATATGCTTTATGGATTATACCGACAGGGATTTTTGTTTCAAAGTCTTATTGATTGCGTATAACAGAGTTAATTGCGAATTATAAAAATGGCATTTTGTTTTGGATTGATATTTTTTGCAGACACTATTGTAGAAAAGGAATCGGTTTGAAATAAATGCCATTTTTATTTTAGATAAAACAAAAATCTCTTGAATGAATCTAAATCCAAATAAATGGTGGGATAGAAAATTCGTATGATGTAGAGGATATGTCAGTTAATCAGAAAATATATTATACATAAAATATATTATACATAAAATATAGATTTTGCCGGAAATTTTTAATATCGACATCAGATATATGAAAAATATGAGATAATTTGCATTCAACTCTTGACTTTAGAGCTTTAAAGTGTTAATTTATTTAACATAATCATGAGTGAATGAGGAGGAAATCTATGATGAAAAAGTTATTGGCTGTTTTATTGGCGGGGGCTATGACTCTTGGGCTTGCAGCTTGTGGCAGCACTGGAGGCAGCCAGAATTCAGCAGGTTCAGAAAATGCTTCAAAAGAAAATGCAAAATATACTGTAGGTATCTGTCAGCTGGTACAGCATGATGCTCTGGATGCAGCTACCGAAGGATTTAAGAAAGCGTTGACAGATGAATTTGGCGATGATGTAAAATTTGATGAGCAGAATGCGCAGAACGATTCTAATACCTGTTCAACCATCATCAACAGTTTTGTATCTAATGGTGTAGATCTGATCCTTGCAAATGCCACACCGGCATTACAGGCAGCAGCAGCAGGAACAGATACAATCCCGGTACTCGGTACATCTGTAACAGAGTACGGTGTTGCACTTCAGTTAAAAGACTTTAATGGTACTGTTGGCGGAAATATTTCCGGTACTTCCGATCTGGCGCCACTGGATGGACAGGCAGATATGCTTCAGGAATTATTCCCAAATGCAAAAAAAGTAGGTCTGTTATATTGTTCTGCAGAGCCAAACTCAAAATATCAGGTAGATACGATAAAAGCAAATCTTGAGAAAAAAGGGTACAGCTGCGAATATTATGCATTCTCAGATTCTAATGATCTGTCTTCTGTAACTACAAGCGCAGCTCAGGCAAGTGATGTGATTTATCTTCCGACAGATAACACAGTTGCTTCTAACACCGGTATTATCAACAATATCTGTCTTCCGGCTAAAGTTCCGGTAGTTTCAGGTGAAGAAGGAATCTGCAAAGGCTGTGGTGTTGCAACACTTTCCATCAGCTATTATGATCTTGGATATACAACTGGTCAGATGGCTGTGAAAATTTTGAAAGGTGAGTCTGACATTTCTGACATGCCGATTGAATATGCCCCGAACACTACAAAGAAATACAACAAGGCTATCTGTGACGAGCTTGGTATTAAAGTTCCGGATGATTATGTAGCGATTGAGGAGTAGGAACTCAGCACGCAGATAAAAAGGATAAGAAACACAGGTAATGTATAAACATCTGTAAAAAATATCCTGAAATATAATGATACAGCGGGAGAAATGCAGGTAGATGTGTTTCTCTCGCACTTGCGTTTTATTTGACAAAAATAGATGTATGTTTATTAGCTTTTAAATAAAGTTCTCACAGAGTTTTTTTGATATACGATTTCCATTTTTACTGTAGAAATGATGAAAAATAGAAGTCGTATTCAGAAATATGATCAGAAGGATTTATGGAAAAAGCTTTTGATCATACATCAAAGAGTAACGGAGGATAGGATATGAGTTTTTTTGCAACGCTGTTAAATGCGATGCCGGGTGCAGTAGCACAGGGACTGATCTGGGGAATCATGGCGATCGGTGTCTATGTGACATTCCGTATTCTGGATATCGCAGATCTGACAGTAGATGGAACGATGTGTACCGGAGCGGCAGTCTGTATCATGATGATGCTCAGCGGACATAATGTGATCGTATCACTGATCGTAGCGACATTAGCAGGTATGGGAGCCGGGCTTATCACAGGTATTTTCCATACCTTTATGGGAATTCCGGCAATTCTGGCCGGAATCCTTACGCAGCTGGCATTATATTCCATAAACTTGAAGATTATGACAAAGGCAAACCAGTCGATTAATGTTAATAATACAGATCTTCTGATTTCTTTGCGCTATATCAAAAATGTAGCGTGGTACAAAAATACGATTTTTATCGTTGCAGTATTTATCATTGTGCTGGTAATTGTATTGTACTGGTTTTTTGGCACGGAACTTGGCGCTTCATTGCGCGCAACCGGCTGTAATGGAAATATGGCCCGTGCGCAGGGTATCAATACAAACTTTAACAAAGTACTTGGTCTGATGATCTCCAACGGTCTGGTAGGACTTTCAAGCGCATTACTGATGCAGTATCAGGGATTCGCAGATATTAATATGGGACGAGGCGCTATCGTAATCGGTCTGGCAGCTGTTATTATCGGAGAGGCAATCTTTGGACGCATCTTCAAAAATTTTGGCTTAAAACTGATCAGTATCGCCTGTGGTTCTATTATTTATTATATTGTAGTCCAGACGGTTATTGTTATGGGTGTAGATACAGACCTGTTGAAACTGCTTTCAGCTGTTGTTGTAGGTATCTTCCTTGCAATCCCATACTGGAAAAGAAAATATTTTTCAAAACCGGTAAAGAAAGGGGGAAATGCATAAATGTTAGAGATTCAAAATATTTATAAGACGTTTAATGCAGGTACAGTAAATGAAAAACATGCGCTTAACGGTGTTTCCCTGAAGTTGGAAGATGGAGATTTTGTAACCGTTATTGGTGGAAACGGAGCCGGAAAATCTACTACATTGAATGCCATTGCCGGTGTGTGGCCAGTGGATGAAGGAAAAATTATCATTGATGGTGTGGATGTGACAAAGCTTTCAGAGCATAAACGGGCAAAATATCTGGGCCGGGTTTTTCAGGATCCGATGACAGGTACGGCGGCAACGATGATGATTGAAGAAAACCTTGCACTGGCAAAGCGCAGAGGCTGTCACAGAACATTGCGACCGGGCATTAAACATTCTGAACGTCAGGAGTATAGAGAACTGCTGAAGATTTTGGATCTTGGTCTGGAAGACCGTATGACATCCAAAGTCGGACTGCTTTCTGGTGGACAGAGACAGGCACTGACCCTGCTCATGGCAACATTAAAAAAACCAAAGCTGCTGCTTCTGGATGAGCATACAGCGGCGTTAGACCCGAAGACCGCAGCCAAGGTTCTGGATACGACAGAAAAGATCGTAAAAAGAGACCATTTGACAACTTTGATGATAACGCATAATATGAAAGATGCAATCGCACACGGAAACCGTCTGATCATGATGAAAGATGGCAAGATCATATTAGATATCAGAGGCGAAGAAAAGAAAAAACTGACAGTGGAAGATCTTCTGCACAAATTTGAAGAGGTCAGTGGAGAAGAGTTTTCTAACGATAAGGCAATCCTTGGCTAAAGGGTAAGGATATGTCAGAAATTAATTGACAAGAAATGAAGTTTTTTTGGAAAAGCTGCTGATATTCAGCAGCTTTTTCTGGTTTCAGGATGTCGATTTTGCGATGTTGACAATGTTCGACAAAAGGCGTTTTTCCCTGTAATTATAATATTTTTAAGTTCCATTTCATGAAGGCTTTTGGTAAATGTATAATCAATGAATTCAAAAAAAGAAATCTGAGAATACATGATAAATGGAGGTAATTATTATGGAAAAGTTGAGTGTTGCAATCGCGGATGATAATGAAAACATGGTTCGTTTGCTGTCAGACATTGTACGAAAAGATAATGACCTGCAGGTAATTGCTACTGCAAAAGATGGCGTGGAAGCATATGAGATGATTCGAAATAAACAGCCGGATGTTGTGCTTTTAGATATTGTGATGCCCAAATTGGATGGTCTTGGGGTAATCGAAAAGGTAAGACAGGATAAAAATCTGAAAAAGCACCCGAATTTTATTATGATCAGTGCCATTGGGCAGGAAAAGATCACGGAAGACGCATTTCGACGTGGCGCAGATTATTACATAATGAAGCCTTTTGACCGTGAAGTTATCATTAACAGGATTAAAATGGTACGTCAGAATTTTATACAAAAACGTGGAATGGATGCGAGAAAAACAGAAGCTTATGAAAATGTTCGTCCTTTATCTGCACGTAATCTGGAAAATGATGTGACAGACATGATTCATGAAATTGGGGTGCCGGCACATATTAAAGGATATCAGTATCTGCGTGAATCAATTATCATGGCAGTTAATGATATTGATATGCTGAATTCTATTACAAAGATCCTGTATCCTACGATAGCAAAGAAATTTCAGACGACACCGAGTCGGGTAGAACGAGCAATCCGTCATGCGATTGAAGTAGCCTGGAGCAGGGGTAAGATGGATACGATTGACAAACTGTTTGGTTATACGATACATAATGGAAAAGGTAAACCTACGAATTCAGAGTTTATCGCACTGATCGCAGATAAGATCCGATTGGAGTATGGCTTATAAATGTTTGTTGACAGAATCAGAAAAAGAGTAGTTTCCTGTTGCTGAATCGTGTATAATATAAAACAGGGTGCAGGTTTTGCGGGAGGAAAACGAATGAAAAAAATATTGATAGCTGCTTCAGAAGCGGTACCATTTATAAAAACAGGCGGTCTGGCAGATGTGATCGGGGCATTACCGAAGTATTTCCCGATAGAAGAATATGATGTACGTGTGATTCTTCCGAAATATGCCTGTGCGGATCAGACGGAAATGTCCGACCTGGAGAAAATTGTAGAATGTGATGTAATTTTGAATTGGAGAAAGCAGTATGCCGGAGTGCTTTCGAAAAAAAAGGATGGAATTACATGGTATTTTATAGATAATGAATATTATTTTGCCGGAGATAATCCATACGATCAGATTTATCTGGATGCTGAAAAATTTGCTTTTTTCTCAAAAGCAGTATTGACGATATTGCCATTGATTGATTTTTGCCCGGATGTGATCCAGTGTAATGACTGGCAGACATCATGGATTCCGGTATTTTTAAAAGCCCAGTTTCCAGATGCTTTTTACAAACAGATCAAGACGATTTTTACGATTCATAATATGCGCTTTCAGGGACGTTGGTATATGGATGCTTATCGGGATATTACCGGTCTTCCGGATTCTTATTTTACAATGGATACGTTGGAATGCTACGGGCAGGGAAATCCTTTTAAAGGAGGTGTCCTTTTTGCTGATTTTGTGACTACGGTCAGCAAAAGTTATGCGCAGGAAATCCAACAGCCGATGGGAGGAGAAGGCCTGGACGGTGTGATGCGGCTTCGCAGTGGTGAGCTGTTTGGCATTACAAATGGAATCGATACCTCTTTGTACAATACCATGACAGACCCACTGCTGGTAAACAACTATAATATAGAAAGCTGGAAGTCAGCGAAGCCGCTAAATAAGCAGGCACTTCAAAAAGAACTGGGTCTTGTTCAAAAGGAAAATGCATTCCTGATAGGTATGGTATCCCGTCTGACGGATCAAAAAGGATTTGATCTGGTCATGGAGAAAATAGATACTCTTATGGAAGATCCGGATATCCAGATCGTAGTACAGGGAACCGGTGAAAAACAGTATGAGCAGATGTTTTTACATTACGCCGAGAAATATACCGGACGTATTGCCGTTAAAATACAGTATTCTGAGACTTTAGCTCACCGAATCTATGCGTCCGCAGATGTATTTTTAATGCCATCTCAATTCGAACCATGTGGTCTTAGCCAGTTGATCAGCCTTCATTATGGAACTGTGCCGATGGTTCGTGAGACGGGTGGGCTGAAAGATACGGTAATTCCTTATAACGGAAAAGCGGAGTCTGATGGAACCGGTTTTACATTCCAGGAGTATAATGCAGATGCCATGCTGGAGATGATCCGGCGGGCAAAAGCAGTATTTTGTCAGGATTATGAAACGTGGGGCCAGATTGCCAGACGGGGAATGGAAGCCAATTTTTCTTGGAAAAAATCAGCAGCAGAGTATGCGCATTTGTTTGATCTGCTTTGTCAGATGCGGCAGAATGCCTTACAGGAAGAACAATCTCGCAAGCAGAAAGCTGAGACACTGAGACATCAGATGCGGAAGCTGGACAGTAAAGCACCGAGTCTGGAGCAGATGCAGGAAGAAAAAGCACAATGTCTGAAGTCGGAAGGTTCTGAATCGAAAGATGAAACGCAGAGTCATGAGACTCAGGAAAATAATTGTGGAAGTAATAAAAACAAGACAACATCTGTAAAACGACACCAGTACAATGCCTCAAAAAAGAAGAACCGTAAAAAGAGCAGGTCATAAAAGTATATAGATTACATAGATACGCAATGATCTTTTCTGGAATAATAATAGGCATGTTGGGAAAGAACCTCATCGTGGGCAACTTCTGTCCCGTTTACTTCCTGTACCATTTCAGAGAGTTCGGAGATGGAAGTACGGTCTGTTGCTGGAATAAGGATAACTTCGTGTACGCTGCTTGGCAAAATGTAGAAATCAGATTCCATGGTGTCGCTGATCTGCTTTAGAAGGTTTTGATATAAGATGCAGCAGGCTCCGTTTAAATGGGATCTGTTGGAAAGAACAAACATAGGGTAGGGATCTGTCAGGTCAGAATACAGATTATGTTCCAGGATCTGATACATATCCTGTAGTTCATAAGGGAGCAGACGTGGGGTGTTTTCCTTGGCAAGACGCAAAAGGATATCTGCGTCAACAGCCCAATTTGTCAGATGATCATTTTGGATCAGGATAGAAGCACTTCCGGTGCGATCTGTATGGAGCAGATAATAAAAGACGATAGCCAGATCCAGAAATTGGAAATGAGGTACAGACTGTAATAGCTCTTGATTCATCTGATAGTTGATCAGACGATATACAATATGGGGGCGTACTCGTTGAAAGTCTTTGAAGAAAGATGCATTGATGGATTCTGAAGGCTGATATCTCTGATAAGTTTTTAAAATATGCTCATAGATATCATAAAAAGGAGTCCCATTTTGATGGTCTGCAAAATAGCTGTTCAGATAGATTGTCGGTGCTATGTTTAAATCATTCTGTAAAATAATAAGACCGTCTAATTTTTGACCGTTATTTCGGGTAAAGGAGCGAATTGTGATTTTTTTTGGTTCCGGAATATCTTTGAGTAAGTGTTGGATAATAGAGTCCTTGAAATTTTCGTATGTCATATGTCTCCTTAAAAGTGGGAGTATATGAAGTCTGACCAGACGAAAGACTTGAATTAAAAGATGAACATAGTTTATCATAGCGTTTCCGGAAGTACAAGTAAAAAATCAAAGAAAATGAAAATCTTTCTTCTGTTTTTTATAAGGAATGCAGTGCATCAGAAAACTGTAAAAAGGTAAATGCAAAAACAGACTGAAGTGAAAAGTTTATTTTTTTGCTTTGTAAAATGAAATTTATGAATTGACGTATACGCTTGCAGAATAGTAAATGTACAAAAAATCAGAAAAATGCGAAAAAAAGATTGCATTTTGAAGAAGAAACATATATAATATCATAGTGTGCTTCGATAGCTCAGTTGGTAGAGCACTTCACTCGTAATGAAGGGGTCGTGGGTTCGAGTCCCATTCGAAGCTTTGTAGCAATCCTGGAACTGCCGAAAGGCAGTTTTTTTGCTATACAGAGGAGGATGAAGACAAAAATGTACCAAGAAATAGCAAAACTGATTTTATATGGAGATTTAAAAGAAGATACGATCCTGTATCAGATGGGAGAAATCTTCCGTAAGTTTGAATTGCAGGAGGCGTCCGATGCCACACTGGTAAGAGATATCTATACACAGATCAAGCATCTGCTGAATCTGGCAACAGAGTATGGATTTGATAAAAACCTGTGGCATAACTATCTGACCTATCTTATGGTGACAAATGAAAATTCTTTCAGCATTACCTGTGAGAAGGTAGGAGCAAATGATGGAAGTGTCAACCATTTTGCCCACAATGACTTCCGGGCATTTAAAAATCTGTTTGACTATGATTTCTCAAAGATTGAAGAAGCTCTGCATATCGACTGCTTTACAAGTATTTCCAATTATAAAGCCATCGTAAAAAAAGAGCTGATGTACAATAAAAATGTCAGTGAGAAAGTACAGACGCTCAGTGAACGTCTGGAACAGGCTGTAGATGAGAAAGAATTTTTTGATATCGTGACCGGATTCTACAAAGATTACGGTGTGGGTATGTTTGGATTGAATAAAGCGTTCCGTATCCAGGATCGTACCGATGGTGAAATCCATTTCCTGCCGATCAATAATATGGATAAAGTCATGCTGGATGATTTGGTAGGTTATGAGATCCAGAAACAGAAGCTGGTAGACAATACGAAAGCTTTTGTGGAAGGACGTCCTGCAAATAATGTGCTTTTGTTTGGCGACAGCGGAACCGGAAAATCTACCAGTATCAAAGCTATTGTCAATGAATATTACGATCAGGGTCTGCGTATGATAGAGATATACAAGCACCAGTTCAAAGATCTCTCTAATGTGATTGCGGCTATCAAAAACCGTAACTACCGTTTTATCATTTATATGGACGACCTTTCCTTTGAGGAATTTGAAATTGAATATAAATTCCTTAAAGCAGTTATCGAAGGCGGCGTAGAGACAAAACCGGAAAATATCTTGATCTATGCAACGTCCAACAGAAGACATCTGATCAAAGAAAACTGGAGTGACAGAAATGATGTAGAGCAGTCTGACGGTATGCATCGTTCGGATACAATGGAAGAAAAACTGTCTCTTGTACATCGTTTCGGTGTCACGATCAGCTACTCAAAACCGACCCAAAAAGAGTATTTTAATATTGTAACCCAACTGGCACATCGCCTGAACATTCCGATGACAGATGAAGAACTTTGTGCAGAAGCAAACAAATGGGAACTGAGTCATGGCGGTATTTCCGGAAGAACTGCACAACAGTTTATCAATTATATTGCAGGAAAGCAGTTATAAGTGTGAAAAATTGACAATTTTTTAACAAACCATTGACAAAGAGCCTCAAAAGGTGGAAACTATAAGTAAGCGAGCGAAAGGTTCGTGGCAGCATGGAAACATGTGTTTCGTTAATAAGGAGGAAAAATCTTATGGGATTAGTTACAACGACAGAAATGTTCAAAAAAGCATATGCAGGTGGATATGCGATCGGTGCCTTTAATGTAAACAATATGGAAATCGTTCAGGGTATTACAGAAGCAGCCGGAGAGCTGAACGCACCGCTGATCCTTCAGGTTTCTGCAGGCGCAAGAAAATATGCAAATCATTCTTATCTTGTAAAACTGGTAGAGGCAGCTTTGATTGAGAATGATATTCCGATCGCCCTGCATCTGGATCATGGCGCAGATTTTGAAATCTGTAAAGCATGTATCGACGGTGGATTTACATCTGTTATGATCGACGGTTCTCATCATTCATTTGAGGACAACATTGCTCTGA
This sequence comes from uncultured Roseburia sp., assembly GCA_900557275.1. Next base: position 47,459 of record USRX01000004.1, read on the forward strand.
CAAAGAAAGTTGTTGAGTATGCACATGATAAAGGCGTTGTTGTAGAAGGCGAACTTGGTCAGCTTGCAGGTATCGAAGATGATGTAAAAGTAAGTGCAGAAGATGCAAAATATACACATCCGGATGAGGTAGAAGAATTCGTATCCCGTACAGGCGTAGATTCACTTGCAATCGCAATCGGAACAAGCCATGGCGCATTCAAATTCAAACCGGGTCAGAAACCGATGCTTCGTTTTGATATTCTGGATGAAGTTGCAAAACGTCTTCCGGAATTCCCGATCGTTCTTCATGGCGCATCCAGCGTATCTCAGGAATATGTAAAGATTATTCAGGCACATGGTGGAAATCTTGCAGATGCTATCGGCATTCCGGAAGATATGCTTCGTCAGGCAGCAAGATCTGCAGTATGCAAGATCAACATTGACTCTGATCTTCGCCTTGCAATGACCGCAGGTATCCGTGAGGTTATGTGGGAGCATCCAGAGAAATTTGATCCGAGAGAGTACCTGAAAGTTGGACGTCAGTATGTAAAAGATGTTGTAGCACATAAGATTACAGAAGTACTTGGCTGTGCAGGAAAAGCAGCAGAGATTTCTAAATAAATGACAAGATATGTGGTGTCGGGACAGGCTGTTTTTTCATTCCTGATCTTATCAGACAGGATGGTCTGAAGTGTAAAAATTGACACCGGAGTTTTCAGCAGGCAGAATGACATGTTTGTAGAATGAAACGATGAGAGAGTGTTTTCTTTATCTGTTAAGATGAAGAAGATGCTCTCTTTTTCTATAAGGGTGTTGGTCTGTGTGTTCTGGATAAGAAGCATCGTTTTTTGAGATATATTCTTGCAGTTGCAGGACAGGATTGGTACACTATAGATAAGGTGTGAGTTTAGAAAAAGATTTTTTTTAACCAGATATGAAAAGATAGGAAATTGTAGATCAGATAGTATGTAAAAATTTTTTCATAGCTATTTATATGCCGGCTGATGGCTGGAGAATGGGCATTCGAGTAGTTTTTTATGATAGAAGAAAACGTAATCGAAGAAAGCAGAGAAAAATGAGGGAGAACTGACATGAATTACCAGATATTTATCAGTTACCGCAGAGATGGAGGAGAATCACTTGCGGCATTATTATATGAGCGATTTGCCAGAAAAGGATATGATGTATTTTATGATGTAGAGTCTTTGCGCTCCGGCGATTTTAATGAAAAACTGCTCAGTGTGATCGAGAAATGTGAGGACGTGCTTTTAATCTTGCCTCCGGGTGGACTCGACCGGTGTATTACCGATGAAAATGATTGGGTAAAGCGGGAGATCGAGCATGCCATGAAATGTAAAAAGAATATCATTCCGATCATGATGCGGAACTTTGTATTTCCAGACAATTTGCCGGAATCGTTGCAGATGCTTCCGAAGTTAAATGGAATTTCTGCCAATATGGAATTTTTTGATGCGGTTGTAGAACGTATTGCTAATGAACGTCTGAATTGTAAGCCGAGAGGACAGGTAGAGGAAGAACGGGAGAAGATCCGTCAGTTGGAGAAATCTGCTGAGCGGGGAGATGCCGAAGCCTGTAATGAGCTGGGTACTATGTATGAACAGAATTCTGTGATTCTGGTGCAGAATCTGAAAAAAGCACTTTTATATTACCGGAAAGGCTGTGAGGCAGGTTCTCTGGCTGCCACATACAATCTTGGAGAAATCTACGAGTCCTGTGAAGAAGATCTGACCCTTGTTTCGGAATATGGTCTGTCAGAACAGTGCCAGTATAAAAATACAGAAGAGGCAAAAACATGGCTGCGGGAACAGTCGTGGAGCTATTATGATATGGCAGCGGAGAAAGGTTATGCGCCAGCCATTTATAAAAAAGGAAATCGGTATGAATTTATGTTACAGATGGATATGGCGAGGGAATGTTATGAGCAGGCTGCAAAACAGAAGTATTATCCTGCCATCAATGCACTGGCATGGATGTATCGAAACGGGATTGGAGTAGAGGTGGATCTGGAAAAAGCAGAAGCACTGTACCAGGAAGCAGCCGAAGCAGGTTATGCGCCTGCAGTTTATAATTATGCGAATACCGTTGAACTGAAAGATCCGGAAAAAGCGATGCAGCTTTATTCCAGAGTTGCTTATGGCGATGAGGCGCTTCCGATTGCTGCTTATGCACTGGGACGACGATATGAATATGGCATGCAGGATCTGAAAAACGCCATACAATGTTATGAACGGGCATTGGATGGCGGTATCAGTCAGGCGGAAGATGATCTGGAACGGTGTCATAACCGGTTGTTATGATTTTGGTGTGTTTTTCGATATTGGCTCATTTATAGTATAAGAAAGAGAAAAAAATAAATATTGTTTATGATAAACTTAAATCGTTGCAGGTCGGATCAAAATCATTCTTTATAAAAGACCAGAACTTCATGATTATAAATTTATGGGTAAATAATAGAAATTTAAGACCAGGGGATTGAACGTTATTTCATGAAGCCCCCAAATAATAAATATAATCATAAAATACCGGAAATAAGGGAAGCAGTAAGTTATGAATCAAAAAGAAGAAAAAAAGATACAACGAAAAAAGAAAACAGGATATAACATCTACGGAATCCGGGAAGATATGTTTACATATGGTTCTGCACTGATCTGTGCATTGATTGTATTGACGATCATGCAGATCTGGATTGCGGGTTTTTCCATTACAGTAAAGGTCATACTGGATGTGATCGTACTGGTAATTGCTACAGTCGTTGCAGTCTGGAAAAACCGGCAGCACCAGGAAAAAGTAGAGGCATATCGTAGACAGGATGGCTTTGAATTTATCGGTCTGTATGATCTGTCCGGAGAGCAGAATCTCAAAAGCAGTGATATCCTTTCGAGAGAAGAAGAAGTAACCTATCTTAATCAGGTGCTAGAAGATCTGATCTTTCGGCAGGACAGCGTAAAACAGGCGTTGTGCCTGACCGGAAAGAGTGGATGTGGAAAATCTACGATCCTTTCTTTCTTCCAGAAGACCTATGGCGAAATCTATCAAATCTATGATTTTACGGGAAATTATACGAATCTGTCAGTAAAGATACGGGAGATTTTTGGGACAGAGCTGGAACAGGAGCTGATGCGCCGCTCCAGAAAAAAGAAAATGATATTTATCCTAGATCAGTTTGAACGGTTTTTCTTTCTGGATGAGGATAAGCGGGAACAAGTCAGAAATCTGATTCTGGCTCTGAACCGGAAAAATACGGCTCTGATCCTTTCTATGCGGGAAGAATATCTGGCAGATTTTATGAAAGAATTTGATGTCAATAACATGCATGCAGGATGCAGAGACGTTCGTCCGGGAGAAAACGCAGGCATCCTGAATCATCTGACCAGTATTATCCGGGATAATCGGAAAAATTATCATACCGCACCCAAAAAAAGACATTTTGGGATAAAACGGTGGAAGGGGTCTGCCATCAAAGACCGTGGCAGAGTGCATTTTGAGCATATTGGAGGATATGGAGAAACGACATCTCTGGAGCCGGTGGGTAATACGATCTTTTACTGTGAGAACCAGAATGACATAAAAGTAAGATGTAACGGTACGGAGGAAGAAGCTTCTGTGCTTCAGAGTAAGTGTGAGTTGTTGTTTGGCAAAGAAGGAAAAATGTTTTATGAAAAACACAGAAAAGAGCCTCTGATCCAACAGCAGATTACCTATCATATGGCTGAATATGCAAAAAAAGTCTGGCAGATGTCCAGAGAGGATCAGGCGCAGATGTTTGAGCTGGAAGACTATGAACTCCTGAACCATTATTATGATGTACAGCTGGCATCCACAGGGGATTATTATAATGCCAGCCGTATCTTATATCTGTTAAGCTCTGCACGATTAAATCATGTGGTAATGAACCGGACAGATCTGGAATATGGTCTGTTTGAAAATCAGTTTTCAAAGGATGGATATCGGGCAGTCAGTCGGGTTATTGAAAAACTGGAAGAATTACAGCTGATCCGCAGAAATATCAGCAATTCTGATCAGGAATACGAGATTGCCCATGATTTTGTGGCACAGACATTTCTGACCTACAGTCATTCTAATATTGATCGAAATGTAAAAAGCGCGTTGGATATTTATATGGCAGAATTTTTGGATGCAAACAAAGCTGCGTATACAGAGAAAAAAAGACTGCACAGTGCAAAGGTGCAGAAATCCCGCTTTTATCCTGTGATATATGGAATCTTTGCAGTGCTGGTATTTGTACTGGATGGGATGATTCATTTTGGATACAATCCCTGGATGCACAGTCTGCAGGATTATAATGTGTATGGATCTATCGTATCCTATGTACCGTTGCTGACGACAGAACTCAGTATGCTGTATCTGTTCCATACCTATCATAAGATTCTGCAGTTTTATCAGGGGAGGAGAGAGCTGCTATGTAAAGGCATCTTTATCTTTACGATGCTGATCTCGGCATGTGCAGTATTCTGTTATCCTCATGGGATGATCTTTTATGGAATCGGACTTACTGCTATGGGACTCAACTGTGCGTTCCTGCTCAGTGATTCCGGTCAGAAAGCCAGCCGTCTGGAAATGCGCAACTATGGTCTGAAGTGTGCAGTGATGGGTGTAGCATTTATCTTCCTGCACCTTGTATTACTGTTGTTTAATCATGAATTCCCAGTCTATATCATTTTCATTGAGATGGTCATGATGAATCTGCTGATCGCATATGCTTATCTGGCACATCTGACAAAGGAAAATCTGTATGGAAGACGGATGGATGTCAGCAGTGAGAGGGAGTAATGGAAAGACGGCTGCGGCATGAGCATTAGTATGAAGAACGCTTTTTATGACTATTGGTATCGTTGAAAAAATGGAAAAATGAATACTGGCATGAGTAATATGGAGAATGGAATATAAAAAGAGGTAGTAATATGGCGATTATCGGAATCGATCTTGGAACAACAAATTCACTAGGAGCAGTCTATCGAAATGGAAGGGTTGAACTGATACCAAACCGTTACGGGTCTTATCTGACACCGAGTGTGGTAAGTGTCAGGGAAGATGGTGGGATTCTGGTGGGAGAACCGGCCAGAGAGCGTCTGATCACGCATCCGGAAATGACGGCATCGTCTTTTAAGAAAAATATGGGAACAGAGGAAAAATATCGTCTTGGCGGAGAAACATTTCTACCAGAGGAGCTGTCCAGCTTTGTACTGCGTTCCATTCTGGATGATGCATCTCGTTATCTGGATGGGGAAGAGATTGAAGAAGCGGTCATTTCCGTACCGGCTTATTTCCATGACGGCCAGCGTGTGGCAACAAAACGTGCGGGAGCGTTGGCTGGCGTTCCGGTAAAACGGATCATCAATGAGCCAAGTGCAGCAGCACTGGCGTCCTATTTTGATACACAGGAGGAACAGCTGTTTCTGGTCTTTGATTTCGGAGGCGGTACACTGGATGTATCTGTCGTTGATTGCTTTGACACGATGGTAGAGATCCTTGCCGTATCCGGAGATAACCGCCTGGGTGGGGATAATTTCCATGAAGCGATGGTGGAAAGTTTCCTGACAGAACATGGTCTGAGAAGGTCTGGAATCAGTGCAAAAGAATATGCGATCCTTTTACGTCAGGCAGAAAATTGTAAGATCCGCCTGACGACGCATGAAACAGCGAAGATGACTGCGGTCATTCAGAGAGAAACGTATCAGAGTCATTATGATAATGAGCGGCTGATGCATGACAGCGGCGTGATCTGGAAAAGGATCCGCAGTGTGCTGACACGTGCAATGAAAGATGCAAGGCTTTCTGTAGACGAGATCGATGGGATCGTGCTGGCTGGCGGCTCTGGTAAAATGCCGCTGGTTCAGTCTTATCTGGAACAGTTATTTGGTCAGGTTCCGATGGTAACCGGAGACTGTGATGAGCTGATCGCAAAAGGACTGGGGCTGATCTGCGGCGTCATGGAACGAAAAGATGAGGTAAGGGATTATATTCTTACAGATATCTGTCCGTTTACACTGGGAACTGCGACGAATAATGAGGCAGATCCGGCGCATCTGTACATGTCTCCTATCGTTGAGCGAAATACGGTGCTTCCATGTTCCAGAATCAAACGTTTTTATACGGCAGCAGATTATCAGAAAGAGATTCGGGTAGAGATCCTTCAGGGGGAACATCCTTATGCGGAAGACAATCAGCAACTGGGAGAACTGTATACATATGTGCCATCGAAAAAGAAAGGCGAAGAAGCAGTTGATATCCGGTTTACCTATGACATCAACGGCATTCTTGAAGTGGATGTGACTGTGGTATCCACCGGAAAGACTGTTTCCAGAGTACTTTCCCAGAATATGGATGAAAAAGAGCTGGCGGAGAGACGGAAGAAATTACAGGAACTGAAAGTACATCCAAAGGATGTGACAGAAAATAAACTGATCCTTGAAAAACTGGAGGCACTGTATGAGGAAGCTGCGCCGGACATGCGTTTGCAGCTGAAACAGTATATGTCTTACTTTGAACAGCTGCTAATGGCGCAGAGACCGCGTGCGATTCAGAACTATCGTGAATATCTGGAACGGATCATTGCACAGCTGGAGGACTATGATCCGTTTGCCGGTACGATTGAATTCCCAGAATATCAGCATACTGACGAAGGGGCAGATCCTTTTGAAGGTCGCGGACGGGGCGAAGATTTGCAACAGGAAAATATCTGGAAGACATCTGATACAGAAGAAGCAGATGCTGCAGAGAATGAGGAAGTTTCTGGTTTTGGTTTCTTCCGGAAAAAAGGAGGAAATAAAAAATGGACCAGCTGACAGCATATAAGACTTTGCAGCTTGCCCCTGGAAGTTCCTTGGAAGAGATTCGTCAGGCTTATGCAGAATTGTCCAGAAGATTTCATCCAGAAGAATATCCGGAAGAATTTCGGCAGATCCATGAGGCATATCAGACCTTACATGTCAGAAAAGCACATGGGAGAGGGCGCCGGAGTACAGAAGCGACAACCTCTTACCAGAAGGAGAAAGACCATGTAAAACAGGCTTGTCAGGGGGAAACAGAGAAACCGGAAAAGGAGCATTATCAGGATGATGTATGCGAATTTGAACCAAGAAGCACTTTTGAAGCAGATCCATTATTTGAATGCAGACCTCCGAAACAAACACATGATTTTGATTCTGTAATCCAACAGGCAGAAGTGCAGGAAGAGAAACATGAACTGCGAACCATTGAGAAAGCGCTTCTGGAAATGGAGGTACTTCTTCAGCCGGAAAACAGAAACAAGTTAAAATCCTTTCAGCGTTTCTTCCAGAAAGAAGAATACCGATTCATTCTTGGGACTCCGGAATTCATGGAAAAACTGGCAGAACTTCTGACGGATATAAAACTGAAAAACAGTATATACGATTATATGATCGACAGGTACCGTTTTCGTGGCTTACGTCCGGAAGGCCTTTGCCCGGAGGAAAGACGGTTATATCAGCTGCTGATGCAAAGACGTGGAACGGAAAAAAAGAAACGGGAGACATTGCTCTATTGGCTTCCGGCAATTGCAGCAGTGGTGCTGCGGTCGATGTTCCGTTACAGAAATGATGCGCAGACGATCAATGTATTGATTATTTTGCTGGTTATTTTTATCTGTTGCGTATTTTTATACCGGCTGTTCTACAAAAATCATTCCAATCTGTTTGCACAGGGGATGACCGCATTTCTTCTGATGTTCTCGCAGGGGATTATATTGTTAGGAGAATTTTACAGACCATTCCTGTATCAGGATAATGCAGATGTGCTGGCGGTCATACTTTTGGGAGCAAGTACTTTCTGGCTGATTATTGTTTTTGTCATTGCACTTGTAAAAAAAGTAGCTGCGAATATAAAACGACGTGATTAGGTAAAAAACTCAGAATCTGCATTTGAAGGCAGGTGCAGTTATTACCAATAAAAAATGGCGGAATGAAGATTTTATGAAAACGCAGGAAATCCGAATAAAAATATAAAAAAGACTCTGTAAAAAAATAGAAATAAGAGATACAATAAGTGAGGCAGTCATTTTGGCTGTCTCATTTTGGTTTTTAAAAGGAGTAAGTTATATGACAACATCTATGGTACAGGGCAGTCCATTAAAACTGATGATCCGGTTTGCCCTTCCGTTGCTGATTGGAAATCTGCTTCAGCAGACATATAATATTATCGATGCGGCCATCGTTGGTCAGGTGCTTGGAGCAAAAGCACTGGCAAGTGTAGGAGCAAGCAGCAGCGTGCAGTTTCTGGTGCTTGGTTTCTGTATGGGGTGCTGCACCGGGTTTGGCGTTCCGGTAGCAAAATATTTTGGCGCTCAGAAGCAGGATGAGATGCGAAACTATATTTTTAATGGAGCAATTCTGACCGCTGTGATCGCATTGATCGTTACGACTGTCTGTGCGGTTCTGTGCAGTGTGATCTTACATATTTTATCTGTTCCGGAGGATATTTTTGCGGATGCTTACCGATATCTGCTGGTCATCTTTCTGGGAATTCCATTTACATTATTATACAATTATCTTTCTAGTATCTTAAGATCCGTTGGGGACAGCCGGACCCCGTTTCTGTTTCTGGCATTTTCTGCCGGACTGAATATTGTGCTGGATCTGTTTTGCATTGTTGTATTAAAGTGGGGCTGCATGGGAGCCGCCATCGCTACGATTACGGCACAGGCGATCAGCGGATTGCTCTGCCTGCGGTTTATTATAAAACGTGCAGAAGTGCTGTGGCTGAGAAAACAGGATCGGGTTATTCAGAAAGGCGCGGTAAAAGAACTGTTGCAGATGGGACTTCCGACAGGACTGCAGTTTTCAATCACAGCGATCGGCAGTATGGTCATGCAGTCGGCAAACAACAGCCTGGGAAGTGTGTATGTATCCGGATTTACCGCAGGTATGCGGATCAAGCAGTTTACTATGTGTCCGTTTGATGCATTTGGTACGGCGGCATCTGTCTTTTGCAGTCAGAATCTTGGCGCCGGTCAGCCGGATCGTATCCGTCAGGGATTTCGGGAGAGCATTCTTGTGGCAGCCGGATATGGTGTGCTGGCCGGTCTGGTGCTGATCTTTTTAGGCAGACCGCTTTCACTGATCTTCCTGAGCAAAGATGCGGTGGAGGTACTGGATGCTTCCGCAAAATACTTGCGTTGTATGGGATATTTCTATTGGAGTCTTGGCATCTTAAATGTCTCGCGAATGGTAACGCAGGGGCTTGGATATTCCGGAAGAGCGGTATTTTCCGGAGTGACGGAGATGATCGCCAGAACGGTAGTCAGCCTTGGATTTGTGGGAGCCTTTGGTTATACCGCCATCTGTTTTGCTGATCAGACGGCATGGGTAACGGCGGCATGTTATATTTTCCCTACCTGTTTGTATTGCATTCGAAAGTCAGCAAAAAAATTGGCAGAATATGCACAGAGAGAACAGTAAATAAAAAGACGTTATGAATTGATTTTGTCATGTTAGGACAGACATCAATTCATAACGTCTTTTTATTTTTGCGGAAAAAAATTCTCAACAGGGGTAGCAAGTACCTGTGATAATCCGAATAATTCGATATCCGTGACTGTGCGGCTACCGTCCTCAATACGGGAGATGGAGCCACGGCAGATATAGATTGCCAGTGTTTCCAGCTTGTCTGAAAGCTGCTGCTGGCTCATTTTCTTTTCCTTGCGGAGTTCTTTTACTTTCTGTCCGATTAAATTTTTATTTGAACTGTCAATAATGCGTGCCATGGCAAAAACGTCCTGTCTTGTTTTAGAATATTAATAATGGTATACTATGTATCAATAAAAAATGTCTTATAACAGGACAAAATGTGGAATTCAGAGACATAAAATGTCTATATAAAAAGTAAAAAAAAGAAAATAGCAATGACAGTATATGTCCATTCCCTATCGTATAATCAAGAAAAAACAAAGGAGTATAACTTTTTATGGAGAAAGAATCAGAAGATAAGGCAGGACGGATTCTGTCAATATATGCGAGACTGAAGCAGGGGAAGGTCGTCTATAAAAAAGAGGAGAGTGACCGATACGGTGTAGCGCAGCGGACGATTCAGAGAGATATTTCGGATATTCAGTGCTTTTTGCAGGAAAACGCAACTTCCACAGGGGAGATACAGGAAATTGTGTTTGATAAGCTGTCCGGCGGTTACATCCTTCAGACGAAGAAAAAGACGCAACTGGAGGATAAGGAGATACTGGCTGTAGCCAAAATACTTCTGGAGAGCCGGGCTTTTACAAAACAGGAATTATTTCCGATCATTCATAAGCTGACAAATCTGTGCAGCAATGAAGCGGACATGCATCTGCTGGAAGATATGGTGCGGAATGAGAGCTTTCATTATATGGAGCTGAGACATGGAAAACCATTGCTGGATATGATCTGGGAACTGGAGCAGGCGATCAAAGAGCAGCAATACCTTATGATCGAATACCAGAAGTTGAAAAATCGTGAAGTGGTCACGAGAAAAGTAAAACCGGTAGGGCTGATCTTTTCAGAGTTTTATTTTTATCTGGTCGCTTATATTGATGGCATCGACAAGAAAAAAGCATTTCAGAATCCGAATGATACCTTTCCGACCATCTATCGTGTGGATCGGCTGAAAAGCATAAAAAACTTAAAAGAGCATTTTTCTGTCCCATATCTGGAGCGGTTCGAAGAGGGGGAGTTTCGAAAACGCATCCAGTTCATGTACGGGGGGAAATTGCAGAAAGTGAAGTTTCAATATTCCGGCGCGGATATCGATGCGGTACTGGATCGTCTGCCAACGGCGAAGGTGCTGGAGGAGAAAGACGGCGTGTATCTGGTGTCTGCGGAAGTGTTTGGCTCGGGGATCGACATGTGGTTGAGGAGCCAGGGGGATGCTGTGGAGAGAGTGTAGGTGGGAAGGAGAACAGATGAACGATAATATCAGAAAACAGAGTGATATTTTATCTCCAGATGAAATATTTTCAATGATGAAAGATACCAGTCAATTGATTGCACAAAATGAAGTATCTACATTAAGTGGTGCAGCAGTAGCCGCACAAACGAGTAACGCACTTAGTAATAATGTGGAATTTTGGAAATGGATGGATAGAAATTACAGCAAATGTGGTATTTTTGATTCTGTAGGTTCTATGAATCAATATATGGCACAAGGAGCAGATAAAGAACAGTGGTTGAGAACACAACTACAGGGAAAAGGTTATGAATGGGATTGGATGACTGCTCAGAGAGGTAAACTGAAAAATATTTTTAAAACCTATGATGCTGGTGATGTAGTAAATCGGGCTGCAAGTGATGTTACAGAGAAAAATATAATAACTGGACATACCAAAGAATATCAGATGAAAGCGTATACTAAAAAAGCCAATCCAGATCTGAAAAATACACCTAAGGATATGACGGTTGTTACCAGTAAAGAAAAAGTAGAAATTGTAAAAAATAATGGATATGAAAATGTTGAGGCATTTCAGGATAGCAAAACTATTCAAAAAAGAACGGATGAAAGATTGGAACAGGTAAAAAACGGAAAAGCCCAGACTGCATATAATTTAAAAAACGTTTCCGGAACTATGGCAAAAGCGGGAGTAATTGGCTGTGTTATAGGAATGGGAACCGAAGCCATAGGTTCTTATAAAGTATGGAAAGCAGGACAATTATCAGATGAAGAATACATAAAGGAAATATTGAAAGCCGGTGGCGATGCAGGAGTTACCGCTGGAGCTACTGCAGGGATTATGATTCCGGTTTCAGCAGCGATTACGGTGGCAGGTGCATCTTCCCTGATAACGATCCCAATTGCATTTGTGGTCGGAGAGGTTGTTAATAAAGTGGTTGCACCTTGCTTTGGAAGGGGAGAGTATAAGAAACTCTTAAACCAGATGCATTATTATCAGAATATTGAAAATATATACGATGATTTGGTGTATAGTATGCAGAGAGCATCGGAAGAATACTATGAATTCGTATCTGAAATAGGAAAACAACAAATGATTCATGATGGAATGAAGAAAAAAAGCATGCAAATGAATATAGAACTAGAGAACCTGTATGATTCTATATAAGGAGAAGAATAATGAGTACAATACCAATGAGTGATATAAATTATTTGGCACAGCAGTCATCAGAAAGATTAAATCTTATTTTATCTGGGATGACAGCATTAATGAATGATACGGATGAAAAAGTATCTATAATGGAATCTCAAAATTGGTTTCAGCGGATGATAAAAACTGTATCTGGGAAAAATAAGATGACACAAAGTGAAATTGAACAGAATCATGATAAATTAAACGCATATATGTCAGAGGCAATTGCTGAATTGTATAATCGTGATTGTATAGATCACAGTGTTATTATAAGCTTGGGGACACAGCTGAATGAAATATATGCAGACCATCTTCAACTGAAAAATATGCTGGGTTCGTTTGTGGCGAAATTAAATGAAAAAATTAACAGTGTAGATAATTTTCATATGCTTACGACAGAGATTGATCAGGGGATATATACTTGTAAAAATGATATATATTCTATTTGTAATGTGCTGTCTCAATTTGATTCAAGAATGCTTAATGATGAACGAAAATTGGATATTATACGGAGAAGCCTTGAAAATCAGCAGATATTGAGTGATAAAGCAATTCCGTTAGTGGATTATTTAATGGATGTTATAGAAATCCCTATGGATAATGCAGGGAAAATATATCTGGAGCTTAGTACAATTCGAGATAATTTTATGGTAGATGTGTTTCTATCAACAATGGATGCGTATTATTTCCTTTCAGATATGACAAGAAAGATGAAAAGCAAACAACTATTAGTTCATGATATCATTGCAATAAAGGGGTTAAATGATGCTGTTTTGATATCAACAAATGAGATATATAATGAGTTTCTTATGAGTAAAGTGGCTGTAGTTGGAAATTTATCGATAAATGCCTCGGCAGCTGATATCGGAGATCGGAAAGCAGAGAAATCACAGGATGGGGAAAATTTACAGGAGCCAACCTGGAATGCATCCAAAGCCTTAGAACAGAATGTTATTGAAGAACAGGAGGTGTTACAGCAGGCAGAACAGATGTTTTTTGACTGTAAACTAGATGAAGCATTTGAAATTTTTTCTTCTCTTGCTGAAAGTGGCAATGGTCGTGCTATGTATTTTCTGGGGGAATATTATTACCATCAGTATGGCCATGTTGCGAAGGATTCAAAAGAAAGCAGGAAATGGAGAATGAAAGGCTATGAAGCCGGAGATTCGTTGGCTACTTTGAATGCATGCCGTTATTTGGAGGATGATTCTGCTGAGAGAAAGCAGGTATTGGAGAATGTGGCTCAGTCTGTATATCATTTGGCAAAATCAGGGGATGTTTATGCACAGAATGAGTTATCTGATATGTATTTTTATGGACATGGCATAGAAAAGAATGAAAAAGAAGGCTGGAATTGGTTAAAAAAATCGGCAGAAGAAGGATATTGGCGAGCAATATATAAAATGGGTGAGCTATATCGTAACGGTACTTATATTGTAAAAGATAAAGAAGAAGCAAAAAAATGGTATAAAAAAGGTATGGAAAAGGGAGATGCGTATTCATATCTTGGGATGGCTCGTTGTACTATTGGAAATTATCATTTTCTTTTTGGTCGAGACCAAATGTCGTTGGATGTGTTATTAGGTTTGAAAAGGATAGATTCAATACGATTCGAGCTACAAGGTAAACTTGAAAAAGTAATGAAAGAAGTATTAGATTTTTGCCTGGAATCATATAAGCGTGGATGTGGAGAAGCCGCTTTTATGAGTGCAATGATGTATGATAGTTTTGTAAATGTACTTTTCGGTAATTTCGAGTACGATAAAGCATTTTTATGGGCTGGAAAGGCTGCCGAGATGGGATGTGAGGAAGGTTTGTTCTATCTTGGATATTGTTATTACTGGGGACGTGGAACAGATCAGAATTATCAGCTTGCTCAAAAATATTATAAACTGGCTTCTGAACAGGGATATAATGATGCGACGATTATGCTTGGAATTATGGCACTGGAAAATCAAAACGATGCAGATGCTAAGAGATGGTTTTATCTGGCAAAGAAAAACGGAAGTGTTGTTTCAAATGCAGTGAAGTTGTTATGCGAGATTTTTAAGAGGAAACATAAGGAATCTGTTTTTAAATATTCGAGTAAATTAAAGGATACGTTGAATATAAAAAATAATGACAGAATATATTTGTCGCATGATGATAGTGGATTAAAAAACGGCAAGTATGGATTTATAATAGCTGAATCAGGAATTTACAGTAAAGATTTTGAATTTCTGCTGTCTGTCCCGGCAAATTATGTGTCATATGATAAGCTGGCAAAATACTCAGGGATACGTGTGGAAGATAATAATTGCACTGTTTATGCAGATGACAAATTTTTATCGTATTTTTCAGGCGGAGATAAGGAGAGACTGGATGTTATTGAGTTAATGAGAAATATAAAGCTTATAGCAAATACATATAAAGAATAGTTACAAATATATTAAAAATTTTTGTTAATAATAAAAACTATAGACAGAAATAATTAGTTTGTTATATACGATATCTACATCACTGAAAGGAGGATGTATTATGGCAAATACATTGGCGGTAGCACAATATTTAAATTATTTGCATAAGCCAAAACATACAAAAGATATGGATCAGATGAAAATGCACAAAATGATGTATTTTACGCAGAGAGAATCATTAATGCTCCATAGAAGTCCTTTGTTTGATGGAGAATTTGAAGCCTGGAGATATGGTCCCGTTTTGACGCAGGTAAGAAGCGAATATTTAACAGGAAACATGTTTGCCGGATATTATGGAGAACTTGAAGAGGCAGAAAAACAGTTGGTCACATCGGTATTTGAGCGTTATGATAATTACAGTGCATGGGATCTTAGTACATTATCACATGCAGAGTATTCGTGGCAACAGGCAAGATGTGGTCTTGCCGAGAATGAACAGGGACATGAGAAGTTAAGATTAAGTGCAATGAATGTCGATGCAACACGGGAATTTTTAAGAAGAAAAGGTGTGGTATTTTCATAATATAAGACCACAGGCAAGTGTGTCTGTGGTTTTATTAATCATAGGGAATTTAAAAATGACGGTAGAAGAACAAAAAGAATATTAAAAAAATAATTTTAAATTGGAATCGCTTCGCGAGACGCAAAACACAAAACGCGAATTAGAAGCATTTTCTCAGGCAACAATGGGAACACGTATCGCGGATTATTTAAAAGAAGAGGCCTAGGAAGATGACTTGAAGCATAATACAAAAGTTTATTTGATCAGAGATATGATAAGTGGTGAGATTGCATTTTATTTTTCTCTTAATTGTGGGATTTTATTTGAAGAACTTAATGCATTTCATTTGTCAGACGAAGAAAAGGAACCATTTGACCAGTATGTAAAAGCACTTCAATATATCAGAGAAAATGAGGATCAGATGGATCAGGATAACGCTAATAAACAATTGGATGAAGCTATGATGAAATTTGAAACTTATCGTTTTTTACAAGTCGAATTTTACAGGAATAAATATATATAAATTTGTTTATAATACATCAGTTTACAACTATGGGAATCATTCTGGAAGTGAAATATGCGCCGGATGGAAATCTGGAAGCTGCCTGCCAGAAAGCACTGGATCAGGTTCAGGAAAAACATTATGAGGAAGAATTGTGGGAAGAGGGTATTGACCAGGTGCTAAAATATGGCATTGCGTGTTATAAAAAACGGTGCCGGGTCATGCTAGCAGATATGAAATTGTGAAAAAAGTCTGTAAATAAGATTTTATATGATAATGCAAGGCGAAAAGTTCATGTATTGGGTTTTTCGTTCTTGTTTTATATGTAACAGCTATAAATTTACATGTTAGGAGCAGACAGAAAATCTGCCTATTTTGACGTTTCTTCAACTGCTTATTCTGACAGCCGTCCTTCGCACGCTCAGTTAGAGTGCACTTCAAACTGTACCATCCTGCCAAAGTCAGACATAAAAATCTGACGATTGGCAGGATGATACAGTTTTTGCCCATTTCAGAGCTTCCAGCTTTTTCCCTTTTATAGAAACTATATTTTTACAACGATTTGCGTTATCTTCACATTTCCCACGAAAGCAGCCGGAATGAAAGTGGCAATAAAAGATTTGATGAGTTACAAACGCTTCACATACCATTTTTCCACCCCGTGGATCAGCACATACAGCCCAATGGCGATCAGGCACAGGATGATGATGGACATGAGGACCCAGTCAAGCTTAAATACCTGACTGCCATAGATAATGAGAAATCCAAGCCCTTTTCGGGATGCGATGAATTCTCCGATGATGACGCCTACGAGGCAGAGTCCGATATCCACTTTCATGATGGAGAGCAGGCTTGGAATGTTGGCGGGGATCAGGATCTTGCATAAGATATCCTTTCGTGTGCCGCCCAGCGTTTCAATCAGCTTGAGTTTTTCACTGCTGACTTCCATGAAGTCTGTATACAAACTCAGGATGGAGCCGAAGATGGCGACAGACATGCCGGTCACGATAATCGTTTTATAATTGCCGCCCAGCCATACGATAAGCAGAGGAGCCAGGGCGGATTTGGGCAGACTGTTCAGTACGACCAGATAAGGTTCCACGGTTTTTGATACGGAAGGACTGATCCACAGCAGGATCGTAATCAGCAGAGTAAAGCCGATGACTAGCAGGAAGCTGACGATAGTTTCCAACAGGGTAATGCTCAGATGTCCATAGAGACTGCCATCAGCTGCCATGGAGAGCATGCAGCGAAACATGCGGCTGGGGCTGCTGAAGATAAAGTCATCGATCCAGCCCAGATCAGCAGCAATCTCCCATAAAGCAAAAAAAGCGACAAATATAAGGATCCGCATGCAGAAGATGCGGCGTTTGTTTTTATGTTGCCGGGAAAGATACTGTTCCTGCCGGGAGAGCGGTTCTTTCATGATTTAATTCCTCCCAGATAAGATTGAAATATTGATTAAATGCTTCGGTATTTCTCCGCTCCATCGGTGTAAGTTGTTTTGGAAAATCCGTGGAAACGATCCGCTGGATTTTTCCGGGGCGTTTTGTCAGGATGATAATGTGATCGGCCAGGCTGATAGCTTCTGCAAGATCGTGGGTTACCATGATGGCTGTCTTTTTTTCTTTTTTTATAATAGAACCAATGTCGTTGCTCACGTTCAGACGGGTCTGATAATCCAATGCGGAAAACGGCTCATCTAAGAAAAGCAGATCCGGTTTTAAGACGAGGGTGCGCACAAGAGCTGCCCGCTGGCGCATGCCGCCGGAGAGCTGGGAAGGTCTGGCATTGGCAAATGCTTCCAGACCGTAATCTTTCAGAAGCTTCATGGCATAAGCTTTCGTACTGTCCGTCAGCTGATGCCGGATCTCCAGTCCCAACAGAACATTTTTGTAGATCGTCCGCCATTCTAAGAGTTGGTCATTTTGGAGCATGTATCCGATATGATAACGCAGCTTCGGGGTAAACGGGGCGCCAAAGAGCCAGATATTGCCGGCTTCCGGTTCCAAAAGTCCGGCAAGCAGATTTAAAAGTGTGGATTTGCCACATCCGCTGGGGCCTACGATGGCAAGAAAATCGCCGGCGTTGACTGAAAATGTAATATCCGATAAAGCAGGAATCTCGCCCTGCATGGTGTGATAGGAAAAACTGACGTGATCGACGGAAAATATCTGTTCCACGCAATGCATCCTCCTGTAAATATAATGTTTACATATTCAATATATGAAAAAAATGAAAAACAGTGCGGGATAAAACAGATACAGATAAAGAAAAGATTCCTGGGTAAAGGGAAGAGAACAGTAAAAGGGATTGAAAAATATGAAAAATTCCTTTACAATAGCAGTCATGAATCAGAAAAGAAATTATCAGAAAGAACTGGATAAAAAGCTGGAGGCATTTCAAAGGGAAGGACAGGTTCCCACATTGTTTTTACACAGCTGTTGCGCGCCATGCAGCAGTTATGTGCTGGAATATCTGTCGAATTATTTTCAGATTACTGTATTTTATTACAATCCCAATATTACCGAACAAGAGGAATATGAGAAACGAGTGGAGGAACAGCAACGCCTGATCCGGGAAATGGATACGAAATATCCGGTAAAATTTCTGGAAGGCGCATACGAACCGGAGCGTTTTTTTGAGATCGCAAAAGGTCTGGAAGAGATTCCGGAAGGCGGTTCGCGCTGCAGAAAATGCTTTGAACTTCGTCTGGCTGAAACGGCAAGGCTCTGCAAAGAGGGCGGATATGATTATTTTACCACGACCCTTACCATCAGTCCGTTGAAAAATGCGCCTTTGCTGAATGAAGTGGGCGAACTGGCGGCTGAAACATATGGCACAGTATTTCTGAATTCTGATTTTAAGAAAAAAAATGGCTATAAGCGTTCTGTGGAATTATCCCAGGAATACGGTCTGTATCGGCAGGAGTACTGCGGATGCATTTATTCCCGGCAGGAACGGCAGAGACAATTGGAAAATACAGGAACAGAAAGGAAGTAACAACGATGGCTCAGTTATGGGGAGGAAGATTTACAAAGGAAACAGATAAGCTGGTGTACAACTTTAATGCATCCATTTCCTTTGACCAGAAATTTTATAAAGAAGACATTCAGGGAAGCATCGCCCATGTGTCCATGCTCGGAAAACAGGGAATTCTGACCGAACAGGAGATGCAGGATATCATCAAGACCTTAAAAGAGATCCAGGAAGATGTGGAGAGCGGAAAACTGGAGATCACAGATGAATATGAGGATATCCACAGCTTTGTGGAGGCAAATTTGATCGACCGTCTGGGCGATACCGGTAAAAAACTGCACACCGGAAGAAGCCGGAATGATCAGGTAGCGCTGGATATGCGTCTGTATACGAGAAAAGAGGTTCTGGAGACAAAAGGACTGATTATGAATCTTCTGGATACGATCTTAAAGATCATGGAAGAAAATACAGAAACGATCATGCCGGGATTTACTCATCTGCAGAAAGCTCAGCCGATCACACTGGCGCATCATATGGGTGCATACTTTGAGATGTTTAAACGAGACAGTCAGAGAATGCATGATATTTATGAGAGAATGAATTACTGTCCGTTGGGTTCCGGCGCGCTGGCTGGAACGACATATCCGCTGGATCGTGAATATACGGCAGAACTGCTCGGATTCTATGGTCCGACATTAAACAGTATGGATGGCGTATCTGACCGTGATTATCTGATAGAATATCTGTCTGCGATTTCTACCGTTATGATGCATCTGAGCCGTTTTTCTGAGGAAGTCATCATCTGGAACTCCAACGAATATCAGTTTGTGGAGATTGATGACGCATATAGCACCGGCAGCAGTATCATGCCGCAGAAGAAAAATCCGGATATCGCAGAGCTTGTAAGAGGTAAGACCGGCCGTGTATATGGTGCGCTGACCTCTATGCTGACGACGATGAAAGGCATTCCGCTTGCTTATAACAAAGATATGCAGGAAGATAAAGAACTGACCTTTGATGCCATTGATACGGTAAAAGGCTGTCTGGCTCTGTTTAACGGTATGCTGGCAACCATGCGTTTCAACAAAGACCGTATGAGCAAGAGTGCCCGTCATGGCTTTACCAATGCTACAGACGCCGCTGATTATCTGGTAAATCATGGGGTTCCGTTCCGTGATGCCCATGGTATCGTTGGTCGTATCGTATTATATTGTATCGAAAAAGGCATTGCCATTGATGATATGTCTCTGGAAGAACTGAAAGCTATCAGCCCGGTATTTGAGGAAGATATTTACGAGGCAATTTCTATGGATACTTGCGTAAATAAACGTCTGACGGTAGGCGCACCGGGAAAAGATGCCATGGAAAAAGTTATTGCCATCAATAAAAAATGGCTGGAAGAAGAAAAATCTAACAATTAAAACATATTTTTTCCTGAAAAATGTGTAATTGTGACATATTTGACAAAGTAGGCCCAAAATTTCGATTTTGGGCTTGCATTTTACCCCCATTTGTTTTAGTATGTTTAACAGAACGACAAATGTTCGTGATATACGGACATAAAAACAGGAATGTCCGCAGAACAGAGGATTACCTGACAAAAAGGAGATTAGATTATGAGTGATAAATTAAGAGTCGGTATTTTAGGTGGAACCGGTATGGTAGGTCAGAGATTTATTTCCCTGCTGGAGAATCATCCGTGGTTTGAGGTAACAACCATTGCAGCAAGTCCTCGTTCTGCTGGAAAGAGATATGAAGATGCCATCGGTGACCGTTGGAAAATGGATACTCCGATGCCGGAAGCTGTAAAAGATATCGTCGTTATGAACGTAAATGAAGTAGAAAAAGTTGCTTCTGAAGTAGATTTCGTATTCAGTGCGGTTGATATGTCCAAAGATGAGATCAAAGCGATCGAAGAGGCATATGCAAAGACAGAGACACCGGTTGTTTCCAACAACAGTGCCCACAGATGGACACCGGATGTTCCAATGGTAGTTCCGGAGATCAATCCACAGCACATGGAAGTTATCAAATATCAGAAACAAAGACTTGGTACAAAACGTGGTTTCGTAGCTGTAAAACCGAACTGCTCCATCCAGTCTTATGCACCGGTACTTACCGCATGGAAAGAATTTGAGCCATATGAAGTGGTAGCAACTACTTATCAGGCAATTTCCGGAGCTGGTAAAACATTCAAAGACTGGCCGGAAATGGTAGAGAATATCATTCCATATATCGGTGGCGAAGAAGAGAAATCTGAGAAAGAGCCGCTTCGTCTCTGGGGCGAGATCGACGAGGAGAAAGGCGAGATCGTACCGGCAACTTCTCCGGTCATCACTTGCCAGTGTATCCGTGTACCGGTATTAAATGGACATACCGCAGCTGTATTTGTAAAATTCCGCAAGAATCCGACAAAAGAGCAGCTGATCGAGAAACTTGTAAACTTCAGCGGAGTTCCGCAGGAGCTGAAACTTCCGAGCGCACCGGAGCATTTCATCCGTTATATGGAAGAAGATAACCGTCCGCAGGTACAGCTGGATGTCAACTACGAGAACGGCATGGGCATCAACGTTGGCCGTCTGAGAGAAGACACCGTATATGACTGGAAATTCGTAGGACTTTCTCACAATACCGTCAGAGGCGCAGCAGGAGGAGCTGTTCTGTGTGCAGAGCTTCTGAAAGCACAGGGATATATTACAAAGAAATAATGAAAATGTATTTATTATCGTGACTATGAAAAAATACTAAAATAAGGACCTTCCAGATTGAAACACAAGAGGTGTTTTAGCTGGAAGGTGTTTTTTCGTGAAGAAATGGAATCATAAAATATAGGTCAGACGGGAACTTGTTTACTTTTTGCTATAAAAAATATTGTTTATCGTAAAAAGACTGGGGTGCTATTGTGTTGACATATGAAAAACTGAGATTTATAATATAGCTAATATATTATCTAAAATATGATAAAAATGACTATTTTAGCTAATATATTATCTGTATAAAATAAAACCGGAGAAAGAAAAAGATGAATGTTTTTGTATGGGAGACGGTAGAAGAATTAGATTTAAAACTGGCTGAGAGAATGCGAAATATTCGAAAACGAAGAGGCATTTCACAGAAAAAATTATCTGATCTGAGTGGTGTAAGCCTTGGATCAATCAAACGTTTTGAGTCGACAGGTCAGATTTCTCTGCAGTCATTAACAAAACTTGCTATGGAATTGGAGCTGGCAGATGAACTGCGAAATCTTTTTACGCAGGTGCCATATAAAAATATTGAGGAGGTCATTCATGAGTCGCGATAAGACATTGCAGGTTTTGTTTGGGAAACGTCTGGTTGGAACTCTGGCCGAAACCCAGAGTCATAAAATTGCTTTTGCGTATACAGATGAATGGCTGAATGACGGATTTTCAATCAGTCCATTTTCACTTCCTTTGAAAAAAGAGGTTTTTGTTCCTGCGAAAGATTATTTTTACGGTTTGTTTGGCGTATTTGCAGATAGTTTGCCTGATGCATGGGGAAACTTATTGTTAAACAGAATGCTGCGTCAGCATGGTCAGAAACCGGAAAATTTAAACGCATTGGACAGGCTGGCAATCGTAGGATCCTCTGGTATGGGAGCATTGACATATTTTCCAGCGAAACATTTTTCCTATAATCAGACGGGATATGACCTGGATGAATTGGAAGAACAGTGTCAGAAAATTTTAAATACAGAATATTCGGACAAACTGGATGAATTGTATATGCTTGGAGGAACCAGTGGTGGAGCGCGTCCTAAAATCATGACGCAGATAGACGGACATTCCTGGATTATCAAATTTCCGGCGCATATAGATGGGTGCGATGCCGGGAAAATGGAATATGAATACGCACTTTGTGCAAAAGAATGTGGTATTGATATGCCAGAAGTAAGATTGTTCCCATCTGAGAAGTGTCAGGGATATTTTGGTATTCAGCGTTTTGACCGGGCAGAGGAGCATGGAATTGAAAAACGAATTCATATGTTGACAGCAGCGGCTTTGCTGGAGTTAGATTTTGAACAGCCAAGTCTGGATTATCATAGTCTGATGAAGTTGACCAAGATTATTACCAGGGATAATACGGCTGATATAGAAAATATGTTTCGTCGGATGTGTTTCAATATATTTGCTCATAATCGGGATGATCATTCGAAAAACTTTACATTTTTATATGAACAGAAAACAGATCAATGGCATTTGAGTCCGGCCTATGATCTGACTTACAGTAATACTTACTATGGAGAACATACGACGACGGTAGATGGAAATGGAAGAAATCCTGGTCCATCTGAGCTGCTTGCGGTCGGATTAAAGGCAGGGATGCAAAAACAACTGTGCAAAATGATCATAGACGAGATCCAGAGCTGTGTTACGGAACGATTAAAAATCTATCTGTGACGGATGAGCAGATAATGTGAAACAAATTAAAAAACAGAAAGAGAACATTGAATGGCAAAATCATTATATATTGCAGAAAAACCAAGTGTTGCCCGGGAGTTTGGAAAAGCGCTGAAGGAGAACATGCGGTCTTATGATGGGTATACAGAATCGGAGCATGCAGTAGTTACCTGGTGTGTGGGACATCTGGTAACGATGAGCTATCCGGAAGTATACGATGAAAAATACAAAAAATGGAGTCTTACGACGCTGCCGTTTCTTCCGGAGGAATTCAAGTATGAAGTGATCCCTGCGGTAAAAAAACAGTTTGATATCGTGGCAGCTCTGTTAAACCGGCCGGATGTGGATACCATCTATGTCTGTACCGATTCCGGGCGTGAGGGAGAATACATTTACCGTCTGGTGGAACAGATGGCACATGTGGAAGGAAAGAAACGTCGCAGGGTATGGATCGA
The DNA here is from genome assembly GCA_900557275.1 of uncultured Roseburia sp. The sequence goes on from USRX01000004.1 coordinate 70,858, forward strand.
TTCCCAGACGGAAGAAGAAATCCTTCGCGGAATCCGGGAAGCAAAAGATCTGTCAGAGTATGATAATCTTTCCGAGTCTGCTTATCTTCGGGCGAAAGAGGATTATCTCATGGGAATTAATTTTTCCCGTTTGCTGACGTTAAAATACGGCAATGCCATTGCATCGTTTTTGAATCAGCGATACAGCGTAGTATCGGTAGGTCGTGTCATGACCTGTGTGCTTGGCATGGTGGTAAGGCGGGAGCGTGAGATCCGTGACTTTGTGAAAACGCCGTTTTACCGTGTGCTGAATCAGATGAGTCTGGATGGCATGAAACTGGAAGGGGAATGGAAAGCGGTTGCAGGATCAAAATATTTCCAGTCTCCGAAGCTGTATAAGGAAAACGGATTTAAAGAACAGGCGGATGCAGAAGCACTTATCGCGTATTTGAAAGAAGGAGCATCTGCAGAACAACCGCTGACGGCGCAGATCTTATCTGTGGAAAAGAAAAAGGAAAAGAAAAATCCGCCGCTGCTTTATAACTTGGCTGAGCTGCAGAATGACTGTTCCAAAATGTTCAAAATCAGTCCGGATGAGACTCTTCGTATCGTGCAGGAGCTGTATGAGAAGAAACTGGTTACCTATCCGCGAACCGATGCCAGGGTGCTGTCTACAGCAGTATCAAAAGAAATACATAAAAATATCCGTGGATTGCAGCAGATTCCATCGGTAAAGGGATTTGCAGAGGAAATCCTTGCCGGGGATGCCTGGAAGAAGATCGCAAAGACCCGTTACGTCAATGATAAGATGATCACGGATCACTATGCCATCATTCCAACGGGACAGGGCATTGGCGGAATCCGAAGCCTGAAGCCACTGGCGGTCAACGTCTATGAGACGATTGTGCGTCGTTTTCTGGCTGTTTTTTATCCGCAGGCAGTGTATCAGAAAGTTTCCGTGACAGCAGGTATGAAGACAGAGAGCTTTTTTGCTTCGGTAAAAGTGCTGGCAGATCCTGGATATCTGAAAGTCATGAATTATTCCTTCCGGAAAAAGGCACCCACAGCCTCTTCAGCTGGAAATACAATGAATGGGAATTCTTCGTCAGAAAATACAGGAAATCTGGCAGAGATTGTGAAAAATCCGGTAGATGTTGCAAAGCGTTCATCAGAACAGGAAAGTGAGACAGCCGGAGAACATAATGGCGAGAATGGTGGTTCTGTAATGAGTGATGACCAGATGCTGGAAAAAGTCATGGCATTGAAAAAGGGTGCCATTCTTCCAGTTCTGGATCTTGCGATCAAAGAGGGAGAGACTTCTCCACCAAAACGTTATAACTCCGGTTCCATGATTCTTGCTATGGAAAATGCAGGCCAGCTGATCGAAGATGAGGAGTTGCGGGAACAGATCAAAGGCAGCGGTATCGGAACCAGCGCCACCAGGGCAGAGATTTTAAAGAAGCTGGTTAATAACAAATATCTGGATCTGAACAAAAAGACACAGATCATCACACCGACCCTTCAGGGAGAAATGATCTTTGATGTAGTCAATGCGTCCGTACGTTCTCTGCTGAATCCGGAGCTGACGGCCAGCTGGGAAAAAGGCTTGAATTATGTGGCAGAAGGTACGATCACACCGGAAGAATATATGGATAAGCTGGAACATTTCATTAAATCCCGTACCAGTGGTGTGCTGGGTCTTCGCAACCAGAGCATGTTGCTTGGATACTTTCAGCAGGCGGCAGCCTATTATAAGAAACCGGCGGCAAGGACAGGAAAAAGCAGTGCCAAGGCGAAGACGTCAGTTGCAAAGAAGGAATAAGGGTTTCATAATAGAAAAAATGTGACTATTTGCGATGTCAGCTGAAGGTAGGGACTGGAGATTTCTATAAAAATATTGACATAACTACCTGTGTTTCCAATCAAATGTGTTGGGATAGATTTATGTGCTTTTATGAAATGCAATGTAAAAAAATATATTAAAGACAGAGATTAAACTATACATTTTTTTAAAAGGGATTATAATAGAAATTACATTAAGAAACAAGAGACGAGGGAAGAAAATGGAACAGTGTAAGATTAAAAATATGTACGACCTGACAAAAACGATTGCAGCAGACTATTTTGAGACTGCGGAATATCCGTGGGAGCTTCTGGCTGGAATTTCTGATTATATCAAAACGCTGGGTAAGGCGCTTGATCCGGAAAAATTTGATGAGGTTTCCGAAAATGTATGGGTGGCAAAAACTGCAACTGTGGCACCGACTGCACATCTTGGCGCACCGTTGATCGTTGATGAAGAAGCGGAGATCCGTCACTGTGCATTTGTGCGTGGATCAGCGATCGTTGGAAAAGGCGCAGTCGTAGGAAATTCTACGGAATTAAAAAATGTAATCCTGTTTGATAAAGTGCAGGTGCCGCATTACAATTATGTCGGAGACTCTATCCTTGGATACAAAGCACATATGGGAGCCGGATCCATCACTTCCAATGTAAAATCAGATAAAACACTGGTTATCGTAAGAGATGGCAAAGAAGAGATTCTGACCGGACGTAAAAAATTTGGCGCGATGCTGGGCAATGAAGTAGAAGTAGGGTGCAACAGTGTACTGAACCCGGGAACCGTCATCGGACCGCATACAAATGTGTATCCGTTATCTATGGTGCGTGGCGTTGTGGCAGCAAATTCCATCTACAAAAATAAAAATGAAGTTGTTGTGAAAACCGACAAATAATGATTGGCAAATTTTGTGTAAATTGGTTATAATATTTTTGTATAAAACCCCTTTACGAATACATAAAAGTGTGCGACAATAGGGGTATGTTAAAAGAATAACAATCTTAAAAACTGTTGTGAACCGGACAGGCTTTTTTTGTGTCATGAATGGGGACGGCAGGACAAAGCTATTGTTAAACTTAACCAAGAGAAAGGAGTTCAACAATGATTTATTCCAAAGAAGTAGAATTGATGTGCCCGGTTGCAAAAGGCGCAAAACATGAACCTGCTCCAATCCCGGAAGAGGGAAAATGGGTTCATTCCAAAAAAATTGAAGACATTTCCGGTTTTACCCATGGTGTAGGCTGGTGTGCTCCTCAGCAGGGTGCCTGTAAACTGACACTGAACGTAAAAGACGGTATCATCGAGGAGGCTCTGATCGAGACTATCGGATGTTCAGGTATGACACATTCTGCAGCTATGGCAGCTGAGATTTTACAGGGAAAAACAATTTTAGAGGCACTGAATACAGACCTTGTATGTGATGCAATCAATACGGCAATGCGTGAGCTGTTCCTTCAGATTGTCTATGGAAGAACTCAGAGTGCTTTCTCCGATGACGGACTTGCAATCGGTGCAGGACTGGAAGACCTTGGTAAAGGACTTCGTTCTCAGGTTGGCACTATGTATGCAACCAAAGAAAAAGGCGTTCGTTATCTGGAAATGGCAGAGGGCTATGTAACAGGTATTGCTCTGGATGAAGATAATGAGGTTATTGGCTATCAGTTCGTAAGCCTTGGAAAAATGACTGACTTTATCAAAAATGGCGATGACCCGAATACTGCATGGGAGAAAGCAAAAGGCCAGTATGGTCGTGTAGAAGATGCAGTTAAGATCATCGATCCGAGAAAGGAGTAAGGAACAATGGCTTTATTTGAATCATATGAAAGAAGAATTGACCAGATCAATTCTGTTTTAAACAGTTATGGAATTGCTTCTATCGAAGAAGCAGAGAAAATCACAAAAGATGCCGGTCTGGATGTATATGATCAGGTTAAAAAGATTCAGCCGATCTGTTTTGAAAATGCATGTTGGGCTTACACTGTAGGCGCAGCGATCGCAATCAAAAAAGGATGTCGGAAAGCATCTGATGCAGCAGCAGCTATCGGCGAAGGTCTTCAGGCTTTCTGTATTCCGGGTTCTGTAGCTGACCATCGTAAAGTAGGTCTTGGACATGGTAATCTTGGCAAGATGCTTCTGGAAGAAGAGACAGAGTGCTTCTGCTTCCTTGCCGGTCATGAGTCTTTTGCAGCAGCTGAAGGCGCTATCGGTATCGCTGAAAAAGCAAACAAAGTTCGTAAAAAACCTCTGCGTGTTATCCTGAACGGTCTTGGAAAAGATGCTGCTCAGATTATTTCACGTATCAATGGTTTTACATTCGTAGAGACAAAATACGATTATAAAGAAGCAAAACTGAATATCGTATATGAAAAAGCATATTCCAAAGGACTGCGTGCTTCTGTAAAATGTTACGGTGCAGATGACGTTCAGGAAGGTGTTGCTATCATGCATCATGAGAACGTTGGTGTTTCCATCACAGGTAACTCCACCAACCCGACACGTTTCCAGCACCCGGTTGCAGGTACATACAAAAAAGAATGTATCGAGCAGGGTAAAAAATACTTCTCCGTTGCATCCGGCGGTGGTACAGGCCGTACCCTTCATCCGGACAACATGGGCGCAGGTCCTGCTTCCTATGGTATGACAGATACAATGGGACGTATGCATTCTGATGCACAATTTGCCGGTTCTTCTTCAGTTCCTGCTCACGTTGAGATGATGGGACTGATCGGAATGGGTAACAACCCGATGGTTGGTGCTACAGTAGCAGTTGCTGTATCCGTTGAGGAAGCTGCAAACGCTGGTAAGTTCTAAGAAATACAGTATTTTCAATACTTTGTGAAAGTATTTAGGAGTAGTTAAAAGTAGGGTAATGTGGGTTGTTCCTACATTATTCCTACACTATTCCTATACTAAATTCATACACTATAAGTTATGGAATCAACAGAAAACAGTATATCTTTATAAAAAGGCATTTCCTACAATGATATGTACTCTTTTTACTGGATAAAACAGTAAGGAGGGTACATATCAAATGTGAGGAAATGCCTTTTTTATAAAGATAAGGATTTTATTGCTCCATGATTTTATTTTTACAAAATATGGCCGATATTCTAAAATAACAATTGAAATGAGGAACACATTAATGAATGAAAATATGTTTGCAAATGGATCAGTTCCGGTAAAAGTAGCTGCAAGGGTATATGGAAAGGGAAACGTCAATGAACAGAAAAGGATATGCAATGAACGCTCCTTTACTTATAGGGTTTTTATAAGCGGTTTTCTTCGGTAATTTGTTGACCACACTGTAGAACTGTGCAATAATACAATTAGAACTGCTTTACGGAGGTGTGCATATGTTTAAGGTAAATCCATACAGACCAGGTGCTGGTTTGATGCCTGTTTATATCGCAGGACGAGACGATGAGATAAACGCCGTTAGCGAAATGTTTATGGCTTTAAAATTAAATATACCGACACAGTCTGTTATTTTCAGTGGTTTGCGTGGTGTTGGAAAGACGGTTCTTATTAACAAATTACAGTCTATCGCAGAGGAACAGGAGATTTTCTGTAAGCATATTGAAGTGGAGGAACGAAAAGATTTTATTTCTCAGATGGCTGCCTGCTGTCAGGCATTTCTGAGAAAAATCAGTGCAAAAGAGAAATTTCGATCACTTATACAGAAGCCGTTGGATGCAGTAAAGGCTCTTGTAGTGTCATTTGATCCAAAAGACAATACTTTTTCACTGTCGATGCAGGAACGGGAACTTTACCATACTGTAAATCTGACACAGGGGCTGACAGATGTTCTTACTTCTCTTGGAGAGGTGGCTCTTAAAACGGCAACTCCGATCTGCTTTTTTATTGATGAGATTCAGTACATGAGATCAGAAGAACTGGGGGCTTTTCTTGCTGCGTTGCATCGGGCAAATCAGTTGGGCTATCCGATCATGATCATAGGAGCTGGATTGCCAAAGATTTATAAGATGTTGTCAGAAGAAAAATCATATTCGGAGCGATTGTTTATTTACAGGGAAATCGATTCTTTGGATTATGAACAGTCCAGAGAAGCTATTGAGAGACCGGCAAAATCATTTGGTGTTTCCTATACAGAAGATGCAGTAAAAAGAATTATAGAGATCACAAAAGGGTATCCATACTTTATTCAGGAATTGTGTAAGCTGATCTATCAGAACACAGAGAAAAAAGAAATTGATTGTTCAGAAGTAGATGGATGTGTGGAAGAATTTTATGATACTCTGGATGGGGGATTTTTCCGTGTCCGATACGAGCGGTGTTCGGCAGGGGATAAGAAATTTGTTTTTGCTATGGTAAAATGCGGCAAGCTTCCCTGTACGATTTCTAATGTTGCACTGAATATGCATAAAACCGTAACTGCGATATCTACGTTAAGAGCGCAGCTGATCAACAAGGGAATTATCTATCCGGTAAGATACAAAGAACTGGATTTTACGGTTCCGGAATTTAAGGGATTTATCCAGCGGCTGGATGAATATCAGGAATGGCTGGAAGAAAATTGATAGGGTAATTACTAAAAGCTCTCCAGAATATGGAGAGCTTTTTTGTATTTCTCCAGTCGTTTCAGATCTTCTGTTGTAACAGAATTTAAGCGTGTAAGATCACTGTTATGTTTCAAATCCGCAATCTTTACTTTACGGGCCAGCGGATTGGTGCTGAGCTTGCGGATATAATCCATATAAGAAATGGGGAGGTCATGGGTCAGCAGCAGAAGGGCATCAATGATCTCCTGATCAAACCCGGCTTCGCGCAGATCTGATGCAGTATAAGCTGTATCCTCCATAACATCATGCAAAAGGGCAACAATAGTAGTTGCCTCGTCAGACATCTGTTCCGCTACATGGAGAGGATGTGTGACATAGGGTAATCCGCTTTTATCCAGTTGTCCGTCATGTGCCTGATAACAAAGCTTTATGGCCTGTTTTGTCTTTTGGGTGTAGATCATAAAAAATCCTTTCGAATATATATCTTTCGTTTGTAACTTCCTCTACGGAAACTGTTATTGAAGTAGCAGCTTCAACGAATAATTTTATTCGGCTTATTTTTATCAATAGTATATTTGTATTTTATGTATTTGTAAAATGTTTTCTGAAAGTTTTACGTTAAGTAGTTATGCTATTGACATAAATTGTTGCAACTATTGTTGTGTGTTGTTTTACATCCGGTCAAGAATTGGAGCTGAGGAAGAGAGGGGATTGTAGCACAGAAAAATATGACAGAGATGAGGTTGTACAGAAGCAGCTAAAGACAGGACATAAATTAAAGGATATATATGTTACGTTTAGAAACAAAGGAATGGTTTAGAGATAGTAGTTATTAAAGTACTAATGATGTAAATATAAAACATATAAAATAAATAGGCAATATAAACAAAATAGGAGTTTCCTCTTTTGGGAAATTGCCTTAAATTCGTTCTGTATAAATTTTCATCTTGAAAAAGAGAGTTTTTGAACTTAAAAACAATAGAAAATATGAGATATAAAGAGAAAATAAGATTAAAATAATTATTTTGCATAAATATACTGATTTATGATTTGAAAATAAGAAATTAATGTTAAAAAACAGGATCGATAAAAATTTTAAAATAAAAACCATATTACCTATTGACAAAGTATGTAAAAGAGGGTATTATAATGCCCATAGAAAAACATACTATTCAGATATGTTTAAGCAAATAAGAAAGGAATTACAGCAATGAAAAGAGAACAACGACTGTTATATTATTTGCAAAGGGATGAACGAATGTGTTGCTGGTGTTGAAATTTAGGTCAGTAAACAAAATTTTATAGTGAATAAAATGAAAAAAGAGATTATAATATAGAAGATTAGGAGAATACAAAGATGGCTAAAAAAACTAGAGCAGAAAGAAACTTAAAATTTGAAACCTTACAGTTACATGTTGGACAGGAAACTCCGGATCCGGTTACCGATGCAAGAGCAGTACCGATTTACCAGACTTCTTCTTATGTATTCCGCAACTGCGATCATGCACAGGCACGTTTTGGGCTTGCCGATGCAGGTAATATCTATGGACGTCTGACAAATCCGACAGAAGATATTTTCGAGAAGAGAATCGCAGCACTGGAAGGCGGCGTTGCAGCACTGGCAGTTGCATCAGGAGCAGCAGCAATTACATATACCATTGAGAACCTTGCTCAGAGCGGAGATCATATCGTATCTGCAAAAAATATCTACGGTGGATCATTCAACCTGTTAGAGCATACACTTCCGCAGTATGGTATCACAACAACATTTGTTGATGTATTTAACCTTGATGAAGTAGAAGCAGCTATTCAGGATAACACAAAAGCTCTTTACATCGAGACTCTTGGAAATCCAAACTCTGATGTAGTTGATATCGAAGCACTTGCAAATATCGCACATGCACACAAGATTCCACTGGTTGTAGATAATACATTTGCAACACCTTATCTGGTGAGACCTATCGAGTACGGTGCTGATATCGTTGTTCATTCAGCAACAAAATTCATTGGCGGTCATGGAACTACCATCGGTGGTGTAATCGTAGACAGTGGTAAATTCGACTGGGAAGCATCCGGAAAATTTGCTTCCTTAGTAGATCCAAACCCAAGTTACCACGGTGTCAGCTTTACGAAAGCAGTTGGTGCAGCGGCATTTGTTACGAAAATCCGTGCAATTCTTTTGCGCGATACAGGTGCTACAATTTCCCCAATTCATTCTTTTATCTTCCTTCAGGGGCTGGAGACATTATCTCTCCGTGTTGAAAGACATGTACAGAATGCCCTGAAAGTTGTTGAGTACCTGAACAATCATCCACAGGTAGAAAAAGTAAATCATCCGGCAGTATCTGATGATCCGGTACAGCAGGAACTTTACAAAAAATACTTCCCGAACGGCGGTGGTTCTATCTTTACCTTTGAGATCAAAGGCGATGCACAGAAAGCAAAAGATTTCATCGATAACCTTGAGCTCTTCTCATTGCTTGCAAACGTTGCAGATGTAAAATCTCTTGTTATCCATCCGGCAACTACTACACACAGCCAGTGCACTGAGGAAGAACTTCTGGATCAGGGTATCAAACCAAACACCATCCGTCTTTCTATCGGTACAGAAAATATTGATGATATTATTGAAGATCTGGACGAGGCTTTTAAAGCAGTACAGTAATTATTAGTAATAAGAAGCAGACACGATGACATATATATGCCTTATGCCTGTAATGTTTCGGGTGGAATCGGTGTGTTGTATATGAAATACAGAACATAAGATTCCATCTGGATAATAAAAATTATCGAACCGCTAAGTTTTGATATACAAAGCAAGAACGGTAATGATGGTAAATAACATTTAAATTTAAAGAAAAGAGGATATTAAAATGTCAAAAATTTATAAAGGAACGCTCGGATTAATTGGAAATACACCATTGGTAGAAGCTGTTAATATTGAGAAAAAACTTGGTTTAGAGGCTACGGTTTTACTGAAACTGGAATATTTTAACCCGGCAGGAAGCGTAAAAGACCGTATCGCAAAAGCTATGATCGAAGATGCTGAACAGAAAGGTCTGTTAAAAGAAGGTTCTGTTATCATTGAGCCGACTTCCGGAAATACAGGTATCGGTCTGGCAGCCATCGCTGCAGCAAAAGGATATCGTGCAATTCTTACTATGCCGGAGACTATGAGTGTTGAGCGTAGAAACATCCTGAAAGCCTATGGCGCAGAGATCGTTCTTACCGAAGGCGCAAAAGGAATGAAAGGCGCTATTGAGAAAGCAAATCAGTTAGCTGAAGAGATTCCGGGCGCTTATATCCCTGGACAGTTTGTAAACCCGGCAAACCCGGCAATCCATAAAGCAACTACTGGTCCGGAGATCTGGAATGATACTGACGGAGCTGTAGATATCGTAGTAGCTGGTGTAGGTACCGGCGGTACTATTACAGGTATCGGTCAGTATCTGAAAGAGCAGAAACCGGAAGTAAAAGTTGTTGCTGTAGAGCCGGAGACATCTCCGGTATTATCTCAGGGCAAGAGCGGTGCTCATAAGATTCAGGGTATCGGCGCAGGATTTGTTCCTGATGTACTCGATACAAAAGTTTATGACGAAGTATTCCCGGTTCCGAATGAGTCTGCTTTCGAATATGGCAAAGAGATTGCTAAAACAGAAGGTATTCTGGTAGGCATTTCTTCAGGAGCTGCTCTGTATGCGGCAGTAGAACTGGCAAAACGTCCGGAAAACAAAGGAAAAACAATTGTAGCAGTTCTTCCGGATAATGGAGACAGATATTACTCAACAGCATTATTCATCGAGTAATGCCATTTTATGAGGAAGTGAATCAATAAGTGTTTGTTGCCGTTGACTGATAGTAAAAGCGTCAGACATTTGGATTGCTTCCCATCATTTATAAACCTCTTTACAAATATAAACATCCATTTTTGTGCGAAGCATAGTTTTTAATGTGCTCCCGGAATCTTCAGTAAGATGAATCTGGGGGCATATTGTTATGAAAAAGGATACATTTTCGTATAGATAAGTTATAACGGTATATGAAAGGTGTATCCTTTTCTGGCTGTCAGTCGGAAAATTCTGGCATGTATTTCCGGTAATGCAGTGGCAGATGGGTTCTCTGACAGGCTGGATTTGTTCGCTGTTCGATAGAAATCTGCTGGAAAAATCCTTTCCACAGTTCTCGATATGGGTCTGCACTTTTTGCTGCTTCCAGAAGTTCGGTCTGTTCTCTGGCAGAGAGAGATGTAAAGTAAGTCAGTTCATCAGCGGGATGTACCGCGGCAGTATGACGATTTGCATCCAGTATCATCCAGTTTTCGGATGGAAGACGATCTTCAAATGCTGGGGCAAGAAGTGTCAGTATGTCTGCATTGGGTTCTATGGCAGCAACCAAGATTCCGCCGGGCGCAGCCTGGAAACGGGCAAATTCCCGATATTGGTGAGTTTCGTTTATCACGGCACGATTCTGCTCAAAGACAGCCATGACATAAGGATGCTGGAGCATGTGCATGATATCTTTCGGATAAGCAAAGCCAAGCAGGAGAAAGCGGTAGATCATATCCAGCTTATCCGGATGGGTGGACATAGCACAGCGAAAGATCATCTGATATGCCCGGGCAGATATTTTCTGACGGATAGAATGGACGACTTTCTGTGCTTTTTGGCTGTCGGGTTCGACATGTCGATATTCGCAGAATAATTCCAGATTCCCGATTGGTTCAAGCAGCAGTTTTATATTTTTGTGACCTTCTTTGGATGCCCATGCCTCATAGATGCAAGTCATCATGGATTCAAAATCATCCGTACATGTATAAACGATCATTAGAAAACTCCTGAAAACATATTTTGTAATGTAAGTTGTTCATAATTCTGCTCCGGATGTGCAAGATCCCAAATGGAAGCATCGGGGGTTCCGATCAGCTGACGGGTAATATAAGCTTCTTCCAGACGAAGAGTTGGCATCATTTTTCCATTACAGGTAATGAAATATTGTGCACGTTTCAATACGGTTCCCATTTTCTTTAGTGCTTCAAACGAAAGGGAACCACATTTTCGGGCCTGTATGATGCGCAGGGCAGACTTGTTTCCGATTCCCGGAACCCGGAGCAGTGTCTGATAATCTGCGGTAGCGACTTCTACCGGAAATTGTTCCAGATGCCGTAATGCCCAGTCGCATTTAGGGTCAAGGCTCAGATTAAAGTCCGGTCGTTCCGGACTCAGCAGTTCTTCTGCATGGAAGCCATAGTAGCGTAGCAACCAGTCTGCCTGATATAAGCGATGCTCCCGCAAAAGGGGTGGTGCTGTATTCAGGGCGGGCAGTGCGTCATCTTTATTGATGGGAATATAGGCGGAGTAAAATACCCGCTTCAGATCAAAGTGCTGATAGAGAGCCTGTGTGATGGATAAAATCTGGTAATCTGTTTCCGGCGTTGCACCAATGATCATCTGCGTACTCTGTCCGGCAGGAACAAAAGGCACCGGCTTCACAGAATGTATGGTTGATAAGCCCTGTTTGCTTTTGGACGGTAGAAAAGATACCATATCATTTGTCAGAGGATTACCTGTTTTATCTGATGAATTTGTAAGATTACAATTCTTTTCTAATGAATCTACACTACAATTTGTTTTTTCGGGTAATATTTTATCTGTAGACAGCATTTTTTCAGAAGATACGATGTTGTTTGTAGAAAAAATACTGTCTGGCAGATATCGGTTGGCCCTGCTACGCTCCATCTGCGCAGATTTTCCAATTGACAGTCGTGTATCTGCAATCTGCTGTTGGATCTGACGCATGGGGGTAAGGATAGATGTTCTTGTCTTATTTGGAGCAAGAAGCTTCAGACTGTCGGCTGTAGGAAGTTCCATATTAATGCTCATGCGATCCGCCAGATATCCGATGCTCTCTATCAATTCAAAAGGCGCATTAGGAATTGCCTTTACATGAATATATCCGTTGAAATGATAACGATTGCGAAGCAGAGAGATTGTTTCATACATGCGTTCCATTGTGTAAATCGGATTTTTGCAGACAGCAGAGCTTAAAAACAGGCCTTCAATATAATTTCGTTTATAAAATTCCATAACAAGCGTACAGATCTCTTTCGGAGAAAAGGTCGCCCGGGTTTGAGAATTGCTGCACCGGCTCTGGCAGTATTTGCAGTCATAGATGCAGTCATTGCTCAGCAGAATCTTCAATAGTGAAATGCAGCGACCATCTCCGGAAAAACTGTGACAGACTCCGGCAGCTACAGAGTTCCCAAGATATCCTTTTTTCCCTTTTCTCCGGGAACCGCTGGAAGTGCAGGCTACATCATATTTTGCAGCATCTGCAAGGATATTCAGTTTTTCCTGAAGAGAAAGTTCGTTGGAATAATGTAAGTACATCGTTTTATTTTTCCTGTCAGAAATAATTCATATTTATGTAAAACGGCAGGATTTCCTTTCTGTTACAATTTCTTATGTAGATATTTTTGCGGTAAAGAATCATCTATCTGTTTAAAGACAAATAAAAATAGTAATTCATATGTTTCCCTTTATAGAAAAAAATAAAATATTTTGTACCGTCAGTTCAAAGGACATTCAGGTAAAAAATACTTTTTCATAGCTGTTTTATGCCACAAGCTGACGGCTGGAGAAAAGGGCATTTGTGCAAAAAATATTTTAATGTTATTTATGTTACAAATAAAATAGTTTAAAAGAAAAACATGCAAGAACATATGTTCTTGTTTATGATAGTCATATGGTAACATACATCTTTTTAAAAATCAACAGAAAATCGAACATATATTCTGGTAACTTTTGGGAAACTTTCTTGCAGAAAAAGGGAAAGGGTTGTATCATTAACCACAGATTAGAACTGGGATTGTAGCATGGATGACGCTATAAAAGAAGATGGAACTAGGCTTGTTTTTGGCTATAGGAAGATTTATATCAAGCAGAAATCTGTACGATATGCGTAGTGCTAGCTATGATATCGCTTAGAAGGATATCGTTTGCTATGATACTGGATTACATGTATTAGAAGGAGTTATTGAAACATGGAACAGCACTTAGAAAAAACCTCTTTTTTTACGAAGGATAAGACATTTTACAGTACACTGTTTAAGATGCTGATCGTAGTCGCTTTGCAGAACCTTGTAGCATATAGTGTCAATATGGTCGATAATGTCATGTTGGGAAGATATGCGCAGGATGCGTTGTCCGGTGCAGCTACCGTTAATCAGGTTTTCTTTATGGTAGAACAGTTTGCCCTTGCTATCGGTAATTCTCTGGTGGTTCTTGCTTCTCAATATTGGGGCGAAAAGCGTGTGGAACCAATCCGCAGATTGACAGGTATCGCTTTGAAACTTGGTATTATCTGCAGTGCGATTATTTTGCTTATCTGTATGTTTATGCCGGATCAGTTGTTACATATTTTTACAAATTCGCCGGATATCATTGCTCAGTCAAAGGAATATCTTGGACTGATCCAGTGGACGTTTGTCCTGTTTATCATGTCAAATATTTTAATGGCAGTGCTTCGAAGCGTGGGAACCGTAAAAATTTCGTTCTATATATCTGTGATTTCACTGGGCATCAATATTGTATGCAACTATATGTTTATCTATGGTAACTTGGGTGCACCGGAAATGGGCGTCCGTGGTGCGGCTGTAGGTACGTTGATTGCCAGAATTGTTGAATTTGTCGTTATTCTGGTCTTTGTATTAAAGATTGATAAGAAGATACGATTATTTTCAAAGGGTCTGAAACACGTCTTTGGCATTAATGCAGATATGCGACAGGATTATCGTAAAGTATGCGTACCGATCATGCTTTCGCAGGTGCTTTGGGGCGTTTCTGTGCCGATGCAAACGGCAATTCTTGGACATTTATCTAATGATGCCATTGCTGCAAATTCTGTTGCTACGACCTTCTACCAGTATCTGAAGGTAATCGTTATTGCAATGTCATCGACTTCTGCGGTAATGATCGGAAATGCCATTGGTCGTGGCGATATGAAGCGGATCAAATCCGATGCCAGAACGCTGGCGGTAATCGACGTTGTCATCGGTCTGATCCTTGGAATGGCACTGATTGCGCTGAGAAATCCACTTCTTTCCATGTATAAGCTGGATGATTCTGCCACCACAATGGCACTGCATCTGATTGTAATCATGGGATTTGTCATGGTGGGAATGTCTTATCAGATGCCGGTAAGCTTTGGTATCATTCAGGGAGCAGGAGACGCCGGATTTACCATGAAGATGAATATGATCAGTACATGGTGTATTGTAATGCCGCTGTCCTTTATGGCAGCCTTCTGGTGGAAATGGCCGGTGGAGGCAGTTGTTATCATGATACAGTCGGATCAGATATTTAAAGGTCTGCCGACCTTTATCCGGTTTTGCACTTATAAGTGGATTAAGAAATTGACCCGTGCTGATGCAGAAAAGTCAGAAAGCTAATCTGCTAAAATGAGATGTCAGAAAATTAAAAAAATTCAGGATACAGGAGTTTGATAAAATAAAAACAAGAGGAGGGGACGGTCAGCTGTTGGAGAGAAAAACAGGGCTGTCTTAAAAGAAAAACTATGACAAAACAGGAATTTAAAGAATGGATGAAAGACAAGATTGTAATTCTGGATGGTGCGACCGGTTCCAATCTGCAGAAACGCGGAATGCCTACCGGTGTGTGCCCGGAGCTTTGGATTACGGAGCATCCAGATGTGTTGATCGGTCTGCAGAAAGAGTATATTGAAGCAGGCAGTGACATTGTATATGCCCCTACGTTTTCCGGAAACCGTATTAAATTAAAAGAATACGGTCTGGAAGACCGACTGGATGAGATTAATACGGAACTGGTACGGATCTGCAAAGAAGCGGCAGAAGGGAAAGCGCTGATCGCCGGAGATATTACTATGACCGGTGCACAGCTGGAGCCGGTAGGAGATCTGAAATTTACGGAACTGGTAAAAGTGTACGAGGAACAGATCGCAATCCTTGCAAGAGAAGGTGTGGATCTGCTGGTCATTGAGACGATGATGAGCCTTCAGGAAACCCGCGCAGCTGTGATCGCAGCAGGACATGTGGCACCGGATCTGCCGATCATAGCGACATTAAGCTTTAAAGAAACGGGAAAAACATTATATGGTGTTTCTGCTCCGTCAGCAGTACTTACCCTGCAGGGAATGGGTGTCAGTGCAGTAGGATTAAACTGTTCCGCAGGACCGGATCATCTGACAGACGTTGTCCGTGCAATCTGTGAAGTGTCAACAGTTCCAGTTATCGCAAAACCGAATGCAGGTCTTCCTACATTGGATGAAAACGGACAGACCGTATATGACATGAAACCGGAAGAGTTCCAGAAGCATGTAGCACATCTGGTAGAACTTGGCGCATCCGTGATCGGAGGATGCTGTGGAACTGCGCCGGAATACATAAAATTACTTCATGAAAACAGAGATTCTATGAAACGGACAGCACCGGAGCAGGCAGATGCTAATACAGATCAATTGTATTTATGCAATGAAAGAACCGTATTCTCCTTTACAGATGGGCAGGAATTGGAACTGGGGGATGCCATTGATTTTGCAGAAAATGAAGAACTCATGGAAGAGTATGAGGATGAAGAGTTTGATACAGCTATTGACCTCGCCATGGATCTTGCAGATGATGAAATGGATGCCATTATGCTGACTGCGGATGGTCTGGAAAAAGAAGCGGAGATCGTGACAGCAGCAATTCGGGAAATTTCTCAGATGGTACAGTTGCCATTTATCGTATCAACCAAAGATGCGGAAACAGTAAAGGCTGTTCTGGAACAATATTCTGGCATTTTGGCGATCCGGCTTCTTACAGAAGAGGAAACTGTAAAAAACACAGTACGTTCCTATGTAAAACAGTACGGTGCTAAATTAGTAACTATTGACAAAAAAATTATAAGTTGCTAGAATTAGCAGGATGAAATATGCAAAAGAATTGCAAATGCAAAAGGCATAGTTCATAAACGGAGTGAGAGACAGTATATCCCATATTCCGGAAAGAAGTGTAATGAGGAAATTAAGATGAAGAGACAGACATATTCTATGTTAGTTGAAAATACTTCAAATGCGCTGAGCCATATTTCAGGTCTGTTCAGCAGAAGAGGGTATAATATTGACAGTATTTCTGCCGGTGTTACTGCTGATCCGCGTTTTACAAGAGTGACCGTTGTGTCCAGTGGCGAGGAACAGATTCTGGAACAGATTGAAAAACAGCTTGCCAAACTGGAAGATGTTGTTGATATCAAACAGCTGAAAGATGGCGAATCAGTATGCCGGGAGCTGGTGCTTGTAAAAATCCGGGCAAAGGATACAGACCGTCAGGCGATCTTATCCACAGCAAATATTTTCCGTGCCAATATTGTGGATGTCACTCATGATTCGGTTGTCATTGAACTGACAGGCGGTCAGGGTAAACTGGACGCATTCTTGGAACTTGTAAAAGGCTATGAGATTCTTGAACTGGCCAGAACAGGTATCACGGGGCTTACAAGAGGCATTGATGATGTAACAATCATTGAGTAATTATCTATATCTTAGGAGGATAAAAAGATGAATAAAATTTATTATCAGGAAGACTGTAACCTTTCCGCATTAGATGGAAAGACAATCGCAGTAATCGGTTACGGCAGCCAGGGACATGCTCATGCATTAAATGCAAAAGACTCCGGATGCAATGTCATCATCGGTCTTTATGAAGGAAGTAAATCCTGGGCAAAAGCTGAGGCACAGGGATTTACTGTATACACAGCTGCTGAAGCAGCAAAAAGAGCTGACATCATCATGATTCTGATCAACGATGAACTTCAGGCAGATATGTACAAAAAAGACATCGAGCCGAACTTGGAAGCTGGCAACATGCTGATGTTCGCTCATGGTTTCAATATTCATTTCGGATGCATCAAACCGCCAGCAGACGTTGACGTAACAATGATCGCTCCAAAAGGACCGGGTCATACAGTAAGAAGCGAATATCAGGCAGGCAAAGGTGTTCCGTGTCTGGTAGCTGTAGAGCAGGATGCTACAGGCAAAGCACTTGAAATCGCACTTGCTTACTCACTGGCTATCGGTGGAGCAAGAGCTGGTGTTCTTGAGACAACTTTCCGTACAGAGACAGAGACAGACCTCTTCGGCGAGCAGGCAGTACTTTGCGGTGGTGTATGTGCACTTATGCAGGCTGGTTTCGAAACTCTTTGCGAGGCTGGATATGATCCGAGAAACGCTTACTTTGAGTGTATCCACGAGATGAAACTGATCGTAGATCTGATCTACCAGTCAGGTTTCGCTGGAATGAGATATTCTATCTCCAACACTGCTGAGTATGGCGATTACATCACAGGACCTAAGATCATTACTGAAGATACAAAGAAAGCTATGAAGAAAATCCTTACAGACATCCAGGATGGTACTTTTGCAAAAGAATTCTTACTGGATATGTCTCCGGCTGGCCGTCAGGTTCACTTCAAAGCTATGCGTAAACTTGCTTCTGAGCATCCATCAGAGAAAGTTGGCGCTGAGATCCGTAAACTTTACAGCTGGAATGGCGAGGACAAACTGATCAACAACTAATCTTGTGTGAAGATTGTCTTAAATTGAAAAACAGAGATAAGAGATTATTTCCACTTTTTAGTTTTTAAAAGAAAATAGTTTGGGGCGCTTTTGTGGAGAATGTACTTCACAGAGGCGCCTCTTTTCCTATAAATATATTTCGAAAAGCATTTGATTGGCAAGATTCTTTAAGGCACAAGTTCCGGAGTGTATGAAAGTATTTGTAGGAAAAGAAGAAAAATATAAAAATCATGAAAAATACAAAAGAAAAATAGCAAAAACAGCCTTCCTATAGTTTGTAATCTGTGAAAAGCTATGCTATTATATTTAAGTATGTACATATAATGAAAATGTATCTTTTTGCAATGGATAAGAAGTACATGAGAATGTAAACTGATTATTCGTAAGGGAAGATTTCGGGAGTACATGCTAATCGAAGGAGGAAACATATCATGGGAATGACAATGACACAGAAAATTCTTGCTGCCCATGCAGGTCTTGAGTCTGTAACCGCCGGCCAGCTGATTGAAGCAAAGCTGGATGTTGTTATGGCAAATGACATCACAGGACCGATGGCGTTGCCGATTTTTCGACAGATGGCAGATAAAGTATTTGATAAGGATAAAGTAGTATTAGTACCGGATCATTTTACACCGAACAAAGATATCAAATCAGCGATCAACTCAAGAGCAATCCAGGATTTTGCAAAAGAGCAGGATCTGAAATGGTATCTTGTGCAGGGTAAATGTGGTGTAGAACATGCAATCTTACCGGAGTATGGTATCGTAGTAGCCGGAGAATGCATCATCGGCGCAGATTCCCATACCTGTACTTACGGTGCCCTTGGCGCATTTTCTACCGGTGTAGGAACAACTGATATCTCTACCGGAAT
Organism: uncultured Roseburia sp.; assembly: GCA_900557275.1. Next base: position 89,657 of record USRX01000004.1, read on the forward strand.
GGCTACCGGCGAGCTCTGGTTTAAAGTTCCGTCAGCAATCAAATTCGTACTGACCGGAAAACCGGGACCGTATGTCAGCGGAAAAGATGTGATCATCCACATTATCGGAAAGATCGGTGTAGATGGCGCTCTTTACAAATCTATGGAATTCGTAGGCGATGGTATCGCAAATCTTTCTATGGATGACCGTTTTACTATGGCAAATATGGCAATTGAAGCCGGTGCGAAAAACGGTATCTTTATCGTAGATGATCAGACAAGAGCGTACATAGATGCACATTCTGATAAAACTTATACCGCTTATGAGCCGGATGAGGATGCAGAGTACGATCAGGTTGTAGAGATTGACCTGTCTGAGGTACGCCCGACCGTTGCTTTCCCACATCTTCCGGGAAATGCAAAGACAATTGATGAGGTAGAGGCTATGGAGCCGATTAAGATTGACCAGGTTGTTATTGGTTCCTGTACAAACGGAAGAATCTCTGATATGAGAAAAGCTGCAGCTATCCTGAAAGGACATACTGTACATCCGGATGTTCGTGTCATGGTAGTTCCGGCAACACAGGAAGTATATAAAGAATGTATCAAAGAAGGACTGGTTGACATCTTCATTGATGCAGGATGCGCATTTAACACACCGAGCTGCGGACCGTGTATGGGAGGTCATATGGGTGTAATGGCTCCGGGAGAGAAGTGTGTATCAACAACAAATCGTAACTTTGTCGGAAGAATGGGCGATGTAGATTCCCTGATCTATCTGGCATCACCGGAAGTCGCAGCAGCAAGCGCCATCGCAGGCTGTATTGCTAATCCGGAGAAAGTAGGTGACAAGTAATGAAAGCAGCAAAAGGACATGTATTTAAATACGGAGATAACGTAGATACGGACGTAATCATTCCGGCAAGATATCTGAATTCATTTGACGCGCAGGAACTTGCAAGCCATGCAATGGTAGACATTGATCCTACTTTTACCGAGAGAGTAAAACCGGGAGATATTATCGTGGCAAGAAAGAATTTCGGCTGCGGTTCTTCCAGAGAACATGCACCGCTGTGTCTGAAGACAGCAGGTGTCAGCTGCATCATCGCAGAGACTTTTGCCAGAATCTTTTATCGTAATGCCATCAACATCGGACTTCCGATCATTGAATGTCCGGATGCGGCAAGAGAGATTGAAGAGGGCGATGAAGTCGAAATCGATTTTGACAGCGGTAAAATTTATGACCGCACAAAAGGTACGGAGTATCAGGGACAGGCATTCCCGCCGTTTATGCAGAAAATCATTGCTTGTGGCGGACTTGTAAATTATATTAACCAGAAGAAGCAGACAAAATAACGAGGGGACAGGAAAAATGAAAGAGATTTTGTATACAAATACTCGTGATGAGCAGGAGAAAGTAACCGCTTCCCAGGCTATTTTAAATGGTCTTGCAAAAGATGGCGGTCTGTATGTACCAACAGAGATTCCGGAGCTGGATATTGATCTGGATGTTCTTGCTAAAATGACATATCAGGAAACCGCTTTCGAAGTAATGCGCAGATTCCTTACAGATTTTACAGAAGAAGAGCTGAAAAACTGTATCAAAAATGCATATGATGAGAAATTTGACACACCGGAGATCGCTCCTTTAGTAGAGGCTGATGGAATTTATTTCCTGGAGCTGTTCCATGGTTCTACCATCGCATTCAAAGATATGGCATTATCCATTTTGCCGCATCTTTTGATTACTGCTGCCAGAAAAAATCAGGTAGAGAATGATATTGTGATCCTGACGGCAACTTCCGGAGATACCGGAAAAGCAGCATTGGCAGGTTTCGCAGATGTGGAAGGAACCAAGATTATTGTATTTTATCCGAAGCATGGTGTAAGCCCGATTCAGGAAAAACAGATGGTTACACAGAAGGGCGCCAATACTTTCGTTGTAGGTATTGAAGGAAACTTTGATCAGGCGCAGACCGGAGTTAAGAAAATGTTCTCTGATCCGGAACTGGCAAAAGAACTTGCAGAAGCAGGATACCAGTTTTCTTCTGCAAACTCTATTAATATCGGACGTCTGGTGCCACAGATTGTTTATTATGTATATGCATATGCAAAATTATATGCCGGCGGAGCAATCAAAAAAGGCGAAGCCATCAATGTAACTGTTCCTACCGGTAATTTTGGAAATATTCTTGCTGCTTTTTATGCAAAGAATATGGGGCTGCCGATTGCAAAACTGATCTGTGCATCCAATGAGAACAAAGTCTTGTATGATTTCTTCTCTACAGGTATTTACGACAAGAACCGTGAGTTTATCCTTACTTCTTCTCCGTCTATGGATATCCTGATTTCCAGCAACCTGGAGCGTCTGATCTACAGAATTTCAGGAAATGATGCTAAGATCAATAAGACTCTTATGGCAGAGCTTTCCAAAGAGGGCAAATATGGTCTGACTCCTCTTATGAAGGAACAGCTGACTTCTTTCTATGGTAATTATGCCAGTGAAAAAGATATGTCTGCAGCGATTTATACCATTTATGAGGATACCGGATATGTACTGGATCCGCATACCGCTGTTGCAGCAGCTGTTTATAAAAAATATCGGGCAGCGACAAAAGATAAAGCAGTTACAGTCGTAGCATCTACAGCAAGCCCGTTCAAATTTACAAGAAGCGTAATGGATGCCATTGACAAAGAAAAATATGATGCAATGTCAGATTTTGAATTGGTAGATGAGCTTTCTAAGATTGCACAGGTAAAAGTTCCGAATGCTATTGAAGAGATCCGTTCAGCAGAGGTGCTTCACAAAACGGTATGTGAAGTAGAAGATATGCCGAAGACTGTTAAAGGATTTCTTGGCATAAAATAAACAGCACATACGATCCGGAAAGGATTTTTAGTTGGAAGATGGAAGTCCTGGATTTCACGATATGGTATCTTAAGACGGACAGATCGGACCTTCCCATCAGCAGTGTATCTGTTGGTGGGATTTTTCTGGTTATATATGGTAATAAGTTTACAAAAAATGGATTATTACGGAAGAAAAGATATACCATAAGCCAGAAATTTCAGACCAGATGGAATGTGTGAGAGGTATCATGTTTTCAACCAATATGGAGTTCTGTTTCACAAATTTTGCATATGGGTATTGCGAAAATGATAATAAAATAACAAATATTAAAATATATCAATAAAAATGATTAAATTTAATCATTTATTTCGGGGTAATTCTATGTTAAGATAGCATCATTGTTAGAAGAGAGAGGAATGAATGATACATGAAGAACTGTGATAAATACCAGCGCGCATATTTTATGCCGCCGGAATGTACATATGACTGGGTAAAAAAAGAATATATTACTGAGACTCCAATCTGGTGCAGCGTGGATCTGCGAGACGGTAATCAGGCACTGATTGAGCCAATGAGTCTGGATGAAAAACTTGAATTTTTCCAGACTTTAGTAGACATTGGATTTAAAGAGATTGAAGTTGGCTTTCCGGCTGCTTCTGAAACAGAATATAACTTTCTGCGTACATTGATCGAGCGGGATATGATCCCGGATGATGTGACTGTACAGGTACTGACACAGGCAAGAGAACATATTATCCGTAAGACTTTTGAAGCAGTACAGGGTGCCCCTCATGCAGTGATCCATCTGTATAATTCCACATCTGTAGCACAGCGTGAGCAGGTGTTTAAAAAAGATAAAGAGCAGATCAAAAAAATCGCTGTAGATGGCGCTATCCTTTTACGTGATCTGGCAGAAGAGACTGATGGAAACTTCTCTTTCCAGTACAGCCCGGAGAGTTTTTCCGGTACGGAAGTTGATTATGCTGTAGATGTATGTAATGCTGTTCTGGATGTATGGCAGCCAAAGAAAGAAAATAAAGTCATCATTAATATTCCGACAACGGTAGAACTGGCAATGCCACATGTGGTAGCAACTCAGGTAGAGTATGTCAGCAAACATCTGAAATACAGAGATGCGGTAACTTTATGTCTGCATCCGCATAATGACCGTGGAACAGGCGTCAGCGTGGCAGAACTTGGTGTACTTGCCGGAGCGGACCGTATTGAAGGTACCTTGTTTGGAAACGGAGAACGTACCGGTAACGTAGATATCGTGACACTGGCGATGAACATGTATACCCATGGCGTAGATCCAAAACTGGATTTCTCCAATATTCCGAAGATCCGTGAGATGTATGAGCGTTGTACCAGAATGCATGTATATGAGCGTCAGCCATATTCCGGAGATCTTGTATTTACTGCATTTTCCGGTTCTCATCAGGATGCTATCGCAAAAGGCATGGATTTCCGAAAAGAGAGAAACGAAAAGATCTGGAGTGTTCCGTATCTGCCAATTGATCCGGTGGATGTGGGACGTACTTACGAAGCAGATGTTATTCGCATCAACAGTCAGTCCGGTAAAGGCGGTGTTGGATATATTCTGAAACAGAATTTCGGCATTTCACTGCCAGAGAAAATGCGTGAAGATGTCGGATATACGGTCAAAGCCGTATCTGATCATGAGCACAAAGAACTTTCACCGCAGCTCGTATATGAGCTCTTTGAAGATAAATATATTAACAAACAGCCATATTTCCAGATTGAGGAGTGTCACTTTAAACAGGTGGACGGCATTATGGCAGAGGCAACCATCAACCATGGAGGAAAATCTACCATCGTAAATGCGATTGGAAATGGTCGTCTGGATGCAGTGAGCAATGTGCTGAAACAGTATTTTGGCATCAGTTACGAGCTGTCCGTATACGAAGAACATGCTATGTCTAAAGGTTCCTCTTCAAAGGCGATGGCGTATGTTGGTATCCGTTGTCAGGGCGCTATGTATTGGGGCGTTGGCACCGACGATGATATCATCAAAGCTTCTGTACATGCACTTGTAGTTGCAGTCAACCAGTTGGATGCTGTAAAAAGCGATACCGATGCAACAGATGAACGTATGATGGAGATCATGAATTTTATTCAGACGAATTATCTGACAGTTACACTGGAAGAGTTGGCTGAAAAGTTCCATCTGACAGAGCCATATCTGTCTAAATATATCAAAGAGAAATCCGGTAAGACATTCGGAGAGAACCTTCAGAATATCCGGATGAAACGGGCAAAGAGCCTTCTGAAAAATTCCGGTATGACAGTGGAAAACATTGCATATGCAGTAGGTTATCAGAATGTAGAGCACTTTAACCGTACCTTTAAGAAGAAATTTGAAATGACGCCGATTCAGTATCGAAACAGTAAAAATTAATTAATCATATATAATAAAAAATCCTGTCTTTTTGTTTTTATTATGAGCAGTAAACAAAGAGACAGGATTTTTATTTAAAAAGAGAAAGATAATCAGGGCAATAGAAATAGTAGTTAAAAGGTATTTCTATATATTGTTGTAAAATCAGAGCCTTGAAAATTTGAAAACGATTCTTGAAAGTTGCGGGTCTGATGTGGATCATGTGGTAAAAACAACAATTTTTATTGATAATATGGCGGATTTTGGAAAAGTAAATGAGATTTACGCACAGTATTTTCATAATGAAGTTCCAGCGAGATCCTGCGTGGCAGTAGAACAGCTTCCCAAAGCAGCACTGGTTGAAGTTGAGGCAATTGCTGTGGAAAAATAATCAGATTATGCATGGGTAGGTAATACATGAAAGATACCGTCGGATAAAAACTGTATTGTATCTGCTTTGCTATTTTGATAAATTTATATTACAATATATTTTTAAATGTAAAAAGCGATATTTTACAGGAGGACGGTTAAATGAGAGAAAAACAGTTATCTGTTTCAGATACGGAAGAAAAAATACTAACAGCTGCATTGAAAGTTATAAATAGAGAGACCATCAGTGGAACAAGGATACATCTTATCGCAAAAGAGGCAGATGTAGCGCAGTCAAATGTACATTATTATTACAAGACAAAACAGGATCTGATGGATAGTTTGCAGGAACGGGTTCTTGAAGAATGTTATGACATAAGAAGAAGCAATGTTGGAGATGAGACATTGGAAGGACAGCTCCATACATTTTTTGAACAGAAAAAGCATCTGATCCTGAAAAAAAGAAATTATGATTTTGCGGAGTTGAATTTTATCATTCAGTCTAAACTGGATGTGACAATGAAAAACAGGTTTCAGAAAGCTTATGAAGAATGGCGGGATGATATTCGGGAAATTATTATTCGATTTTATCCAATGATTTCAGAAGAGGATAAAGAGCAAATTCCATATGTGATCGTATCGATGTTAGAGGGGGCATCGTTGCAGGTACTGATTGATGCAGATGATTTTAATGCAGATATGTATTTTGGACATGCAGAAAAAATGGCATTAACATATATTTATAATGCAGGTAAAAAATAAAATGTATGTTATGTATCTGCTGATATAAAAATTTTGGAGATGAATTATTGAAAAGAGGGCATAGATGAAAAGGGGAAGCAACAGACTGTATATGTGACAGACGAAAGGGGAATGAACATCACAGAATAAATGATATGATTTGGAATCCTGTTTTTACAAAATAACGAAAAATTCGGTTGTTTTGTGAAGGCAGGATTTTTGTTTTTTGATCGGGTAGATTTTTTGATCAAAATAAGATATGATACAGTTGTTATGTATGAGAAAATATGTGTTGCGGGACGTTGGATATATAATGTTTTCCTGATTATGTGATTTTTAGAACTTTATTAGGATAAGCATAGAAGTAAGGCAGGCAGAATACCTGTATCTGAGAGAATCGGAAGAAAGTCTGGAGGCATAAGCAGAAATGAAAAAAGAAGAATTATATCAGTATGTAGATCATACAGCCCTGAAGGCATTTACTACATGGAAGGAGATAAAAAAACTCTGTGAGGAAGCATTGCAGTATCAGATGGCATCCGTATGTATTCCAAGCTGTTATGTGGCACGGGTTCATGAGGCATATCCGAAACTGAAGATCTGCACTGTTGTGGGATTCCCGCTGGGGAATGCCAATACAGCAGCCAAACTTGCAGAAACAGAAGCTGCATTACAGGACGGTGCACAGGAGATTGATATGGTCATCAATGTGTGCGATGTAAAAAATGGAGAGTATGAGAAGGTAACGGCGGAGATTCGTGCTTTAAAACAGGTGTGCAAAGACCACATTTTAAAAGTCATTATCGAGACATGTTATCTGACAGAAGCAGAGAAAATTGCCATGTGCCATTGTGTGACAGAGGCAGGTGCAGATTTTATTAAAACATCTACCGGATTCGGAACGGGCGGAGCAACTTTGGAAGATGTTAAACTCATGCGCAAGTATGTAGGAAATAATGTGAAGATTAAAGCTGCCGGCGGCATCCGGACAAAAGAAGATATGGAGGCATTTCTGAAAGCCGGGGCAGATCGAATCGGGACCAGTGGCGCTATTGCAATGCTGGGATAATAAAACGGATCTTATTTTGTAATCTGTGATGGATACGTAGATGCCACAGTAATGAATAGAATAATATATCTTTTTTCGTGATTGTAAAAATATAATATTCAAAGACAAATATTTTGATAAGATTTTAACAATAGAAAAAGATGTCAAGAATATCTTTTATTAAAATACTGAAAAATAATAACAAATACTACGCCAAAATAAGGCGAAATAAGGATTTTAATTTATGGTGGAATATGATACACTAGTGAAAGCAGCGTTGACTGCAAGAAAAAATGCATATGCTCCTTATTCAAAATTTCGTGTAGGAGCAGCATTGCTTGGCACAGATGGCCGTGTTTATACCGGCTGTAATATTGAAAATGCAGCGTATTCGCCCACAAACTGTGCGGAACGGACCGCCATATTTAAAGCTGTGTCGGAAGGGTGCAGAGGATTTCAGGCAATTGCCATCGCCAGTGATGCGCAACAGCCGACAGCGCCCTGTGGTGTTTGTCGACAGGTACTGGCTGAATTTTGTTCCCCGGATTTTGTGGTGCTTATGAGTGACCGGGATGGTAGATATGACAAAAAAACATTGGGAGACTTATTGCCGGAAGCATTTGGCTCCAGCTTTTTATCAACAGGTACAGATTTGTAAGTGCTGATATAGCATATCTGGACTTACGGCAATGGAATGATAGAAGATGTTGCATTTTAAATAATGATTTCTGCCATTGAGGCAGAGATTGTTATTGAACAAAGAGTACATGCAGAAGGGATTTCTGTTTTGTATAGATAGATGAGATGAGTACAGGAGGTAACTGAATGGCTACAAGAGCGAACTACAAAAGAAGTGAGATCGGACCGGGAAAGGTTGGTTTCTCCAGAACACGTTCTATTATTGAGGCAGCATTTTATGGAAATAATGTGGTAAAAGTAAACACATTAAAAGAGGCATATAAACTTGCAAAAGATTCACCGGGAACGATTGTTACCGATATGCCGGTATATCGTGGTGAGGAATTTGGTCTTGATTCAGATGCAAAAGTTCTTTTATTTAATGACGGTTCCATTACCGGACGTTATGCGCCGGCAAGAAGAATCGCAGGCGAGCCAGGTGTTCAGTGTGACAAACTGGACAAGATCGTAATGGATGCAGTTTACGATACCAGATGGGAAACATTGTATCATGCAGAGGTTTGCATCGGACTTGATACTGAATTTATGGTAAAAGCGCATCTTCTGATTCCGGAAGGCGAAGAGAATATTTTGTATTCCTGGATGTTAAACTTCCAGTATATGAATGAAAAATACGTAAAAATGTACAAAGAGTCAAAACTGTACGAGAACGAATCAGATATCTATATCTTCTCTGATCCGCAGTGGCGTGGTACAGATCAGACAGATATCTCTGATCCGAACTGTCTGTGCTATTTCAACACAGACACAAACTGTGCAGCAATCCTTGGCATGCGTTATTTTGGCGAACATAAAAAAGGCACTCTGACACTGGCATGGGCTATCGCAAACAGAAATGGTTATGCATCCTGCCATGGTGGTCAGAAAGAATATACACTGGAAGATGGCAGCAAGTATGTGGCGGCTGTATTTGGTCTGTCTGGATCTGGTAAATCCACACTGACTCATGCAAAACATAATGGCAAATATCCGTCCATTAAAGTTCTTCATGATGATGCGTTTGTCATCAATGCACAGACATGTTCTTCCATCGCATTAGAGCCGACTTATTTTGACAAGACAGCAGATTATCCGACAGATTGTGAGGACAACAAATTCCTGCTGACAGCACAGAACTGCTCTGCTACTCTGGATGAGGACGGAAAAGTCGTTCTTGTAACAGAAGATGTAAGAAATGGCAACGGTCGTGCCATCAAATCCAAACTGTGGTCTCCAAACCGTGTGGATAAGATCGACAGCCCGGTAAATGCAATCTTCTGGATCATGAAAGATCCTACCATCCCGCCAGTAGTTAAATTAAAAGGTTCTTCTCTGGCATCTGTAATGGGTGCAACACTGGCAACAAAGAGAAGTACTGCAGAGCGTCTGAAAGAGGGTGTAGACCCGAATGCGTTGGTTGTAGAGCCGTATGCAAATCCGTTCCGCACATATCCGTTGGTAAATGATTATAATAAATTCAAGACACTGGTTGAGAGCAAACATGTAGACTGCTACATCATCAATACTGGAGAATTTATGGGCAAAAAGGTACAGCCGAAAGATACTCTGGGAATTCTTGAAACGATCGTAGAAGGAAAAGCGGAATTCAAACAGTGGGGACCGTTTTCTGATATCGAGATCTTTGAGTGGGAAGGATTTGTCCCGGATCTGAAAGATGAAGAGTATGTTGCTCAGCTGAAAGCCCGTATGCAGGACAGACTGAATTATGTTAATGGCCTGGATACTGCAAAAGGTGGCTTCAATAAACTTCCGAAAGATGCAGCAGCAGCGATTGTGAAAGTAGTAGATGAGGCAAATACTCTGTAAGAGACAGGAACACAAGATTAATAATGGTATACGAAAGAAATGACTGGAGAGAAGTAACCCGATAGATGATAAGGTGTCTGTAGAAGCAGTACATGCAAGACATTATATTGGTAAAATTTAAGCGAAAATTTCCAGAAATTTATAAGAATTATCTGTTGAGATTTTGCAGATATTAGAGTATACTGATAATGGTCAAGGAAATATGGCTGGGGTGTTCGATAAAACTGCTATTTTGAACCTACATTTACGTTTATGGGATTCTTAGATCGCAGTAACAATATGTCAGGCCGTCATTACGCAGCGGAAGACAGACAATACTGTTGCGGATACCCACCTAGCTCTGGCTAGGCGTCAAAATTGCAGGGAACGGCATTCTGGCTGTATTTACTTTCTTAACAAAAGATAAATTGTTAAGATACAAAAGATATGACCAAAGATAAAATATTAATGTACAAAAGATTACAATACAAAAGATAAAATATTCAGTTGTAAGATACGAAAGAGAGAAGCTGTCGGGAGACAGCTTCTTTTAACGTTGTGGATAAAGTCAAGTGAAACAAAAACATGATAAAAACAGATAGAGGGGAAGAAAGAATATATGAGAAAATATCCGGTTTTAAAGTGCATCATCCTATTTATCTGTGTGCTGGCGGGAATCATTGCGTTCCGGCAAAGCCAGGCAGTAAAGACCGCTTCGGAGTTTAAAAATAAAGAGCAGGTCTATGCCTGTGAGATATTAGATATGTTTGAGATTGCGGATATAGGAAATGAAGAGATGCAGGCCATGCTGCTGCCAAAAGTATCTGCGGTTCTTACAGAAAATGATGTGAATCTGATTTATACAACGCTGGGATTTTCTGCTATTGATGACAAAACGGGGGAAACGCCAATACAACGTTCAGAATGGACGGCCTATTATGAACAGTTATTACAATCCCTTGGAAAAACAGATCAGGTAGAGATTTTGAGATTACAGTATCTGGGAATGGTTCCGGGAGAGAAGCGGATCATTACAGAACAGGGAAATTTTAATACTTCCATAGAGGAATCGTTCTGGACATATGGTGCGTATTATGAAGTATATGCAACGGGAAATAATATTCTTCTGATTAGGCAGGAACAGGGAACACCCGGGCTTTTGAGCCGGTTTCGTAAGGGAAAAGCGGCGGAACAGCAGCAAGGGCAGAATACTGTGGCAGTTCTTCAGACGGTGCGGGTAGTGCTGACCAATGATAATGGCAGAAAAGCGTTGCGGCAGCAATTTCAGATTCTGTGTGAATCCGGCTGCACAGTAAATACAAAAGATCAGACCCTGGATTACGGAGAGCATACAATTTTGACCCAGCAGGAATTAAAGTATCTTGCAGATGATTCTAATGGCGTTACGATCATTCCTAAGACAGAACATACATTGTATCTGCAAGATGCGGACACAGGAAACTGGTCCGCCGCATATCGTGGAATTTTTATTATTTATCAGAAAGATAATGCTTACTGGATCGTAAATCAGGTTCCTATGGAGGAATATATCTATGGTGTACTGCCCGGTGAAATGCCGGAAAGTTTTGAACCGGAAGCACTGAAAGCACAGGCTGTCTGTGCCAGAACATTTGCCAGCCAGATGATCCGGGGCGGGAAATACGGGGAATATCAGGCAGATGTGGACGACTCCGTAAACAGTCAGGTCTACAACCGTAACGGAGAAAATGAAAAATCCATACAGGCAGCAGATGCAACAAAAGGACAGATTCTCATCTCGCAGGCGGATCAGCAGCCGGCTTCTGTGTATTATTACTCCACCTCCTGTGGAATCTCTGCGGGGATGGAAGCGTGGGGACAGGAAAGCGTTCCATATTTGAAAAGTATTTCTTTGGTGACAACATTGCCGGAGAATCTGGCACTTTCTACAGAATCTGATTCCATGCAGATCGCATCCTGTCAGATTGACTGGGATAGTTTTTTAAAACGGACAGATATAGCAGCATATGACAGTGAAAGCCGTTATTTTCGCTGGAAGGCATATATCACATTGCCACGGGATACTTACTTTTTTATCGAGAAACGGGAAGCATCCGGAGAAATCACAGACATTCGTTTTCAAACGGGAAATCAGACGTCTCATATTGTGACGGAAAATGAGATCCGGCAGGAAATCGGGAAATATCTGACAGCGGTAGAAGACAAAAACGGACAGAAAAATACTTCTATGAAAATGCTTCCAAGTGCCTGGTTTACAATTGATGCCGGAACAGAGCCGAACAGTTATATTTTATATGGCGGTGGTCTGGGCCATGGAATCGGAATGAGCCAGTATGGCGCGAATGGAATGGCAAAATCAGGCAAAGATTATAAAGAAATATTGCAATCATTTTTTCATGGAACAGAAATAAAATCTTAAAAAAATGTAAATACTTTTGAAAATACTTGTGAAGTAAATCAAAACATGGTAATCTGTAAAATTGATGGTAAAGATATGCGGTCTCGCAAATGAAAAAGGTTTTAAAGGAAACAAACGATGAGTGGTTATGTCCCAATTGTAAAAGACTTTCTGAATAAATTAAAAAGAGATAACGTGGGCGCATATGCCGCACAGGCTACGCTGTTTATTATTATGTCAGTGCTTCCATTTCTGTTGGTGCTCAGTTCTCTGATTCGTTATACACCGATTACAGAGAGCATGATCTTGAATGGTATTCATAAATTTATGCCTGGTTCCATCAGTCCATTGTTTGTGTCGGTTATTGATGAAACTTATAAAAATTCAGCAAAGCTTCTGGTTCCGGCAATCATTATTGCGATTTATTCTTCTGCAAAGGCTGTGCAGAGTTTGCGGTATGGATTAAATATTATTTATGATATCCCGGAGACACGTAACTGGTTCGTGCTCCGTTTTCGGGCAATGTTGGATACATTGCTGTTAATCTTGGTCATGATTGTCTTGCTTTTGTTACTGGTATTTGGACGCAAGATACAAGGGATACTTGTTCAACACGCCCCAATCGTTTCAAAAGTGACGGAAATGATCCTAAAGATGCGAATGGTAGTGATTTTTATTATGCTTATCGCAGTATTCTGTTTTATTTATAAATTTCTGCCGAACAGAAAGGCAACATTCAGAAGTCAGTTGATAGGCGCAGTCGGATGTGCTGCAGCATGGTATGTATTTACTTTCGGTCTGTCTATTTATGTCAACTTTTTTCAGGGATTTTCTTTGTATGGAAGTCTGACCACATTGTTGTTGATTATGTTCTGGCTGAGTATCTGTATGTATATTTTTATGGTATGTGGAGAGGTAAACAGCCGTTTTGAAGTTCTGTGGAGACAGATTAAAGAAACGAATCTGCGCAACAAGCGGGAAAAAGAACGCAAACGGGAAGCGCAGTTGCGAGTAGAACTGGAAGAAAAAGAGAGAAAAATCCGCACTTCAAAAGACAGAGAATTTAATACGAAAAAATAATACAAAGACAAAACTTTTTACATAGAAAAGACAGAACGTCGTCTTGCAAATTTAAAAGGTGTGTGTTAAAATAACACAGTCTTTTGGCTGAAGAGTTTGACTCATTGGAATATGAACAAACACAGTTCGGTCTGAAATGATATATTGTAGAAATGCATAGATGGTGCACAGTAGATATCCAACATCCACAGAGAGAAAAACCACAGGCTGAAAGTTTTTTACAAAAGATATTGAAATTCACACCGGAGCAGCAGTTTTGAACAGATAGGAAAATGTCGAGAGTAGGAGCTGACGTAAGACATACGTTACATGTTATATGAGTGTTCGGAGAACTGGAACAATAAATTTGTCAGATAGTTATTCGAAAAACAGGGTGGTAACGCGGATATGACTTCGTCCCTTATAGGGGACGAAGTTTTTTATTTGGCAGAAGTTTTTCTGCCAGAACCATAGATTTATATGCAGAGAGACCAATTGAATAAGAAATGGGTATCTTCTGCTTAATGTATTTTTGAGAGGAGAATTTCGATGAAAGAAAGATTGGAAAAAATCAGAGCAGCAGCGATTGAAGCCATGTCATCCGCAGATGGATTATCTGCATTAAATGACGTCAGAGTTGCTTATCTTGGGAAAAAAGGAGAACTGACAGCCGTATTAAAGAGCATGAAAGATGTTGCCAAAGAGGACAGACCGGCAGTTGGTCAGCTGGTAAATGAGACCCGTGTGGCAATCGAGAAAAAACTGGAAGAGACCAAGAAGAAAATGGAAGAGGCAGCGCTGGAGCTTCGTCTGAAAAAAGAAGTGATTGATGTAACGCTTCCGGCAAAGAAAAACCGTGTCGGACATGGTCATCCGAATACTATCGCTCTGGAAGAAGTTGAACGTATCTTTGTAGGTATGGGCTATGAAGTTGTAGAAGGACCAGAAGTAGAGTATGATTATTATAACTTTGAAGCACTGAACATTCCAGCAAACCATCCGGCAAAAGACGAACAGGATACATTCTATATTAATAATGATATTGTGCTTCGTACCCAGACATCCCCGGTACAGGTGCGTATGATGGAGCAGGGTAAACTGCCGATCCGTATGATCGCGCCGGGACGCGTATTCCGTGCTGATGAGGTGGATGCAACTCATTCTCCATCTTTCCATCAGATTGAAGGTCTGGTTATTGATAAAGATATTACTTTTGCAGACCTGAAAGGAACGCTTCAGGAATTTGCAAAACAGTTGTTCGGACCGGAGACAAAAGTAAAATTCCGCCCGCACCATTTCCCATTTACAGAACCGAGTGCAGAAGTAGATGTAACCTGCTTCAAATGCGGTGGAAAAGGATGCCGTTTCTGCAAAGGAGAAGGATGGATTGAAATCCTTGGCTGTGGAATGGTACACCCACATGTACTGGAGATGAGCGGTATCGATCCGAAAGAATACACAGGATTTGCATTTGGTGTAGGTCTGGAGCGAATCGCACTGCTGAAATATGAGATTGATGATATGCGTTTGTTGTACGAAAACGATGACCGATTCCTGAAACAGTTTTAGCGAGCAACGAGAAGAGCAGATTCTGTCAAAAATAGGAAAACAGACTGTGAAAGCTCGCTTTCAACAGGCTGCTTTGCTATTTTTGACAGTAATTGTTCGGCGACTGCCGGACAATGAGGGAATCTCTGATTCCCGAATCTGCGACCGGAGCCAATACCTGTAGTGAAAGCCACCTATAGAAAAGAAGACTGTAAAAGCTGGCTATCGGAAAACAGAATTTAATTACAAGGAGAAAGCAAAATGAAAACTTCATTATCATGGATAAAAGAATATGTGCCGGATCTTGATGTGCAGCCACAAGAATATATGGATGCCATGACATTATCCGGATCAAAAGCAGAAGGATATGAAAAACTGGATGCCGATCTGGATAAGATCGTGATTGGTCAGATCGTAAAAATCGAGCCGCATCCAGATGCAGACAAGCTGGTTATCTGCCAGGTAGATATCGGAACAGAGACCATTCAGATCGTAACAGGCGCACCGAATGTATTTGAAGGAGCAAAAGTTCCGGTTGTATTGGATGGCGGCCGTGTTGCCGGTGGACATGATGGAAGCCGTACCGAAGGCGGTATCAAGATCAAAAAAGGTAAATTAAGAGGTATCCCGTCCAACGGAATGATGTGTTCTATCGAGGAACTTGGCTCTTCCAGAGATTATTATCCGGCAGCACCGGAAAATGGTCTGTATATCATGCCGGAAGATGCTGTTGTAGGCGAGAGTGCCATCAAAGCACTTGGTCTGGATGATGTAGTTGTAGAGTACGAGATCACATCCAACCGTGTAGACTGCTTCAGCGTCCTTGGTATCGCAAGAGAAGCTGCTGCAACTTTTGGAAAAGAATTTGTACCGCCGGTAGTGACAGAGACCGGAAACAGCGAAGATGTCAATGATTACATTAAAGTAAAAATTGAAGATACAGACCTCTGTTCCCGTTACTGTGCAAGAGTCGTTAAAAATATCAAGATTGCTCCATCTCCGGAATGGATGCAGCACAGACTGGCAGCACACGGAATCCGTCCGATCAACAATATCGTAGATATTACAAACTATGTAATGGAAGAGTATGGTCAGCCAATGCATGCTTATGATATGGATACCATCGCAAACAATGAGATTATTGTACGCCGTGCGAAAAAAGATGAGCCGTTTGTAACTTTGGATGGTCAGGAACGTACGCTGGATGAATCCATCCTGATGATCTGTGACGGCGAGAAACCGGTAGGACTTGCTGGTATCATGGGCGGAGAAAATTCTATGATCACAGACAATGTATCTACCATGTTATTTGAGGCTGCATGCTTTGATGGAACAAATATCCGTCTGTCCAGTAAAAAAGTAGGGCTTCGTACGGACGCATCTGCTAAATTTGAAAAAGGACTGGATCCGAACAATGCCATTGATGCCATCAACCGTGCCTGCCAGCTGATCGAAGAACTGGGCGCAGGAGAAGTCGTTGGCGGTGTCGTAGATGTATATCCGAATGTAAAGACCGGCAGACGGATCAAACTGGATGCAGCATGGATCAATAAATTACTGGGAACCGATATTTCAGAAGAGACTATGATCGGCTATCTGAAAAAGATCGATCTTGGCTTTGATGAGGAGACAAAAGAAGTCATCGTTCCTTCCTGGAGACAGGATCTGGAGCGCGATGCGGATATCGCAGAAGAAGTGGCAAGATTTTTCGGCTATGCAAATATCCCGACGACCCTTCCAAAAGGCGAAGCTACAACAGGAAAACTTTCCTTTAAACTTCGTGTGGAAGAAGTGGTAAGAGAAGTTGCACAGTTCTGTGGATTCAGCCAGGGAATGTGTTATTCCTTTGAAAGTCCGAAAGTATTTGATAAACTTCTGATTTCAGAAGACAGTAAAATGCGCCAGGCAGTTGTAATCTCCAATCCGCTGGGAGAAGATTTCAGTATCATGCGTACCACTTCTCTGAACGGTATGCTGACATCCCTTTCTACGAACTTCAACCGCAGAAATAAAGATGTCCGTCTGTACGAACTTGGAAACATCTATCTTCCAAAACAGATTCCGGTTACCGAACTTCCGGAAGAACGTATGCAGCTGACTCTGGGCATGTATGGCGATGGCGATTTCTTTACGATGAAAGGTGTTGTAGAAGAAATCCTTGACAATACAGAACTGAATCTGAAACCGGAGTATGATCCGAATGCAGGACTTCCGTTCTTTCATCCGGGACGTCAGGCAAATATCGTTTACGATGGAACTGTCATCGGATATCTGGGAGAAGTACATCCGACTGTAGCAGCAAATTATTCTATCAAAGAGCGCGTTTATGTCGCTGTACTGGATATGAATGAGATTACTGCACGGGCAAGCTTTGATAAGAAATACGAAGGCATTGCAAAATATCCGGCAGTCAGCCGTGACTTAAGTATGGTCGTTCCGAAATCCATCCTTGCCGGAGATATCGAGAAAGTCTTTGACCAGAGAGGCGGACATATTCTGGAAAGCTATAAGCTGTTTGACGTCTATGAAGGCGCACAGATCAAACATGGTTACAAATCATTGGCCTATACATTAAGCTTCCGTGCGAAAGACCGCACACTGGAAGAAGCAGATATTACAAAAGTAATGACAAAGATCATGAACGGACTTGCAGATCTGGGCATTGATCTGCGTCAGTAAAAGACAGGGACGGGGAATCATCAAATGAATGTAAAAGATTTTTACTTTGACCTGCCGCAGGAGCAGATCGCCCAGGATCCGCTGGAAGATCGCTCCTCTTCCCGTCTGTTGGTGTTAGACCGGGAAACGGGCGAGCGGGAACATAAGATTTTTAAAGATATTGTGGATTATCTGAAACCGGGTGATTGTCTGGTGTTAAATAACACAAAAGTAATCCCGGCAAGACTTTACGGCGAAAAAGAAGGCACGCAGGCAAAGATTGAGATCCTTCTTTTAAAACGAAAAGAAAATGATGTTTGGGAAACTCTGGTAAAACCGGGAAAGAAAGCAAAACCGGGTACAAAGATATCCTTTGGAGGCGGCCTGTTAAAAGGCGAAGTCATTGACGTCGTGGAAGAGGGCAACCGCCTGATCAAATTTACGTATGACGGCATTTTCGAGGAGATTCTCGATCAGCTTGGCCAGATGCCACTGCCACCATACATTACCCACCAGTTAAAAGATAAGAACCGTTACCAGACGGTATATGCAAAATATGACGGATCAGCAGCCGCACCGACGGCAGGACTGCATTTTACACCGCAACTGCTGGAACAGATCAAAGAGATGGGTGTAGACATAGCAGAGGTAACCCTCCATGTAGGACTGGGAACGTTTCGTCCGGTAAAAGTGGAAAATGTGCTGGATCATCATATGCATTCAGAGTTTTATATGGTCAGCCAGGAAGCGGCAGATAAGATTAACCGCGCAAAAGAAAACGGTCACAGAGTGATCTGCGTTGGAACCACAAGCTGTCGTACTATCGAATCTGCGGCAGACGAGAACGGCAGACTCAAAGAGAGCAGCGGATGGACAGAAATCTTCATCTATCCGGGTTACGAATTCAAAGTGTTGGATTGCCTGATCACGAACTTCCATCTGCCGGAATCCACCCTCCTGATGCTCGTATCAGCCCTTGCGGGAAGAGAGCATGTGCTTGAGGCATATGAAGAAGCGGTAAAAATGGGATATCGGTTTTTCTCTTTTGGGGATGCGATGTTTATAGAATAACATCCAAATCGTACAAATGTAATCAAGAAAGCTAAGAAAACCGGGGGTTTTACGCCTCCGGTTTTTTCTTTCGTAACATGAGACTATGAAGAAAAGTCTGTAAATAAGCTCCTTCTATGATAAGTAAGAGCGAATTGTTCATCTTGTGAGTTTTTCGCTCTTGATATATATATCAGCTATAAATTTGTGTGTCATTTTTCTCTTAAAAGTAATGAGAAAATTTCAATATTTCAAAGGACATCAACAGTTGCAGTCTTATATCTGGATCATCCAGATTCAGATGCCATTTTTCTTCCAACTGTTTAATATGATAAATGACATTGTTACGGTGCATATCCAATTTGTTGGCAACATCTGTTAATTTCCTGTCACATCTGAGATATTCATAAAGAATTTCCAGTTGCTGACGGGATTTTTTTGTGTCCGTTTTTAACATCTGCAAGATAGATGAGTCACAGAATGCGAATGTTTTATCCTTTTGGGGTGCGGAAAAGATCAGATTCTGCAGCCAGTGATCTTCGTAAAAGCAGAACATGTCCGTACATTGTTTTTCAAAAATATGATACAGATTCTCGGCTTGCTGATAGGCGCAGGAGAACTGTCCGATTGTTGGAAACGGTTTGCTGATATACATGAGGATATTTCTGTCTGTAAAATCTTTTAACACAGATTTCAGCTGGCTTCTGAGATAATCACGATAATCCAGTTCCCGGAATTTTGGCAGATGATACAGGATCACGATACTGTCGTGGTAGGAAAAAATACGGCAGTTGATCATATTGTTGCGAAGAAGCTGGATAAAATAATTTTCTGAAGCTTTCTGGCGGATATCGGAATGCAGACTGATCACGATATAATTTCCTTCATAATCCAGATCATTATAATAGATACGTTCCCGGATCTGTTCCGGGGGCGTATCCGGATTGTCTAAAAGATCCATCAGAAAGTAATCGGTAACAGAACGATTTTTCAGAAAATCAGAATGCTGTTTTTCCAGAAGATGTTCAATGCTGTCACAAAAAATCTGAAAGATCTGATGGATGTAACTGCGGGGATATTCACTGGTGTGCAGTAAAATACAGTATACAGCCAGTTCATTGTGGATGTTGATGGCTCGTGCAAAGTCTGCATGTTCGCGGAATGCATCCGGTTCCCCGATGGCACTTCCTGTATGCTCCATCTGCGCGAAGATGCGGTCTTTTTCAAAATATTTTACTGTTTCCAGATCCAGATAACCGTTGGTAATCGCACTCTGGAAAATGTGATCATTCAGACCGGGATACATGCGGGAATATGCAAGGAGTTTTAATGCAGGGTCGTAGATTAAAACAGGAGAAGCGATAAATGTTTCACTCAGATCAATAAATTCCTGAAAGTCGGCATTTCGAAAGATGGCAAAATCCAACTGTCTTCCCCATTCGATAAAATCGCTGTAAACTTTCTGGAGTGCATTGAAACCGTCTGCGAGTTCCAGGTCAGTCTGAATAAAGATGATATTAGAACCAACGCCATCTGCTTTTTTGCTTTGCAAAGAACAGAGGTTTTTTGGAAAATAATTTCCAAAGATAATGACTGTAATATTGGACGGTAATGTGCCCGAAACATAATCTGTATCAGTATCAGAAGATTGATTGTTATCAGAAAGTATCTTTGCAGAGTAGTAGATCTGGTCTGTGACATACAGAAAATTTTCCGAAAGTTTTTCGCAGTGGCGTGGAAGCAGCTGAATTCCCTGCAGAGAACGTGATAAAAAATGATCTGGTAGCGGATGGAGCAAGTGGGCATCCGAATATTCTGCGAAAAATTTGGCTGTAATCATTTCAAGTGTGATGTTCATCGGTGGTTTTATATACACGCTTTTTCCGTCTGCCAGAAGAAGGGTGCGCTCCTTTCCTGCATAATTAAATATAAGTATAACAAAATTTGTAGGATGTTACAAAAGTATTTGTAAAAAAACATAGAGAACTTGGAGATTTCAGAAATGAAATCTCTTTTTTTCGTTTGTATAATGATAGCAACAAACAAAGAGAGAAGGAGAAAGTCAGATGAATAGAGTATGTGAGATACTGGGAATTGAAAAACCGGTTATCCAGGGACCGATGGCCTGGATTTCCACAGCACCGCTTGTTGCAGCCGTTTCAAATGCCGGTGGACTGGGTGTACTCGGTGTTGGATTTGCACCGGAACCGTTTATCCGTGAACAGATCGCAGCGACAAGACAGCTGACGGATAAGCCGTTTGGAATGAATGCTATTATGATTCCGGAAAATTTGGAGCATGTGACAAAAATTGTAGTAGAAGAAAAGCCGCCGGTTATGTATGCGGATACGATTGCCGGTCTGGATCCGGAACTTTGTAGAAAATATTTTAAGATCTGGCATGATGCCGGATGCAAGATTGTTGTAAAAGCATCTTTTATTGCAGATGCAAAGATCGCTGCAAAAGCCGGAGCAGATGTTATGATCGTCAAAGGCTGGGAAGGTGGCGGACATGTTACATTTGAAGCTACGACTGTACTGGTGCCACAGGCGGTAGACCTTTTAGATCTTCCGGTCGTTGCAAGTGGCGGTATCGCAGATGGACGTGGCGTGGCTGCAGGTATTGCCATGGGTGCGGAAGGTTTTGAGATGGGTACTGCATTTATGGCAGCGTCTGAGACAACCGTACATTTGAATGTAAAGAAAGAAGTACTGGCAGCAGATGATATGTCTACCGTGATTACCGGTTACTGTACGGACGAACCATGTCGTCAGATTAAAAATAAGCTGGCAGATGAAATGATCGATATTGAGAATAACAATACGAAAGAGAAAGCAGCAGAACTGCTTCGCCCGGTCGCAGAGAGCTCCCTGCGTAAAGCAATGGCAGAGGGAGATATGGTCAATGGTGCTGTTATGGCCGGACAGATCGTACCTCTGGTAAAAGAAGAAAAACCTGCGGCGCAGATCATTGATGACGCAATTGCGGGCGCGAAAGAGATTTTAAGTCATATGGCAGAGTTTGAGTTTTAAGGAGGAGGTTTCCTATGGAACAGATGGCAAAAAAGAGAGTTCCGGTAACGGAAGAGGAAAAAAAGAGAAGTTACTATAAATACTTTGAACAGGATATGGCGCAGCCGGCTCCGGAGGCATATGCAAAGATGCTGAACGGACCGCTTCGCCCGGACCAGGTGTTGCAGTTTAAAGACAGAAACCGTCTGTTTGAGCCAGGATACCTGGATGCAGAAGCAGGCTGGTGTATCTTGCCGGATGGAACCGGATATCTGGCAAATCTGACAAAAATGCCGGGAGTAACACCGGAGATGTTTGACTGGTTCTTTGCATGGCATGGTCTTGATAACCTGCGCTACAAGATCTGGAATCCGGAAGATCATTACAAGGCAGAGACGCAGAACCGTGTTCGTGCATTAGATCCGGATCTGTCCTATCAGGAAAAACTGTGGGATACGACGCATGAGATTACGGAAGACACCGGTATGGGACCGGATCAGATCGTGATCAATTTCAAATATCCGGGAGACTGCGGATTCAAAGCAGAACTGATCGGTACCGATGCATGTGCAACCTTAGTCTGTGGAAAAGGATATGGAAAAGGTCAGCCGCCATTTGCAGTACCACCGACTTTTATGACACATTTTGTACGTGAGATCGAGGGTGGTATCGAGCTTCGTTCCCGTTTCTGGATGGGCTGGAATTATGTAAACGGAAAAGATGTAAAAGTGCTTCCGGACGGTATGCGCTACCCGGATATGGCAGCGATGTCACTGGCATTACATAACGTAAAAGAATTTACAAATCTGGCAGCAATTCTTCCAAGTCTGTATGCGGAAGAGAAAGATAACTGGAGGTAGAAGCGATGATTTATACAAACCATAAAATCGAATTTGATGAAAGCAAATGTGTTGGATGTCAGATCTGCTACAAAGCCTGTTTTGTAGATGTCATTCGCTGGGATGTAGAAAAAAGACGTCCGATTTTCAAATATGTGGAAGACTGTGAACATTGTAACTATTGTGAAGTGAAATGTGCCAAAGGTGCGATCAAAGTAATCCCTGACTATGCAAGCCAGAGTTTTCGTCAGACCTTTGACTGTTACGCAAAAAAACAGACGGAAGCATGATATGTACGTCAGGAGTCTTTGAAACGAGGAAATCTGATCAGATCGAATTGCTTTAAAAATTCCAAGTGTGCATGAATAAGATACCTGTCCGGAAGCTTTTGATGCGAAGCATTCGAGCGTGTATCTGAGAGAGGAGACCAGTATGGAAAAACAGGAAATCAAACAGGAAAAAATGTCTGCTGATGTGCTGATCATTGGCGGCGGAATCGCCGGACTGACAGCAGCGATCAGTGTAAAAGAAGAAAATCCGGACATCAGTGTTCTGGTAGTAGAAAAACAGACCTCCGGTTATTCCGGAAAAGCAAATAAAGGCGGCGGTGTATTACAGTATTTTGATCTTGAAAAAGTGACACCGGAAATGTTTAATGAATATCATGCCCATGCAGTAGGAGGATATCTGGCTAATCAGAACCTGCTGAAAAAATATGTGGCAATGAATAATGAGCTTCTGGACAAGATGGAGTCCTGGGGTGTGAATATCCCGAAAAAACGGATTCCGACCGGACCGATGACTTACATGATCGGTGTGGATTTGGATCTTACGCTGAAAATGAGAGCAACTGCCACAAAACTGGGTGTAAAATTTATTGATAAAACAACCATTTCTGATCTTCTGACCAGAGATGGAAAAATCGCAGGTGCAGTAGGATACAGCATCCTGGATGGAACATTCTATGTATTTGAAGGAAAAGCGGTAATTCTCTGTACCGGAAGTCAGAACTACCGTGTGGCACCGATGTGGAGCAATGGACGTGGAGATGGTATCGCAGCTGCCTATCGTGCAGGCGCCCAGATGCGTAATCCTGAGTTCGGTAACTTTGCACAGCTTTATCGTGTACACAGCAACCGTGAGTGTGTATTTGGCGAGAACGTCATGTATGATGCTTATGGAGAAAATATTACGAAAAACTTCCGTCGTTTCCCGGAAGCAGATATCAGTTCCAGTGCGGTTGCAGAATGGTATAATACGATGGCTTCCGGAAGAGGTCCGGTTTATCTGCATCCGATGGAGAGCGAGACGACAAAGAATGATACAATGATGTTCTACATCTGGGATCGTCCTTATGGTCTTCCGTTTTGGAAAATCGATTTCGAAAAAGGTTCATCGGTTGACGGTTTTGAAGGTGATGAGAAATGGGAAGTAGAACCGGGATTTGTCGGCGAGCAGTCTCCAGTCAAAGTAGATGAGCAGATGGCTACTACCATTTCCGGAATGTATGCAGCAGGAGATGTATGTTACGATGGTTCCTGTGCGCCTGGTGCAGTACCGGCACCTCCAGGACGTAACAGAGGATCAGGAATCCTGAATGCAGTATTTGCAGGTGTGGTCAGCGGTCAGCAGGCAGCAGCTTATGCTGCAGAAAATACGCAGCAGCCGGTAGATGATACACAGATTGAGAAACTGAAAGAAGATGCATTTGCACCATTATTCCGTAAGGAAGGTGTAACGGCAAAAGAAGTCATTGATAAAATCCAGCAGCTTGTCTGCCCGGTAGAAAACAGTGTATATATGAGTCAGCACCGTCTGGATGTGTGCCTGCGCAAACTGGAACAGATCAAACCTATGACGGTGCAGTTGAAAGCAAAAGATTTCCATGATCTGCTTTCCTGCCATGAGGCTGAGGCAATGGTACTTTCTGCAGAGATGCAGTTTAGGGGTGCATCCATGCGAAAAGAGTCCAGAGGCTGGTTCTTACGAGAAGATTATCCGCAGATGGATAATGAAAACTGGCTGAAATGGATCGTTTGCGAGAATGATAACGGAACAATGAAGTTTTCAACGGAGGATGTGCCGATTGATACTTATCAGGTACAGCCGCCACGGTTCTAAAAATGGGAAAGTAAGAAAAGAAGAGAATCTATAAAATGCTTTTCTGGTAAGATATATGCTTCAGGGTATTGTGTTTGGAAAACTCTGAATGCATATAAAGGGTATAAAATGGAATAAAAAATTGGGAACAGACCAGTATCCAAAGACAGGGAAGAACTGTCCGTGGGTACTGGTCTTTATATCTGCAGAAATATGGGTAAGATGAAAATGCTTTGAAAAGTAAAAAATGATGAAAAATATAGCATTTCCATATGGATAGGGCTAGCCTTAACATAAGAGACTTGTTATAATAATTTTATATGTCTATCTGATGCAGGAAGCAATCAGATGGAACGATATATTTATAAATCCAGTCTGCATATTGAAATATATGGAAGTAATCAGAAGATAATGAGTGCAAGAGAGTCAACATGCTTGCATGATTGGCGAATGGCGAAGGAGATCATGAACTGTTTTTGTTCATGATATAATGAGCGCAAGCGAGAAGAACACACTTGAACGACGAATATTCACGGTAAAATATTTTGATTAGAAAATTATAAATATACGATTTAACATTAAAAATATACCAATGATAAGGAGAAAAAGATATATGCCAGTATTTGATTTTAATCAAGCATCTGCTGAAAAGAAAAAGGAAGTAGTCTGCACTTATAAGACATTTGCTTCCAGTGATTCGGAGACTTCTGCGGAAAAACCGATTCTTGTTTTGGACAATCAGAAACGTGAATGGAAACATCATTCCTGGGGCGTGTTTACAAATCAGAATCAGCAGACCGCATTTGAATTTAAAGAAGAGGATGGAACGATTGCAGCAGATATTTTGCTGGTGGATTCCCGTTTTGTGAGCCTTCTCAAATGGTTGGGAGACAATCATATTACGGTGCGTCTTTCCGGTCAGAACAGGGAAGATGGATATGCAGTGTACAAGATCAGAGAGATGGCATATGGCGGAGGCTCCAAGCTTTCTGCGGAAGATGGATTTTTGCAGTTTATGATCGAACGTCTGTTGTCCAGTGATGCACCGGCGGAAGATGCGATTGACGAGGAACAGGAAGAATCCGGAGATGATATGAAACTGACCAGTATCCAGAGTATTACGGATTTTATGAACTGTGCAGGAAGAACGCTGCCGGATAATATCCGTCTGTGGGCGCGCAGAAATCTTGCTGTAGCACGTTCCCATGAAGTTTCACCAGAGGAGCGCAGACATGCACAGCGTGCGCTTTCCATCATGATGAATATTCAGTGGAAGAGCAATTATTTTGAAGCGATTGATCCGGAAGAGGCACGCAGAATCCTGGATGAAGAACTTTATGGTATGGAGCGGGTAAAACAGCGTATTATTGAGACCATTATCCAGATTAACAGAACACATACCCTTCCGGCATATGGTCTGTTGCTGATCGGTCCGGCAGGAACCGGAAAATCTCAGATCGCCTATGCAGTTGCCCGTATCTTGAAACTGCCGTGGACGACACTGGATATGAGTTCTATCAATGATCCGGAGCAGCTGACAGGAAGTTCCCGTATCTATTCCAATGCAAAACCTGGTATTATCATGGATGCGTATTCCATGGCAGGAGAGTCCAATCTGGTGTTCATTATCAATGAGCTTGACAAAGCGGCATCTGGAAAAGGAAATGGAAATCCTGCAGATGTATTGCTGACACTTCTGGATAACCTTGGATTTACAGACAACTATATTGAGTGTATGATTCCGACCGTAGGTGTATATCCGATCGCTACCGCAAACGAAAGAGACCAGATCAGTGCACCGCTGATGTCACGTTTTGCAGTAATTGAGATCCCGGACTATACTCCAGAAGAGAAAAAAGTAATTTTTTCAAAATTTTCATTGCCGAAAGTTATGAAACGTATGGGAATGAGTGCAGAGGAGTGTATTATCAAAGATGATGCCCTTGATGCGATCATTGAACAGTATGCAGACACAACGGGTATCCGTGATCTTGAGCAGGCAGCAGAACATATTGCAGCACATGCACTGTATCAGATTGAAGTCAATCATGTAAAACAGGTTGTGTTTGACGCAGAGATGGTACGTAAACTGGAAGAAAAATAAAGATTATATCATGAACAAAAGCAGTTCATGTTCAACATTCGCCGTTCGTCAATCGTGCAAGACACGTTGACTCACTTGCGCTCATTATATCATAATACCGATCCCTGAAAGTTGGATTTCAATACAGATGCTTTTTATGCAGGATTTTGTCCTGTAAAAGTAAGTGTCTGTCGGAAATCTGACTGCAGAGGTCGGTATTTTTTTATGTAAAAATCGACTTGACATATATAGACAGCCGATATATGATTTTGATATCAGATATATAGATAGTCTATATAAAAAACAAAAAGCGAAACAGCAGAGGGTTTTATAAAAAATTGAAAACGATTCATTGTGGATCTGCTAAGATACCGTGCAGGCTTTGCAGATGAAGGAATGGAAAAAGGTATCGCTTATGAACTACGAAAATGATGTATAACAGCCATTGAGAAGATGAACTACAGATAACTGCAGTGGCAAGTAAGATGGTCGATATATATGTTGTAGAAGATAAAGGAGAATGCAGAGTATATGAGTATAGATAAAAATCTGGTGCAGGGAAGTATGGCTCTGATGCTGCTTTGGCTGCTGGAAACAAAAGATATGTACGGATATGAAATGATAAGCGTACTTCGGGAAAAATCAGAAAATGTATTTGAATTAAAGGCAGGGACGCTGTATCCGCTGCTTCATTCTCTGGAAAGCAAGGGCTATGTGATTTCCTATGAGGATGCGTCTTCCGGGAAGACACGGAAATATTACCAGCTGACTCCGGCGGGGAAAAAACATGTGAAAGCAAAAAAAGAGGAATGGAACGCTTATCAGAAAGCAGTAGCAAATGTTCTGAGTTTTCAATAATAAAAAAATGGAGATTCCAGAAAAGGACCTTATAGAAATATAAGGGATAAAATTGGGAATAAATAAGATGTTTAATTTCATAAAAATTTGCAACAGGTGTTATTTGATGTATATATAGAAAACAATTTTTCAATTTTTAAAGCTACTTAAAAAATTAATCGGATTTCTATATTGCAGTAGAAAAGGAGTAATGTTTTTTGATTGAGAAGCAACATATGGATGTAAAGGAATATCTGCACCTGCTGGGAGAACAGATACAAAATCCCAATGCAAGGCGCAGTGTATTAACAGAAATAGAAAATCATATAGAAGAGCAGGCGGAAGAATATGAAGCTCATGGCATGGAAGCGGCACAGGCCCGTCAGGAAGCAGTAAAAGAAATGGGAGACCCTATCCGCGTCGGCCTGGATCTGAACCGTTTACATCGTCCAAAATTTCCAACGGGCATGTTTCTCCTTGCCCTTGGATTGATGGTGTTTGGGATCATCATGCAGGGAATTCTTTTTCAGTATGCGGATGCACCGGCAATCCAACAGGGGTATCTTGGCAGGACGATTTGCTATAACTTTTTTGGAATCGGCATTATTTTACTGTTTCTGTTTGGAAATTATATGTATCTGACTCGATGGGCATATGTTCTGTATCTGCTTTTTCTGGCAGCAGAAGTGCTGCGGAATCCTTTGCTGACGATGGCTGGTGGAAACGGCTGGTGGATTTCCGTTCCAGTTTTACAGAAATATGCAATAGGGTATTATATGTGGATGTTTTTCCCTATCGTTTATGCGGTGCTTTTGTACCGATTGCGTGACAAGGGTGGAAAAGGAATCTTATGTCTGCATCTTTTGACAGCGGTTGCTTTTGGATATGAGCTTGCTTTTTCCGGCTGTATTACAGGTGTCGCAGAAAGTCTGTGTTTGTCTACGATATTATTGTTTCTGGCAGTTTATCGTGGAATCATAAAGGGACCGAAACGGAAACGTTATCTGCTTGCTTCTGTATATCCGATTCTTGTGGTAGCAGGAATTGCCGGGCTTTTTCTACGACAGAGACCGTCCTATCTGTTGCAGCGGATCTTCGGAACTTTTTTCCTGAAAGATGAGTTGAATTACGTTTCCAGCAGTATCCGACAGACGGATTTCTTGCAGATGAGTCTGTTTGGCGGTGGTACGGTCAGCGGGACGCTTCCGAAAGGGGATCTGTATTCCACTTATCTGGCGCACAGCGTATTCCTGTGGTTTGGCGTTGCGACAGGCATCATTGTGATTGCAGCGCTGCTGGTGTTTGCGGGTCTTGCCCTTTATAAGTCGTTGAGGCAGAGCAATCGTGCGGCATTTCTGATCGGTTCCGTGTGCAGCATGGGGTTATTGCTGCGTATCGTAGTCTATATCCTGATGAACTTTGGCTTTGGGATTTATTATACGGTGTCGGTGCCGTTTCTTACCTATGGATTTGTGAATTGTGTGGTAAATGCGGTGTATGTGGGAATCCTGCTCTGTATTTTCAGAAATCAGGATGTGCTAGACGAGCGTTGCATGCCGGAAAGCAGACATGCTGTGAGAAAACATTCTGTAGATGTAAAAAGACTGATGGAAAAAATGTTGGACTGAGTAATATATGGCAGGTATTACTTGTGTTGATTTCTGCTCAAGAGTAAAGCTAATAAGGAAAATTTTTTTAGAGTTAGAAAAACGAATCGAAAAGAACTATGACGAAAATAAGATAATATTAGGTTTCATCAGGTAGAAAAGTAAAATCGAAGTTACAAATTTCCTGTGGATGCGGGAAAGGAAAACAGAGAGAGGGGCATCCTGTATATTGTAATAAAATAACAGGGTAACAGGTAAATGATATGAGAATGACAGATGTGATTTCCATCGGGAAAAGTTATCTGGCGCTCGGCATTTTGTGTGCCGTTGTGATCGTTGCGCTGGTTTTTGTGGGATATAAGTTTATCTATCAGAAAAAGATGAAGGGACAAAAGAAACTGAGCTGGATAAAACTGCTCTGGCTGGTAGCGATGATTTGCTACCTGTTGGTTGTTTGTGGCGCGACGCTGCTTCGTGTGGGAGATTTTTATCATGGCATGCAGATGCAACCATTGTTTGCGTCCTATCGGGAAGCCTGGGCAGAATTTGCAGTCAGAGACTGGAGAAACCTGATACTGAACATTCTGATGTTTGTGCCTTTTGGATTTCTGCTGCCCGTTGGAATCCGCAAAATGAGGGTGTTTTGGAGAACATATCTCTGCGGATTTATCGTGACTTTGGGTATTGAAGTGATTCAGCTGGTATCCGGCAAGGGAATCTTTGAATGGGATGATATTTTAAATAATACCGTCGGAACGATGATTGGATATGGAATCTTTTCGATCGTGTATGCGTTGTGGCAGAGTGTGACAGACTTTTATGATTCGGGTATTGAAAAACAACGGAAGATAACGTTGGAAGACTCCAAAATTAGAAAAAATGGTCTGCGTAAAAAGACGAAAGTAATCTGCTGCCAGATTCCACTGATCATTGTGTGTGCGGCATTTGCCACTATGTTCCTGATTTATCAGAAACAGGAATTTGGTAATCTTACCATACAATATATGACAAAGATACCTTCTTCTGATCTGCAGGTTCATACAGAACAGTCGTATTCCGATACGGCATCAGAAGCAGATATTTTTTACATCAATCAGTTTGATCAGAAGCAGACGAAGGAGCGGGTGCAGGAATTTTTTGAAAATCTTGGAGATCAGATCGATGACTCCCGGACGGATCTGTATGACGAAACGGCTGTCTATTACAGCGAGAACGAAAAAGGTTTTTGGATGGATTATAATGGCGGAACATATTCTTATACGGATTATGAAACGTTGTATGCAGAAGATGAGTCAGAGGGAGAATCCATTGTGAAACCAGTAACTGATGCGGACGAGTCAGAAGTTCGAACTGTTCTTGAAACATATGAGATCCAACTGCCGGAAGGGGCGGTATTTGAGAATCAGGGAGACGGTTCTTATGTTTTTTCCTGTACACAGGTTGTATCGGGTCAGACGATCTATGATGGCGCATTGACCTGTCAGTTATATTCCAATGGAAAAATGGGTACGATCAGAAATAATATTTATAAAGGAACGTATGTAAAATCATGCCCGATCATTTCCGAAGAAGCAGCGTATGAGCAGATCAAACAGGGGAAGATGAATTTTTATGAGGATGGTACAGCATCCTATGATATAACGGTAGGAAACGTTTGTCTTGTATATCAGAAAGATTCTAAAGGGTATTATCAGCCAGTGTATCAGTTTGATGCAGTGATCAATGGAGAGGGGGCAAATATCTGGATCGCAGCACTGAAACATTAGAGGAATAAAAAATACCGTGAAACAGATGTATTTAAAATGAAGGCAAGGAAATAGGAAAATCCGGGATGTTATGAAAACAGTCCGGATTTTGTCTTGTAACTTATTTTAAACATCGGTATAATGAATAAGAATAATAAAAGCAGTCATAAAAAAGAAACAGAAGAAGGACATGGTTCTGTTTAGTTACCCCCTGCGCGATTCGCGGCCGACTGCCTGGGGAAAGGACGTATATGAGAAAATTAGGGAAGGCTGTAGACCTGACGGTTGGGAATCCTGCAAAACTAATCCTTACTTTTGCGATTCCTATTTTTTTGTGTAATGCATTGCAAATCCTATACAGCCTGATCGACACGAAGATCGTAGGATATGCGTTGGGAGAAAATGCGCTGGCTGCCGTAGGAAGCGCTTCGCCGTTACAGTCATTGCTCGTAGGATTTCTGTCAGGAACAACAACGGGATTTTCCATTATCATAGCCCGGTATTTCGGTGCTGAGAAAAAGCAGGATGTAAAGAAATCTTTTATGTCTGCCATTTTGCTTGGGATGGGGCTGACGTTGCTGCTGGTCATCCTGTTAGCAATCTTTTTAAAACCAATTCTGCACCTTTTAAATGTTCCGGATGAGCAGTTCCCAAGGACCTATATTTTTATGTTTATCGTACTGTGGGGCATGCTTGCAACAGCCATGTACAATATTTTAGCGGCGAGTCTGCGGGCTATCGGAGATTCCATTACGCCACTGATCTATCTGTTTGTATCTGTTGTGTTAAATATCGGACTGAATTTCCTTTTTATCATGGGAATCGGCATGGACGTGGAAGGATCAGCGCTTTCGACAGTGCTGGCACAGGTTATCTCGGTCATTCTGTGTGTGATCTATATCAGGAAAAAATATCCGATCTTTCATCTGAACAGACAGGATTGGATGATAGATGGGAAAATGCTTTTGCAGCTTCTGAAAGCCGGATTGTCCATGGGAGCCATGAACTCTCTCGTCTGGTTTGGCACGCTGGCGTTACAATGCGCCATCAATACGCTGGGAACATCCATTATCGTAGCCCATACTGCAGCCAGAAAGATGACAGAAATCCTGTTCCTGCCACTGATTGCCCTGGGCAATGCTATGGCGACTTTTACCGGACAGAACCTTGGCGCAGGAAAATATGACCGTATCCGAAAGACGATGTTTCTGACACTTGGCATCTGCTGGATCTGGGATGTGTGCACGATACTGATCTGTATTTTTGCATCTGCACCGATTATTCGTTTCATCGCAAGTACTGCGAATACGGATGTCATTTACTGGGGTAGTACTTATCTGCGAGTAGATACACTTTTTTACTTTGTATCTACACCAATCACAATCATCCGAAATACGATGCAGGGCTACGGCGATCACGTTACACCGATCATATCCAGTGGCATTGAAATGGTAGGAAAAATGGTTATCGCCTTTTTACTGGTACCGATTCTACATTACTGGGGCGTTATCTGGGCGGAACCAATCATCTGGATCCTGATGCTGATACCGCTTGTTGTGCAGGCAGCACGGAATCCGATATTGAAAAAGAGCGGGAAGGCTTAAAAATAAATTTCAGAGTTTGGATTCTATGGAAGAAATAGAATTAAGAAAAAAATTTAAATCAAAAATATGTCTGCAAATTTTGGAGGATCAGATAGAATATAACGATCGTTTTATGGCTGATAAATGTATTAAAATACTGAAATTTGTAGATGTTCTAAGGAGATTATAAAAAAATGAGGGAATCATTTAATTCAAGATGGGGATTCATCTTGTCCTGTATCGGTTCTGCCGTTGGAATGGGAAATATCTGGA
Organism: uncultured Roseburia sp.; assembly: GCA_900557275.1. Next base: position 122,318 of record USRX01000004.1, read on the forward strand.
TGTTTTCCACCAGAGTTTCCCTGTATGGCGGCGGAGCATTTTTAATACCATATATTATTTTTGTAATACTCATCGGTTCTACCGGAGTTATCGGAGAGATGTGTTTTGGCCGTGCGACCAGATCCGGTCCGATCGATGCATTCGGCAGCGCCTGTGAGCAGCGGGGTAAGCGAAAAGCTGGAGAGGCGCTGGGACTTATTCCTGTCGTTGGTTCTATGGCAATGGCCATTGGTTATACCGTAGTCATGGGCTGGATCTTAAAATATGCCGTTGGCTCCTTTACCGGATCGACACTGGCTCCGGAAAATGTAGAAGACTTTGGCGCAACTTTTGGGAGCATGGCTTCTGCCTTTGGAAATAATGGGTGGCAGATTGCGATCCTTTGCATTACTGTGGCAATTTTGATGTTTGGTGTCGGACGTGGAATTGAGACTGCAAATAAGGTTATGATGCCGATCTTTTTCTTTTTATTTGTAGGACTGGGCATATATATTGCTTTTCAGCCTGGAGCAGGCGCAGGTTATCATTATATATTTCGCGTAGACCCGGTGGCGCTTGCAGATCCGAAAACATGGATCTTTGCTTTGGGGCAGGCCTTTTTCTCTCTGTCTGTAGCAGGAAACGGAACGTTGATCTATGGTTCCTATCTGCCGGATCATGAAAACGTCCCTGCGGCAGCTGGACGGGTAGCGTTTTTCGATACACTGGCTGCGATGCTTGCGGCACTCGTGATCATACCTGCCATGGCAACGACAGGTGCCCAGTTAGATCAGGGCGGACCAGGACTGCTGTTTATCTATCTGCCGAATCTGATCAAGACAATGCCGGGTGGAAAACTGATCATTATTATTTTCTTTGTAGCAGTCTTGTTCGGTGGACTGACTTCCCTGATCAATCTGTATGAGGCTCCGATCGCAACGGTTCAGGAGAAATTTCATCTCGGAAGACGGGCATCCTGTTGTATCGTTGGCGCCGTTGGACTGGTTGTATCTCTTTTGATCCAGGGAATCGTATCCGGTTGGATGGATGTGTTGTCCATCTATATCTGCCCTCTTGGAGCAGGTCTGGCAGCCATTATGTTTTTCTGGGTATGCGGAAAAAAATATGTGGAAGCGCAGGTTAATAAAGGCAGAGAAAAACCGTTTGGCAAATGGTACTATCCGATCTGTAAATACTTGTATGTAGCGGTATGTTTTGTGGTGCTGATCCTTGGAATTGCGCTGGGTGGGATTGGATAAGAAATGTGAGTTGGATACAGGCTAACTTGTAAAAGATTCTGAATATAGTGTTTGAAAATAGCAGCAGAAAATGCAAGGCACAACAGGCGGATTTTTTTCCGCAAGTTGTGCTTTTTTCAATTAGAAATCAATTGTGCATTAACAATTTTTGCTGATCGATTGCTAATATTAGTGAACTATCCATTGGCTTTAGACAATGGGTAGTTCACGTGCGGCATTACAATCAAATTGCTTTTTTATCAAATTACGTTTATCTTGGTCTGAAATTGTCAATAGCTCACAATAATGCGCTCATGTCAATTTAACAATTTAACAGGCACTGTCTGTTGAGTAATTAACACATACCATAAAATGTCTATTTATGATATACTTATGATAAGAAACGGTAAAAGTTACTGTTATTGTCAGATAGACGGATGTATCGATTGCCAGCAGCAAATGGGAGGGTAAATAAGATAGCGGAACAGGAAAACAGCAAGGACTTGATTAGAAAAAGAAGGCTGGAACGGTTGGGGCATCGGAGATGATGAGGGTAATGACTGGTATTATAAAGTGGAAGACAAGGCAGAATATTAGGAACTTGTCGAAGATTACAAGGCGTGTAAAAAACTAATACAAGAAGAAAAGAAACGCAGAAGACTCAGAAGCAAAAAGAAATAATGATAAAAAAATAAAGAACTATAGGTGGAGGAACAGAATGAGAAAGCAATTAGTGGCTGGTTTACTGGCTGTGTGTGTTGCTGTTGCAGCAATCGCCGGATGTGGGACAAAAGAGCCGCAGCAGTCTGGTAGTTTTGCTTCTGGTGTACAGGAGGGTAGTGTAGCTGAAGCAGAATCTTCTGTGGACGCAGATATAAGCGAAGATGCATCAGCGGTCGGAACAGATCTATCCTGGGAATACGTGAGAGATAGAGAGGATATCTCCACTGAAACTGATTTGGATGTGACTGGACGGGAATTCTATAAGGAAGTACTTGATCTGTATTGTGACTATGCAACCAACGGTTGGGATGAAAATGGGGAAGAGAGCTACATGTTCTGGCATAATACGGATGGAGCAATGGGACTGGATGACGTTGGTTACTATTTTTGTGACTTGAATGGTGATGGAGCACCAGAGCTTATTATAGGGAGTGTAAAACTAATGTATGCGGAATGGCCGGATATTGCCTATGATGTATATGCGAGCGTGGATGGAGAGATTATCCATCTGGCGACCTCTTGGGAACGTAACCGGTATTATCTCTGCTCGGATAACAGTCTTTTGCTGACCGGATCTGGTGGAGCAGGACTGACCTCCTGGGAAAAACTTGTTTGGGACGGTGGAGAATCACTTGAAACAATAAAAGAACTGGTCTATGACCATGACGATTACCCAGATTCCCCGTGGCTGTACGGTGAAGGCGGCATAGAGTGGAGTGAAATGCAGCACCTGACGGAAGAAGAAGGAATGAAACGTATTGATGAGTGGGAAGGTAAATGCATAGATATTCCGGTAATACCGTTGAGGGAATACGTGGAGATGAAATAGGTGGCTGCAGTAGTAAATTGCAGTTTTAAGACGCGTTGGAGAGGATATTCCGATTATCAGTATCATCTGCATGGCACATTCCAAGATGATTATTGAAGGTGTGAAAAACTGCAGTGTCCCATTGGTTAAGAGCGACCTGCTGGTAGAGTACATAGAAAACTATGGAGGCAAAAGCCTTGTGCTGAAAGAGGAAGCCATTATTGATTGCAAAAATAAAATTGAAGAGTATATGAAGTAATGGATTTATGATGCCAGAAGTACAGCTAAGATGTTGGATAATGTCTTAGTAAGTATTTCTGGCATTGTTGTTATATGTATTCGTGAGTTCTCCGGTCGCAGATCTGCTACGGTGTAGCACTGTGCTTATACAACTATAATTATGATGAAAATATCACAATAAAGAAAAATATTTCAAAAATGGCATTTGTAATAATAAAATATATTGGAAATAAGGGATGTTGTTGAAAATTAACTATATATGCAAAGCGTTTTATCAGATACCCTATGAATATGACTTAAATATATAGGTCAGCTAGATTTTTAGACGGAAATCTTATATAATGAAAATAGTTAGAATATATTGAGTGGGAGGCACTATTGAATGGCAAAAAAGAATACAAATACTGCTGATATAGGATTTGAAAAGCAGATTTGGGATGCAGCCTGTGTTTTGCGGGGAAATATGGATGCATCTGAATACAAAAATGTAGTATTGGGATTAATTTTTCTTAAATATATATCGGATCGATTTGAAGAGAAATTTATACTGGATAAAGATTTGTTGCGCTATAGTGATTCCTGGAATTGCTATGTCTGGGACGAGGTAAAAGGAACAAGTCATGTTTTTAGATAGTGTTGATCTAATAAGCAGGAAAGGATTTTATAGAGAAGACAGATGAAAATTGAAAGTATTATAAATATAATCTGTTCTATAGCGGCATTAATATCAACAATTATAATAGCTGTTATTCAATATAAACAAACTCAAAAAATGAATTTTCTGGAGAAGCAATGGAATCAACGAGATGAAGAAAGACATGTAGAAGAAGTGAAATCAAAGGCGCTAACATTTCTTTCCGAAAATTCTGAATATCGTGATTTGATTCCTTTATGTGTAATGGCTGCTATGTATGATGACATGCATTGCTATCATCGTAAAATGTATAGAGACTTTTGTTGTTTTACAAAAGAAATACAAAATGAAATTTTAAAATTTTGTAAGTTAGATTTATGTGTAGAATGTATACAAGATTTTTTTAGAGTATGTTGCAAGGCAGTAGTTGATGTATGTGAACAATATTTCCCAGAAGATATAGATATTTTTTATGATGGTGGAAAATATATTGAGCGTAGTGTGACTAGATATGGGGAAAATACGATTCCGATTGATAGGATTCAATATGAACCTTCTTATATGCATGGTACATTTGGAAAAAGCTTATGGAAAAATTTTGATAAAACTTCTACATATGAAATGGCTATTATAGATATATTATCAGATGCTTTTAATAGCAATGATCCCAAAAACACACCGATAAAAGCTTTGTCACAGATATATGATTTTCGAGACGTAGAAGAAATAGAGGCCTGTCAGTTTGCAACTACAATCGCAAAATATGTTGCAATATATAATCCAAAAGTAAAAACAACAAATAAATTTTATGGCTGTGTGGAGGATGGTTCATGGGCTATAAATACGATGGAAGATTTATTTCTATTTGCTATGTTTGAAATATATATAAATTTAGTTGTTGACTAGAAAATCATAGAAGGATGTGCAGGTAATATATTCTATATAAGCATAGTAAGAAAGAAGTGTTGGATAGTCGCAGAAAGGAAGTGATGGCATGCTGAATATTTTTTATGGAGACATGAAAGACGCTGTATATAATACAGCATCTTATTTTAAATTTGATTATGAAGATGAGTGGATTACAGATCCTTTTGTGAAAGAAATGATCTTGGACGTGGACAAGTCTGTTGTTTTGGACAGTGGTGTAATAGACAGTCCTGTTTTAGGAAAAATACCGCCAGTTGGTTTGTCAGGAGGAGTAAAAACATTAATTCTGGTTAAGTTTGAAAAGGATAAAATTTTTAATGTATCTACTTGTGGGGATAATTGTGCAAGGTGGTTATTGAAAATTGCTGAATCAGAAGATCGAACGGTTAATCTTCGCCATCTAATGGATTTTGGGGAAGATTCTTTTACGGTTCGTATTTTGAATACAAATCAGATTGTTCATTCTATGAGAGAATTGGTGCCGATAGCTGGGGAGTTTGTTTAGTGGGGGTGTGGATAGATGAAGGGAAAGCATAGGATTATTATTTCTACAAAACGTATAAAATATGATTTTGAGATACGGAGAAATCTGACTGTAATTCGTGGAGATAGTGCAACAGGAAAAACGACACTTGTAGATATGATACGAGATTATGTGAACAATCCATCGGGAACACCGGTTGAATTAAGCTGTGATAAGAAGTGTTATGTTTTAGAAGGATCATTTTGGAAAGAACAGTTGTCAGCAATGTTTGATAGTATCGTATTTATTGATGAAGGAAATGATTTTATTAAAACGCAGGAATTTGCAAGTGCAATTCAGGAAACAGATAATTATTATGTCATTATATCCAGAGAATCTCTTCCTACATTGCCTTATAGTGTGGAAGAAATTTATGGGATTCGTACTTCTGGAAAATATGGAACTTTAAAACAAAGCTATCATGAGTTTTACAGAATATATGGTGTTGATGTATATCGTAAAAATATAGAGCCGGAGGTTGTCGTTACAGAGGATAGTAATTCTGGATACCAGTTTTTTGATAATATATGTAAAGAAAATATGTTAAAGTGCGAATCAATGAATGGAAAATCAAATGTTTTTCATTTTCTGAATCATCATAAAGATGAAAATGTACTGGTAATTGCTGATGGTGCTGCATTTGGTTCAGAAATTGACAGAGTATTACAGTTGATAAAAAACAGGAATGATATTGCTATATATTTACCAGAATCATTTGAATGGCTGATCTTGCACTCTGGAATATTAGAAAATAATGTCATAACTAAAATCGTAGATAGTCCATACGAATATATAGAAAGTCAGGAATATTTTAGCTGGGAAAGATTTTTTACGGCATGTTTAAGTAACGAAACAAAAGGAACCTATCTTGCATATGCAAAGAAAACGTTAAATCCGGCATATCTGACGAAAAATGTTGAGACAGAAATTCTTTCACAAATGGATAAAATTAATCTCCATTGGAAAACTGAAAATCTTGAATAAAAAAGACTGATTTTGATAAGCAGTTGAACTGTTCTAAAAGTTAGAAGTGAAAATCTAACGATTGTGGGAATAGTACCATCTTGTTATCAAAATTAGTCTTTTTTATATAATATGTTCTTCCTGATGTTACCTACTCCGCCAACCCCAGCATATCCTGAAAGAATCCCGGATAGGAGATATCTACGCAGGAGGCATCGGAGAAGGTTGTTTCGCCATCAGCATTTATGCCGGCTACGGCAAAGGACATGGCGATGCGGTGATCCATATGGGTCTGGATCAGTGCACCGTGAAGCGGTTTCCCACCGCGTATGATCATGCCATCGTCAGTCGCTTCGATATCGGCACCCATGGCTTTTAAGTTTTCGGTTACTACGGCGATACGGTCAGATTCTTTGACTTTCAGTTCCTGCGCATCTTTGATGATCGTGGTGCCTTCGGCAAAGCATGCCATGACTGCGATGACCGGAATCTCGTCGATCAGTGTCGGAATCAGGTCGCCGCCTACTTCGGTGGCTTTCAGATTGCTGGATTTAATAAGCAGATCTGCTACCGGTTCGCCGGAAACGGTACGCTCATTCAGCATTGTTACATTGCCTCCCATAGCTTTTGCAACCTGCAGGATGCCGTCACGGGTCGGATTGGTACCCACATTCTGGATCAGGATTTCGGAACCCGGAGTGATCAGTCCGGCTGCAATAAAGTAGGCAGCAGAAGAGATATCGCCCGGTACAGCGATTTTCTGGCCGGTCAGGATTGGGTCTGGCTCGATGGTAGCAGTTGTACCCTCAGATATGATCGTTGCTCCGAAACCGCTCAGCATCAGTTCAGTATGGTTTCTGGATAACTGTGGTTCTGTGATAGAAGTTTTTCCATCTGCATAGAGACCGGCTAAAAGAATGCTGGATTTTACCTGTGCGGAAGCAACGGGAGAATCGTAGTGGATTCCATGAAGATTGCCGCCGTGAATGGTAAACGGGGCACAGTTATTCTTGTTTTTGCTGTCAAAAGACGCACCCATCAGAGAGAGCGGTGTCATGATCCGTCCCATAGGGCGTTTCTGGATGGAAGCATCGCCGGTAATAGTGGTGTCAAACGGCTGACCGGCGAGAATACCGGAGATCAGTCTGGTTGTTGTGCCGCTGTTTCCAGCATCCAGAATTTCTGTCGGCGCTGTCAGACCGTGCAGGCCTTTGCCATATATTTTTACGGAGTCTGTATTATTTTCAATCTCAATGCCCAGTTTCCGGAAGCAGGCAATGGTAGAGAGACAGTCGGCTCCCTGCAAGAAGTTCGTTACCTCTGTCATGCCCCGGGAGATTGCGCCGAACATAACGGAGCGGTGGGAGATTGATTTGTCGCCGGGAACTGTAACCGTTCCCTTTAATGCTTTTGTTGTTGTAATCTGCATATGTTAGTTACATCCTTTAAGTAAGTTTTTTGTAAATTGGATAAATATTAGTTATGAAAGATTTTTTTGAACATTTGAGCTATCCATTATTAATTTGAAAATATATGAAAAATAAAAATATCGGCAGTGACCAGATTTCATCAGTCCCTGCCGGTAATCATTTTTCGATAATCATTTAAAAACAGAAAACCAATTTATTCATATACAGTATAATGGTATTTCCGTAATAATTCAATTGCCTGTTTGCATGCGGCATAGGTATAAAATTCGATGCTCAACACGCCCTGTTCGTATTCTCTGTTGTGGGTAATACCGATATTTTTGATATTGATATTGTTGGTGGAGAGGATGGTGGCAACGGTTGCGATGCCGCCGGCTTCGTCTGTCAGGTCGCAGAACAGATGGAAGGACTGGCTGATCGGTCCGGAAATGCTTACGGAGAAGGAATCCCGGTAATCTTTGGCGCTTTCAAAGAATGCGTAGATGTCTTTGCCATTGCCCTCTGCGATGGTGTTGCGGATCTCCTGTATGGATGCCACATAAGTGTCCACAAGTTCCAGAATCTGCTGTTTGTTTGCTTGGCAGATGTTTTCCCACATCAGCGGTGAGGAAGAGGAGATACGTGTAATATCTTTAAATCCTCCGGCTGCGATGGTACGCATGGTGCCGTCTGCATTGTCCAGATGTTTGACCAGGTTCACAAGGGTAGCAGATATAACATGAGGCAGATGGCTGACAGAGCCTACCATGAAATCGTGCTCTTTGTAATCCAGTACCATGGTTACTGCATCCAGAGAAGCGGTAAAAGTCTGGAATTCCTGTACTTTTGCTTTCGACGTTTTGGCTGTTGGTGTAATGATGTAGTAAGCATTTTCCAGCATATAGGCAGTAGAATAGGAAAATCCGGTATGTTCCGTTCCGCACATCGGATGTCCGCCGATGAAGTTTTCTTCCATACCCTGTTCGATGATGGCTTCGTGGATGCCGTGTTTTACACTGCCCACATCGGTCAGTAGCAGGTCTGGATTTTGGGCGATCAGTTTTTTCATCGTTGGAAGATATTCCGTATTAATAAGAACCGGTGCACACAGATAGATGTAATCGCAGGATGCGAAGTCATCTGTGATCTCGGAATAACCGGTTGTGATCAGACCGGTTTCCAGTGCCTCTTTTAAGGTATCTTTTGAAGTGTCAAAGGCGATCAGCTCGATGCCCGGGTAGATTCTGTGGATTGTTTTTGCCACAGAACCGCCGATATGTCCTAATCCGATAAAACCTATTTTAGATGGAATCATTTAAAACACCCTCCCTGCCAGAATGGTAAATGTACGAAGCTCTTTCATGAACTGCTCAAATTCCGGAATGTTTAAGGACTGTGGTCCGTCGGAAAGTGCACAGGACGGATCTGGATGTACTTCAATGATCAGTCCGTCAGCACCGCAGGCTACCGCTGCTTTGGAAAGTGGCGGGATATAGCTTCTTACGCCGGTGGCATGGCTTGGATCTACGATGACTGGTAAATGGGTTCTTTCTTTTAATACGCAGACCGCACTGAGATCCAGAGTGTTTCTGGTGGCTGTCTCAAAAGTACGGATGCCGCGTTCACATAAAGTTACCTGCTCGTTGCCGTAGGACATGATGTATTCAGCTGCGTTTAACCATTCATCAATGGTAGCAGACAGTCCACGTTTCAACATAACAGGAAGTCCTGCATGTCCGATTTCTTTTAACAGCTCGAAGTTCTGCATGTTCCGCGCACCGACCTGGATCATATCCACATAGTTTACGGCAATCTCCAGTGCTTTACAGCTGGTTACTTCGCAGATAGTATCAAGTCCGGTCTCTTCGGATGCCATTTTCATCAGTTTCAGTCCATCTTCGCCAAGTCCCTGGAAAGAATACGGACTGGTACGAGGTTTGAATGCGCCGCCACGGAGCATGGTTGCACCGGCTTTTTTTACGCCTCTTGCAGCGGCAAGGATCTGCTCCTCATTTTCAACGGCACAAGGACCTGCCATAACGGTAAGGTTTTCCGGCCCGATGGATGTGTGTGGAAGTGTTAAAGTAGTCGGTTCCGGATGGAACTTTATGTTTGCGAGCTTATAGCTCTCTGTAATATTTACGATTTTTTCTACGTCTGGCATTGCCTGAATACAGTCTTTATCTAACTTTGTTTTATCCCCAACAACGCCGATGATTGTAACTTCTTTTCCTGCGGACAGGTGGGCATAAAGTCCTTTGCCCTCGATGGTCTGGATGACCTGTTTTACTGAAGCATCGGATGCCAGTGGTTTCATTACTACAATCATGAACGTTTCCTCCTTATTAATATGTATGTCATTTGCAGAATCTGGTATTTTTTTGAGAAAGTGGCTGTTTTAGCCATTTGATAAGTATTCTGCCATGTCGTCTATGATAATGGTTTTTACTAAATATGTCAACACTTTAACGTGAAAAAGTGCATGGCAAAATACTGCCAGAGAAAACAGGTAATTGACAAAAACTTTCAGAAAAATTCGAGAAAATAGTGTTAAAAATGCATAAAAAGCTTGTAATTATTCAAAAAGTTTAGTACAATATACCTAAGATTTTTGAAGGGCATGGAGGTATTTAACTATGAATGTTTACACCACAGACAAGATCCGCAACGTTGTATTACTGGGACATGGGGGTTCCGGAAAGACTACAATGGTAGAAGCAATGGCGTATCTTGCAGGGATTACCAATCGTATGGGGAAAGTTGCTGATGGCAATACCATCAGCGATTATGATAAAGAAGAGATCAAAAGAGGATTTTCTATCAGCACATCTGTCGTACCGATCGAATGGAGAGATGTGAAAATTAATCTTCTGGACACACCGGGATTTTTCGATTTTGTGGGTGAAGTGGAAGAAGCAGCCGCAGCCGCAGATGCAGCGATCATCGTTGTAAACGGTAAAGCCGGTGTAGAAGTTGGCACACAGAAAGCATGGGAGATCTGTGAACGTTATAATCTTCCGAGAATGATCTGGGTTACCAATATGGATGATGACAATGCAAGCTTCCGTCAGGTCGTTGTAGATCTGCAGGAGATGTATGGAAAGAAGATTGCTCCGTTGCATTTGCCAATCCGTGAGAATGGTCAGTTCGTCGGATATGTAAATGTCATTCAAATGAAAGCAAAACGCTGGAAAGAAGATGGAACGGTAGATAAGACAGATGTTCCTGATTATTCTTTCGAAAATCTGGAGATTTGCCGGGATGCGCTTCTGGAATCCGTAGCTGAGACCAGTGAAGAATATATGGAACGCTATTTTGCCGGCGATGAATTTTCTGAAAATGAGATTCGTCAGGTATTACATACCAATGTGTGCGATGGTTCTATGGTTCCGATTTCCATGGCTTCCGGCACAATGGCAAAAGGCATCTATACATTATTAGATGATATTGTAAAATATCTGCCAAGCCCGGAGAAAAAAGAGTGTAAAGCGATCAATATCAAATCTAACGAAGTATACGATGCAGATTTCAATTTTGCAAAAGCAAAAAGCGCCTATGTATTTAAGACGATTGTTGATCCGTTTATCGGAAAATATTCTTTGATCAAGGTAACTTCCGGCGTTATCAAGACCGATGATGTTTTATATAATGAAGAGCACGGTATGGATGATAAGATCGGCAAAGTATATGTACTTCGCGGTAACAAACCAGAGGAAGTGCAAGAGCTGCATGCCGGCGATATCGGAGCACTGGCAAAATTAGGAAAAGTGCAGACTACGGATACATTATCTACCAAGGCGACACCGCTTACCTTTATTAAGACTGCCGTATCCCGTCCATATACATACATGAGTTACAAACCGGTAAATAAGGGGGATGTGGACAAAGTATCCCAGGCATTGCAGAAGATGATGCAGGAAGACCTTACCTTAAAGGCTGTCAATGACAGTGAGAACCGTCAGTCATTGCTTTATGGTATCGGCGATCAGCAGCTGGATGTGGTGGTAAGTAAATTAAAAGAAAAATATAAAGTAGAGATTACACTGGAAAAACCGAAAGTTGCTTTCCGTGAGACAATCCGTAAGAAAGCAGATGTAGAATACAAATACAAAAAACAGTCTGGCGGACATGGGCAGTATGGTCATGTAAAGATGACATTTGAGCCTTCTGGAAACCTGGAAGAATCCTATGAATTTGACCAGATTGTTGTTGGTGGAGCTGTTCCGAAGAATTACTTCCCGGCAGTAGAAAAAGGTATTCAGGAATCTGTGGAAAAAGGTCCGATGGCTGGATATCCGGTCGTTGGTGTTAAGGCAGTTCTGTATGATGGATCTTATCATCCGGTAGATTCTTCCGAGATGGCATTCAAGATGGCTACGATCCAGGCGTTTAAACAGGGATTCATGGAGGCTTCTCCGGTACTGCTTGAGCCGATTGTATCTTTGAAAGTTGTTGTTCCGGATAAATATACAGGCGATATCATGGGTAACCTGAACAAACGCCGTGGTCGTGTTCTCGGCATGAATCCGATTGAAGGCGGCAAGCAGGAGATCATTGCAGATGTGCCAATGTCAGAACTGTTTGGCTACACCACAGACCTTCGTTCCATGACGGGAGGAAGCGGCGATTACTCATATGAATTTGCACGTTATGAGCAGGCTCCATCTGATGTACAGGAGCGTGAGATCGCAGCGAGAGCAAATGCTTCCGATGCAGTTTAAACAGATAGAACTATAGAAAAAATAATCCAGACAAACGTATAGAAAATAGCATACATGTATCTTCATATCGGATGCTTTTGCTCGGGTTATGAGTTGAAGCAACGGTAAAAGATATTTCACACACGAACTCCCTTCGCAGAGCAGGATATGTCTCCTTTCCTGTTCGCAAGGGAGTTCGTTTTTTACTGTTAAAGTTTCTGAAAGACCTTTGTGCAATGTGTATATAAATGTAAACTGAGCTGACAGCAAGAACAGGAAATTGTGTTTTTTCCCTTCGGTATCATGTTTTTCACAGATGACTGCCCTTGACAATTATCATGGGTGTGATAAAATTCTTATCGTATATGTATTCTTGGTGCAGTGTTTTCAAAATTAGTGTTTGACAATGAAAAAACGATTGTCGGTATCAATTTTGGATACGGAATAGGACAGGTTTTTACAAAAACATAGAAAGTCAGACAAAAAAAGGCAGGCTGACAGTTGATTTTGAAGAGCAGAACCATAATCAGAGCGGATTCAGAATGATGGTTTGATTTATTTTGGATCAGTGGGTACATATTGATAAAGATACTTGTGGTTTTTCACAGTCGGGAAACCATTGAGATATTAGGAGGAATCGTAATTATGGCTATACCATACAATCACAGAGAGATTGAGCAGAAATGGCGTAAGAAATGGGAAGAACATCCTGTCAACGTCAATGATGGAAAAAAACCGAAATATTATTGTCTGGACATGTTCCCGTATCCTTCCGGAAACGGACTGCATGTAGGACATTGGAGAGGATATGTTATTTCTGATGTCTGGAGCAGATATAAAATGCTGCAGGGATATTACCTGATCCATCCGATGGGTTGGGATGCGTTCGGACTTCCGGCAGAGAATTATGCTATCAAAATGGGCGTACATCCTGCAAAATCCACAGCAGATAACATCGCAAATATCAAACGCCAGATCAAAGAGATCGCAGCAATCTACGACTGGGATATGGAAGTAAATACCACAGATCCGAATTTCTACAAATGGACCCAGTGGATCTTCGTAAAAATGTTCAAAGCAGGACTTGCTTACCAGAAAGAGATGCCGATCAACTGGTGTCCTTCTTGTAAGACCGGACTTGCAAACGAAGAAGTTGTAAACGGAAAATGTGAGCGTTGCGGCGCTGACGTAACAAAGAAAAACCTGAACCAGTGGATGTTAAAGATCACTGCATACGCAGACCGTCTGTTAAATGATCTGGACAAACTTGACTGGCCGGAAAAAGTTAAAAAGATGCAGACAGACTGGATTGGCAAAAGCTATGGTGCTGAGGTTCAGTTTAAAGTCGATGGAAGAGACGATGAGATTACTGTCTATACGACCAGACCGGATACTCTTTACGGCGCAACATTTATGGTACTTGCACCGGAGCATGCACTGGCAAAAGAGCTGGCTACCGATGATACCAGACAGGCTGTAGAAGATTATATTTATCAGACTTCTCTGAAATCTTCTGTAGACCGTCTGCAGGATAAAGAAAAGACCGGTGTATTTACCGGATCTTATGCGATCAACCCGATCAATGGCGCAAAAGTGCCGATCTGGCTGTCTGACTATGTACTGGCTGACTATGGTACCGGCGCGATTATGTGTGTACCGGCACATGATGACCGTGACTTTGAGTTTGCTACAAAATTCAATATACCGATCATTCAGGTAATCGCTAAAGATGGCGAAGAAATCAAAAATATGACAGAAGCTTATACCGATGCAAAAGGTACCATGATCAATTCCGGTAATTGGAATGGTATGGAGTCTTCTGTATTGAAAAAAGAAGCTCCGCACATGATCGAAGAGATGGGCATTGGTAAAGCGACAACCAATTATAAGCTCCGTGACTGGGTATTCTCCCGTCAGCGTTACTGGGGCGAGCCGATCCCGATCGTACACTGCCCGGACTGTGGCGCTGTACCGGTTCCGGAAGAAGAGCTTCCGCTGTTACTGCCGGATGTAGAATCCTATCAGCCGACAGGTACCGGCGAATCTCCGCTGGCCGGCATTGAAGACTGGGTAAATACGACCTGCCCATGCTGTGGAAAACCTGCAAAACGTGAGACTAATACCATGCCACAGTGGGCTGGTTCTTCCTGGTATTTCCTCAGATATGTGGACAGCAAAAATGATAAAGAGCTGGTATCCAGAGAGAAAGCAGACAAATACCTGCCGGTAGATATGTATATCGGTGGTGTAGAGCATGCGGTTCTTCATCTGCTGTATTCCAGATTTTATACAAAATTCCTGTGCGATATCGGCGTGATCGACTTTGATGAGCCGTTCCACAAACTGTTCAACCAGGGTATGATCACTGGTAAGAACGGTATCAAGATGAGTAAATCAAAAGGCAATGTAATCTCCCCTGATGATCTGGTAAGAGATTATGGCTGTGATTCCCTGCGCCTCTATGAACTGTTCGTAGGACCGCCAGAACTGGATTCTGAGTGGGATGACAGAGGAATCGATGGTGTATATCGTTTCATCAACCGTCTCTGGAAACTGGTGCTGGACAACAAAGATGCTGGCGTAAAAGAGAGCAAAGAGCTGTTGAAGATCCGTCATAAAATGATCTATGATATCACAACCCGTCTGGAAAGCTTCAGCCTGAATACTGTTATCTCCGGATTCATGGAGTACACCAACAAACTGACTGATATGGCGAAAAAAGACGGTGTGGATAAAGAGACACTGGAGACACTGGTTGTACTTATGGCACCGTTTGCACCACACATCGCAGAAGAATTGTGGAGTCAGCTTGGACATGAGACCAGCGTATACGAGTGTCGTTGGCCGGAATACGACAAAGATGCAATGGTAGATGACGAGAAAGAAATCGCTGTTCAGATCAACGGTAAGACAAAATGCGTCATCAAAGTATCTGCAGACATCAGCAAAGAAGATGCTCTGGCTGCCGGAAAAGAAGCACTTGGCGATAAACTGTCAGGAAATATCGTTAAAGAGATTTATGTACCGGGCAGAATCATCAACATTGTTGCAAAATAATTGCAGAAATATAAAGCTCTATATCATGTATGATGAATAAACATAGAACATGGAATGAGGGTTGAGTTCCTTTATGCGAACAATGGTTTGAATGAGACCTGCAAGATGTGGGATAGGTTTTATGGAGAGTAGATTGTATATGATATAAAGATAAACGGTTTGTTTAATATCTTGCCGGAACAAAATATCAAGTATATTAAAAAACAGGAGGATCGTCGTTAGAAAGTAATTACTTTCTAACGATGGTATCTCCTGTTTTTTGCAGCTTTTAATAAAAAATCTGACTGGAATTGTGCGTTAAGACATAAGGTTGCCCATGTAACAGGACGCTTCCAAGGTATGCTCCGCTCAGTTTTTTCTGTGAAAAAATCGCAGCATCATATCTGCTTTTTTCTGGTCTGCTTCGGACATGTTACTTTTCAAAAGCTGTATCAGCAATTCGGTTTCATTCGGGGTAAACTGAATGCCTTTCTGCCGTGCCTGCTGCATCATCTGCATAAAAAAGGGCGCCGCTTGTTTGGAATCGGATGGTTTTGCCATTTGATGAAATTCCTGTATGAATCTTAATTTTTCCGGAGCAAGGCTCTGGAAGAGAGGATTGTTAAAAATATCTGAATTCATAAAAAGCCTTTCTATAAATTTGTTTGATGGAATTTAAAGTTAAGTTCTTTGATATAATTACAAAGTATATTTTGAAGAAAGTTTTTAATCGGTAGTATGAATATTAATATTATATGTATTTTGGGGGAATCCGGAATGGATTTCTTACTGTAAATTTTGCCTTATATAGAACATTAGGGGAAAGTAGGGTTATGAATGGAACATCATATCATACCCGGTGGACATATCCAGAAAGTTCAGGATCATGTCAATGTTTTCTGCTTCTTTCTCGGTAAAAAAGCCGCGGATGGCCTGTAGCATTTTTGACAATCGTTCCGTGTCGGATTCGCCTGCACAGGCATGCAGTTCCTGCGATGCATCGTCATCCGGAGTATCAAAGAGGGCAGCTGTTTTCTGCAACTCCATAAATTTAATGAGGATTGCCATATTTTTTTGCTGAGATTCCTGCATATAGGGAATCACTGTTTTTAAAATCTGCAATTCCCGGCTTTCAATCAGTGTATCCAGTAAGGGGCGTGTGGTAGTTTCTTCCATAAAGTGATAACCTGTCTTTTTTATTAAACATATGCATGAACGGGATAAATATGACAAAACATGGGTTCGCTGCATATATTATATAAGTGGGAAACAATATTTTGTGATGCATTATCAGCGATGACAGAATGAACGAAAAAGGTAAGGAGGAAAAGCCATGAAAAGACGCCTGATCCAGGACGAAGACGGAGTTTATATGATAGATGAAGATTGTATCCGACGAAAGGAAGAACAGGAGCGGCAGAAGGAGATGCGCTGGCAGAAGCAGAAGAAAGGGAAGCCGATTGTGTCATTGACCAGACATTATAAAAAAGAAGATTAAAAAAGGGAGCATTTCGCTCCCCTTTTTGTTAGAAACAACCGCCGTTGTTTCCGTTGCCGCAGCAGCACAGCAGCAGAAGGATGATCCAGATGTTGTCACAGCCGCAGCCATTATTGCCGGAGAATGGAGAACCATTATTTCCACCGCAGCAGCACAGTAACAGGATGATCCATAACAGGCTGTTACAGCTGTTATTATCTCCGCAGTCACATCCACAGTTTGTAGCAGCTAAATCACTCATAGTAAAACCTCCGTTTTGCTTTTACAATTACATACTATGCAGTGTGCTTGTCAGTGTTTCTATAAAAGAAAAATATTTTCAGAAAAATATATTTACCATATAAGGATGGGGATGCATAAGGTCAGTAAAACAAGGCTGTTTTAATGTGTGGGAAATATTATAAATGAGAATCGTTTGTGTTTGAGAAAGCTGTCAGAATCAGTGGAAACATTCAGTATGCGGGAATTGCCATCTACTTAAAAATGAGTAGGTACGGGGACTTTAACGATAATTGACAGAAGAAATAAAGGGTTTATAATTAGAATCAATGGCGAATAGATAAAATGAGGAGGATATAACGATGGATAAAATTAAAATGACCACACCGTTAGTAGAAATGGATGGAGACGAAATGACCAGAATCCTCTGGACATATATCAAAGATGAACTTTTGATCCCATTTATTGATCTGAAAACAGAATATTATGACCTTGGTCTGGAGCACAGAAATGAAACTGATGATCAGGTTACATTTGATTCTGCAAATGCAACATTAAAATATGGCGTAGCTGTTAAATGTGCAACGATCACACCGAATGCTGCCCGTGTCAAAGAATATGACTTAAAAGAAATGTGGAAGAGCCCGAACGGTACGATCCGTGCGATCCTGGACGGAACCGTATTCCGTGCGCCGATCAAAGTCAAAGGCATTGAGCCATGTGTAAAGAACTGGAAACAGCCGATCACGATCGCACGTCATGCATACGGCGATGTATATAAAGCATCTGAAATGAAGATTCCGGGACCGGGAAAAACAGAGCTTGTTTATACTGCAGAA
This sequence comes from uncultured Roseburia sp., assembly GCA_900557275.1. Next base: position 140,054 of record USRX01000004.1, read on the forward strand.
GATGGTACAGAGACAAGAGAACTGATCCACGACTTTACCGGAGCAGGTATCATCCAGGGACAGCACAATATCTGCAGTTCCATTGAAAGTTTTGCAAGAAGCTGCTTTAATTATGCGCTGGATACAAAACAGACACTGTGGTTTGCTACAAAAGATACCATTTCCAAAAAATATGACCATACATTCAAAGATATCTTCCAGGAAATCTATGATGCTGAATACGATGAAAAATTCAAAGAAGCAGGCATTGAATATTTCTATACACTGATCGATGATGCAGTAGCCCGCGTTATGAAATCTGAAGGCGGCTTTATCTGGGCATGCAAGAACTATGATGGAGACGTTATGAGTGATATGATCTCCTCTGCATTTGGTTCTCTTGCAATGATGACTTCTGTACTGGTATCTCCGTCAGGCGTATATGAGTACGAAGCAGCTCACGGAACCGTTCAGAGACATTATTACAAACATCTGAAAGGCGAAGAGACTTCTACTAACTCCGTTGCAACCATCTTTGCATGGACAGGCGCGCTTCGCAAGAGAGGTCAGCTGGATAACCTGCCAGAGCTGAGTGCATTTGCAGACAAGCTGGAGAAAGCCTGCATAGATACGATTGAAAGTGGAAAGATGACCAAAGATCTTGCCCTGATTACCGAAATTGAGAATCCGACTACACTGAACAGTCTTGAATTTATTCAGGCAATCAGAAAAACACTGGAAGGCATGCTGTAAGATAAAATTGTCTGAAAGTATTGACGGATATCATAAAATGAGGTATGATATTCTTGTTATTGAAGTTACACTTATGTAACGGATATTTCATTTTGTATAGTTTTTGTATAAAAACTCCTTTTGTTTAAGAGCACGGAGGCGGTAGTTTACTACCGCCTTTGTGTCGTGTTGGAGATCATATAGATACGGAGGAAGTACAATGATTTTATCCTGCCAGAATATTTGCAAATCTTTTGGAGAAGAAGATGTATTAAAAAATGTTTCATTTGGCGTTGAAGAATATGAAAAAGTGGCGATCGTAGGCATTAACGGCGCCGGAAAATCCACATTGCTGAAGATTATCATGCAGGAGATGTCTGCGGATGATGGAAGCGTAACTCTTGCAAAAGGCAAGACGATTGGATATCTTGCACAGCATCAGGACATTTCGTTTCATCATACGATCTATGAGGAAGTGCTGGAAGCAAAGCGGTATGTGATCGATATGGAAGAACGCATCCGGCAGATGGAAGCGGATATGAACCGTTTTCAGGGAAAAGAACTGGAAGAACATCTGGAAAGCTATCATAAACTGCTGCATGAATTTGAGGCGTTAGATGGATATTCCTATCACAGTGAAGTGACTGGCATCTTAAAAGGTCTCGGATTTGCGGAAGAAGAATTTTCCCATCAGGTAGAAGCATTGTCCGGTGGACAAAAAACAAGAGTTGCGCTGGCAAAGCTGCTGGTTACCAGACCGGATGTGATCCTGTTGGATGAGCCGACCAACCATTTGGATATTGATTCTATTTCCTGGCTGGAAACATTTTTGCTGAATTATAAAGGAGCAGTAGTGATCGTTGCACATGACCGATATTTTCTGGATCGTGTGGTTACGAAGGTAGTTGAGATCAGCATGCATAAGTCCATTGTTTTTCAGGGAAATTATAGTGCTTATGCGGAGAAAAAACAGCAACTTCGGGATGCACAGCTAAAAGCATATCTGAACCAGCAGAGGGAGATCAAACATCAGGAAGAGGTCATTGCAAAACTGAAATCCTACAACAGGGAGAAATCAATTAAACGCGCGGAAAGCCGGGAAAAACAACTGGGAAAAATGGATGTACTGGAACGGCCGACGGAAGAAAATACGGAGATTCATCTGAATTTGACTCCCGAGATCATCAGCGGTAATGATGTGCTGACGGTTACCGGACTTTCCAAATCATACGGTGAAAAGAAGTTGTTTTCTGATATTAATTTTGAAATCAAGCGCGGGGAACGTGTGGCTCTGATTGGACAGAATGGAACCGGAAAGACGACAATCTTAAAAATATTGAATGAGCTAGTGCCTGCAGATGCCGGAGAATTCCGACTTGGTTCCAGAGTAAAGATCGGCTATTATGATCAGGAGCATCAGGTATTGCATATGGATAAGACGATTTTTCAGGAGATCGCTGATGCATATCCAAAGCTGACTGAGACCCGGATCCGTACATTGCTGGCAGCTTTTTTGTTTACAGGAGATGATGTCTATAAACGGATTGAGGATCTCAGCGGTGGCGAGCGGGGCAGGGTTTCTCTGGCGAAACTGATGCTCTCCGAAGCAAATTTCCTGATTCTGGACGAGCCGACGAACCATTTGGATATTACTTCTAAAGAGATTTTGGAATCTGCTCTGAATCAGTATGAGGGAACGGTGCTGTTTGTGTCCCATGATCGGTATTTTATCAACAAGACAGCGACCAGGATCATGAATCTGACCGGCAGACAGATCATTAACTATATCGGAAATTATGATTATTATCTGGAGAAAAAGGATAGTCTGGAAGCTGTATATCTGAAACAGGAAGAAGAGACGGAGATTGTAGACCGACAGGAAACTGCCGGAAAACAGGACTGGAAGCAGCAGAAGGAAGAGATGGCGCGTCAGCGAAAAAAAGAAAATGAGCTGAAGAAGACGGAGCAGCGTATTGAAGAGATCGAAGAAAAAATGGCTGAGATTGATGAGAGATTTGTCGATCCGGCTATTGCAACCAATTCTGCAAAGCTAGGAGAATTACAGAAAGAAAAAGATGCTCTGGAAGAAGAACTGGAAGCATTATATGAAAAATGGGAAGAACTTGCGTAGGCAGGTTCTTCTTTTTAGTTTGCACACCATGGGTGCGCTCTAAGAGATGATAAGAAAATGTTTGACTGTAAGAGAGTGTAACGGAATATGGTATTTTGGTACCAGGTATAACGAGTCAAGGACTAGAGGAAAAGGAATCTTGTTTAAGACTAGTCTTGAAAAGTCACTTTTTTCTTCGCCAGCTGCTTGTATCAAAAGTATTGATGCGAGAATTAAAAAACTTGAAAAAATAAATTCGAAAATGAGAAGCTGTGGTATAATTAAGAAATGGTTCGGCAGTTATGCTGACGCGATTATATCTGCCGGAATGGCAAAAAATATTATAAGAGAGAATGATTATGAAAAAGATACATACTGCAGTTACTCTTATAATTATCTTCTTTATGGTAGCTGCATTATATATTTGCGGGAGATATGAGAATGTTCCCGACAGAATTTTTACAGGAAAAGTAAGTGCCCCGGAAGGTGAGTAGACGATTGATGCTTCCGACGGTGTTACGAAGGCGGAGGTTACCTTCAGCCTCTCATTTTCCCAGGAATGATTTCCTACATAATGATGGATGCCAACAATCTGAAGAAGATAAATGACAGCCTGGGACATAATAAAGGTGATGAGCTTATTATCACGATCGCAAAGTGTATGAGAGCTGCCGTTGGACAGAACGGTCAGTGTTACAGAATCGGCGGTGATGAGTTCGTGATTATCCTGAAAAACAAGACAGCCGAAGAAACAGAAGAGATCATAAGGCAAGTCAGAGTGGAGATTGAATTTGCCGATGAACAAAGTGACATTCCTATCTTTGTTGCAATGGGATATGTCTGGACAGATGCAGAGGAAAAGAATCTGCCGGAGCTGATCCATTGTGCTGACGAGAAGATGTATAAAGATAAAAAGAGGATAAAAGAAAATACATCTTCTGCATAAATGATAGGTTGGAAATGCTAGAAATGTGCAATATATGATTACGAGGTAACGTATGAAATTACTGGTGACCGGAAATATCGGATATATTACAACAGAATTTATC
>USRX01000005.1 GCA_900557275.1 uncultured Roseburia sp.
ATTAATCGAAAGAAAAAATCTATAACGAGAAGTAGTGTGAAAGTTGCTTTAAAAGTGATATTGGAGAAGAATGGAAAGATAAGCGGACCGAAAAAATTAGAAGTATTTGGTGCGAGTTATTTATATTCGATGTTCTTGAGGTTTGGGTTGATTGATACAGATCAGCTTTTGTGGGAGTATTGATATTGGTATGCATGGGATGGATTTTAGATACAGCACATGATCAACTAGGTACAAAAATATTTTCGTATTATGGTTGGTGGAAAGAAAAACAAAAAAAATCTACTTTATATGGGTTAAAGTATGAAGTGCTAATATCAGGTATTTTGTCTCGAATTACTGGTTTACACGGCATATGGAACATTTTTGGTACATATGCATTAATAAAAAAATATCTCCAGATATTATTCATTTACATAATCTTCATATGTGGAATACAAATGTCCCTATGGTGGATATTGTCTGCCGAAGGATACGAAGCAGCTATTGGCAAATTATGCGGATGTGCCGCAGAACATGATGTCTGCCATTGTGGAGTCTAACCGGACACGGAAGGATTTCATCGCAGACCGTGTATTGCAGATGGCGGGATATTATGATTATAGCGAGGATAATAATTATGATGCCTCTATGGAAAAGGAAATCGTGATCGGCGTATACCGACTGACCATGAAGTCCAATTCCGATAATTTCCGTCAGTCCTCTATTCAGGGTGTCATGAAACGGATTAAGGCGAAGAGCGCAAAGGTCGTGATCTATGAGCCAACGCTGGAAGATGGCAGCACTTTCTTTGGAAGCCGTGTGGTAAATGATCTGGAGAAGTTCAAAGAGGATACACTTCTCTCTGTATGCACCAATACAAGAGAGGAGGAACGGTAAATGCCTAGTGAGAGAGACAAGTGCTGTAAACGCAGCTTATATAGAAGCCAGAATGAAACAGTTTAAGCTGGTCAATATGCGCGAACAATATCAGGAACTTATACGTGTAGCTTCAGAACAGTCTATGACGTATGAAGATTTCCTGATCATGCTGTTACAAGTGGAGGAAACAGGAAAGAAACGCCGACAGGCTGAACGCCTGACAGATGCAGCTAATTTCGACTCTGATAAACGGCTGTCTGACATTGATTACCGCTTCAATCCAAACCTGGATGCGGCAAAGATCCAATCTTTGGGCAGGCTTGAATTTATGGATAACCATGAAAACATCATAATCATTGGGCCTCCAGGAGTCGGTAAAAGTATGATTGCCACCGGGATTGGCCGGAATGAATGCGAAGCCGGATATAGGGTCCTTTTTGTGAATGCAAAAAAGACAGCTATCGTGTCAAAGGGCCAAAAACTGAGTATTAAAAAAGAAAGGCATAAAAACGAGTATAAAAATCACACCGGATAAATATCCGCAGATCATAGAAGTTTACAATACAGAGGGAAAAACAGCTGCATATGACCTAATTCGGAGCTGTTATGAGATCAAAAATCCAACTTACGTTATGAAAAGGATGAAAGCAGACAAGAGTCTTGGATATAACTATGATACCGACCGTTTTGAATCAAACAGCCGTAAGGAAGACGATATTTTTTTAAATTTAGAAGCTCTCTGTGAAAACAAAGTCGAAACAGAAATGTGCCTGCGGAGCACAGAGAATTCCTGCAGGAACAGTTAAAACAATACAAAAAAGAAATGACCCACTTGAAAATCAGGTGATTTCTGAATTCAGGTGGGTCAGAATTAAACGTAAAAGTGGGTCAATTTTACTTGACAATCAACAATGTGCATAAAAAAATTTGAGGATAGCATTATATCACTATAAAAAAGGTACTATTAAGTAAAATGATTAAATATAAAAAGCTATTATGTGATTTTTAAAAAAGTTATTTTGCAAAAAATATGCAAATTAATTGACAGAAAAGAAAAAATAATGTATTTTCTAATTATATAACTAATAAAATAATGAAATCAAGTTAAAACTGAAGGAGGGTATGTCATGTTATTAGAATATACTTGTTCTAATTACAAATCAATAAAAGAAAAAATCGTGTTTTCAACTATTGCGGGGAAGGATATTCAGTATGCGGACAGACTCATTCCTTATGAAAAATACAAAGTAATACGTTCTTCCGTGATATATGGTGCAAATGGTTCTGGTAAAACGAATGTATTAAGTTCGCTTGGATTTGTTCAAAATTTAGTAATTAACAGTATAAATCATCAACCTGGGCAAAGAATCTTTCAGACTCCGCATAAGTTAGCATTATCTGGAACACCCAGTGAGTTTTCTATGCAATTTGTTAGGAATGGAATTAGATATGCATATGGTTTTTCATTGCTAAATAATGTTGTTAAAGAAGAAAATTTATATTATTTTCCATTAGGTAAACAGGTAAAAATTTTTGACAGAGAAGGGCTTTTGATCAAGCCGGGGAATCGATATAAAAAATCTTTTGATTTAAGCGAAACCGTTCTTAAAGAGAATCGACTATTTCTTTCATGTGCAGCCAATTATTCTAACCTAAAGGAAGTTGAGGAAGCTTTTTTATTTTTTTCACAAGATATTGTGTTCTATAATAGAGAAAATAATAATTGGATAGAATATTCCATTCAACTTATGCAAAACAATGAGAAAATCAAGCAATTATTTCTTAAAATGCTTCAGGACTTTATGACTGGTATTAAAGATGTTCGGGTAAAACTTGAAAAAATTGACATTCAAGGTAATATTCCACCAGAATTGGAACAGTTATTATCCGGGAAAATGAATCGGGTTGAAGCAAAGGTTATATATGATGACTTTGAAACGGATCTCATGACAGAGGAATCCGAAGGTATAAAAAAATTATTTGAAATGTTGTGTCCAATCATTGATATTTTAATGAAAGGAAAAATCCTAATCTGTGATGAAATAGAAAAAAGTTTGCATGAAAATCTTGTGGCAAAAATTCTTGAATTATTTCAAAAGGCGTCCAGTGATAAAACGGCACAAATTATTTTTTCTACACATGATACCAGTCTTTTGAATAGTGAACTTTTTAGAAGGGATCAAATTTGGTTTACTCAGCTTACTGAAAAAGAACGGGCAACAGATTTATATTCTCTGGTTGAGATAAAGAATGTACGTAAATCAGAAAATCTTGAGAAGGGATATATAAGTGGGAAATATGGTGCAATTCCGATGATGAATCCCAATTTTGTAGAAGATTTCAGTAAGGAATTTTAATCGGGGGTGTTGCATTTGGATAAGTCTTTAAAATTATCGGATAGAAAAGAAGAAACAAGGGTTATTGCTTCCCCAATTCGTGTAGTAAAATATGAACTTCAAGAGATTAAACAACATTTCGATGAAAGTATATCTGTAATTCAGGAGCAATTTGATGTCGCAGACTATCTTGCTGAAAATGGAAAACAAGATCAAGCGTGTCATGTATGGCGGGCTCAGGTAGTATTTTTGGAAAGCGCTTTTGATTTTTTTATGCATGAATTAACGAAGTATGGATTAGGTCAAATATATGACTCAAATTGGAAAGCTACAGATAAATATAAAAATATTCAGATTGATATGAAAACTGTTGCCCGTGCACTAAGAGATGGAAAAGATTCCGACTGGTTTCTTGAATATATCAATGGATATTATGCTGGAGATACATTAGTTTCATATGATTCATTTAGACGCCAAATGAATCTTTTGGGATTAAATATACAAATGATAGCAGATGAGGCTTTTTATGCCAGAAGAGCTTCTGAAAAGACAAAAGAAAAAATAAAAAGAGTACTAAATCAGCTGTTTACAAGACGAAACTTGATAGCGCATCAGTCGGATCGTCGTCATGAAGATGCCGTTACTAATATGATTTCGAGGGAAGTTGTTGACAGATTTATAGCTGATATGAATAAAATTGTAAATGCTATTATAAAAGTGGCATCTGATATGTAACTTATGAAAATGTAAATTTAAACTGTTAGGATGAAAATAATATTTAGTGAATATTATTATTTACATAAAAAAATCGACTTGACAGATACCGATGTGATGGAGAATGTCCATCTGGTCAAAGCGGCAGACACGTTTGTTTTCTTATTACAAAAAAGTGCTATCAAGGAAGATATCGCTACGCTGATCATGGGATTTAGGGAGGATGAAGCGAGCAAGCTGTTTGCCAATTCTACCTAGCGCTTCGTGTTTCTTGTTTTAATGAGTTGAACACTTATGCGAAGATGAAAAGGGTTGAGCCTGTCTGGATGACGTGAGAGAGAAGGTTTATACGAGAGATCTGTATGGGAGAGATTAGAGAATCTTGAAATTGAATATGTGGGATAAATGGAAGCAGGAGCTGGAGCTCCTGCTTTTTTAAATCATATTTCAAAAACAGCTTATGAAAAATTAATATTTAGATAGAATAAAAGATTTATCATTTTAATAATTATAAAATATTGTGTGGATTATATATGTATGATATTTTATATATGGAACGATTTTTTTAGAAACACATGATAAAGAGGGGGATATATGAAGATTTCTATTGGAACAGCATCCAGCAATATGGAATTTGAAGAAGATTTAAAACTAATAAAGAGTTCATTGCTTTATGCGGATGAAATAGAACTCATTGGCATGGCAGAATATGCAGTTTTTAATTATTTACCAAAGTGTTTAACAAATGCAAAAGATATTGACGATATGATAGAGAAGTTACTTCCTTTATTCCGGTCGTTTGATAGTAAGGAAACGAAAGAACTTGAAGAAAAACTTTGTAGTTTAACGCAGATGTTAGAACCTGTCAGACCTTATTTAAAGAAGAAAAACGGTAGGAATAAACAAGAAATTTGGGCTCAGTTAAAGATGCAACAGGTTTTCAAACAATGTAATGAATTGCTAGAAGAAGCTTTACATGATGTGATGACTGAAGAGGGGACTAGAACAATCCAACAACTGATTGATAAGAACATTATATCTGTGTTTGATTATTCCTATAATGGATTTAGTATCGATGAATTAACAGGGGGATATTTTGCAAATCTGTTAGGTACTGTAAAATCGGGAAGTTCATTCCCACTATTCGATAATATTTGCTCATCTGTTGTAAAGTCTGTAATAAATGAAAAAATATTAGATTTTAGTAAGATAGATAAGGAAATTATTCGCCATGCAGGAATTGCAAATAATATATTAGCAACGTTACCTACACTTGAAAAAGCATCCATTGATGAAATCTTAGATTTCAAAAAAGAACTGCAAAATCCGTTAATTAATTTTCGAACAGCTATTTATAAGTTTTCCGAACAAGTTATATCTATGCCGTGGGACATAAATTTTCAATATGAATGTTTAAAACTGTATGATACAGAGGTTATGCCTCGTATAAATGAATTGAATGAACTTTCAAGTGAACCAGGTGTATTAAGAAATTTTGGCAGAAGGGTTTTGGCTGATGGAGAAGCGCGTAGAAAATTAGGATATGTTGGTGCAGGACTTGCTACTGCAATAACAACAAGAACTGATATCATAGAAACTTTTGGTATTTTAGAAAAATACCTTCAGTCTGGAGTTAAGATTGGTTTGTCAGCCGCAGGAATTGCAGCTTTTTTAAAAACGGCAAATTTATTTAAAGAATCAGTCGACGCAGTGAACGCACAAAAATCCGTGATTGAGGGAAATGTCATGTACTATTATTATATGGCATCCAAAAAGTTATAGTTAAATGGATTATTTGAGGCTGGCGGGATGGGGAAGATATTATTCAAAAAATGTTTAAACTAATGTTGTGTAATTGAAAAAGACTATGAATTAGTTCACTTTTCTGGTAACATTTACACTACCAGAACACACGATAGTTTGAAAATATCAAATGGGTGCAGGTTCTGTCTGGATGATATGTTGGAGAAGGTTTATACGAGAGAGATGCCTTAAAAGTCTTTCCTTCAAAAATTCTGCCAGGAAAATCTAAGAAATGTTAATCAATTCTATAAAGAGCAGAAAAAATCAAGTTTTTAGAATTGATTACAAAAACTTGATTGCAACAAAAGATACCGTAAAAATACATCCAGATTACAGAGAGAATGAAAGAGGAACAATCAAAAAAATTTTTTTCCCCCATGTTAGTATGATTTCAACCTCATGAAATCTACCAAAAGGAGCATTCAAAATATGAAAGTACTCGTAATCCCCGATGTTCATCTCAAACCGTATCTTTTTCGTCAGGCTTCCGCCCTGATGCATCAGGGTATTGCAGACAGAGCAGTCTGTTTGATGGATATCGCAGACGACTGGAACATGCAATATCAGATCTCGCTATACGAAGAGGTCTATGATGAAGCGATCCGTTTTGCAAAGCGATATCCGGATACGGCATGGTGTTATGGCAATCATGATCTGAGTTATCTGTGGCATTGTCTGGAAACCGGTTACAGCAGTATGGCTTCTTATACGGTACAGAAGAAACTGTTGGATCTTCGTGACGCTGTTCCGGAAGGGAATCCTATCCGTTATGTGCATCGAATTGATAATGTTTTATTTTCCCATGGAGGCGTATTGGATTATTTTGTCAGTGAAAATGTTCCGGCTTCCAAATATGATGATGTGGATGCAGTTGTGGATACGATCAATCAGTTGGGTGTCGCACAGATGTGGAAGGATGATTCCCCCATTTGGCTCAGACCACAGAAGAAAAATATACGCCTGTATAAGCCACGGAAATTACTACAGGTTGTAGGACATACTCCCGTGAAATCCATTACAAAGGAGAACAATCTCATTTCCTGTGATGTATTTTCTACAGACCCGGATGGAACCCCTTACGGTTCCCAGGAGTATCTCCTATTAGATACCCTAACATGGGAATATTACGGGATAAAATTATAACGGAAGGGCAGTCATTTATTTATGGCATTATAAACGGTGGAAAAGTTAGTATCTTTTAAAGCAATCTGTGATTCTGCCTTACAATATTTTCGTAGAACAGATATGGCTGAAATAAAAACAAATGAAAACATCTGTCTGACGGACAGCGGTTTCGTTTGCTTTCTGTTTCAGCCGTATTTTTATGCCTTTTGACAAAAAATATACACATTTTTTTGCAAATACACGTTTTTTTGGATTAAGGGTGTTTCTTTTTTGTCAAAGAATGGGTATAATAACCACATAAGTTATAGTATGTGCTTTCGCTGTTTTCATATAAATAAGAAATGACACCCGGTATTTTTGGGGGATCAGTATTGAAACATCCAGAAGGACATACGTTGAAAATTGGAGGATTATAATGAAAGGATATATGAGTAACGAATTCGGTACGGTTAGTATCGAACCGGAAGTTGTTTCTACATATGCCGGTTCAGTGGCAGTAGAATGCTTTGGTATCGTAGGTATGGCTGCGGTAAATGTAAAAGACGGACTTGTGAAATTGCTGAAAAAAGACTATCTTCACCATGGAATTTCCGTATCTATCACTGATAATAAAATAACATTGGATTTCCACGTGATTATTTCATATGGCGTAAATATCGAGGCAGTGGCTGACAATCTGATTCACACCGTGAAATACAAAGTCGAGTCATTTACCGGAATGCAGATTGAAAAAATCAACATTTTTGTGGAAGGTGTCAGAGTGATTGATTAATACTGATACCAGGGAGGAGAACTTAGAAGTGGAATATACGACATTAGATGCCGCACTTCTGTCAAAGATGTTTCTGGCAGGTGCGAAAAATCTGGATGCGAAAAAAGAATGGATCAATGAATTAAACGTTTTTCCGGTTCCGGATGGTGATACCGGTACGAATATGAGCATGACGATCATATCTGCGGCAAAGGAAGTCAGCGCACTGACTGATCCGGATATGGCAGCGCTGGCAAAAGCAATCTCCAGCGGTTCCTTAAGAGGTGCCAGAGGTAATTCCGGCGTTATCCTTTCCCAGCTGTTCCGTGGTTTTACAAAAGTCATCAAGACAGAGAAAGAGATTGACAAGATGATTCTCTGTCAGGCGATCGAAAAAGCATGTGAAACAGCTTATAAAGCCGTTATGAAACCAAAAGAAGGTACGATCCTTACAGTAGCAAAAGGCGTTGCAGATAAAGCAATCGAGCTTTCCTGTGATGAAGACTGCAGCATGGCAGAATATCTGAAAGCGATTTTCGCAGAGGCAGAAGCTGTTCTGGCGAAAACACCGGAGATGCTTCCGGTATTAAAACAGGCCGGCGTTGTAGATTCCGGCGGACAGGGTCTGGTAGAAGTGCTTCGTGGCGCACTGGATGCATATCAGGGAAAAGAGATTGATTACACCATTGAAGGTGTAGAGGCGGGATCCGCTGCAACCACAGGATCTGGTATTGTAAAGATTTCTGCACAAACAGAGCAGGAGATCAAATTCGGTTACTGTACAGAATTTATCATTGTATTAAACAAACCGCTTTCTTCTACGGAAGAAAAAGATATGAAAGCTTTCCTTCAATCCAAAGGAGATTCTATCGTACTGGTTGCTGACGATGAGATTGTCAAGATCCATGTACATACCAATGATCCGGGACTGGTACTACAGAAAGCCCTTACCTTTGGTTCTCTCAGCCGTATTAAGATCGACAATATGCGTGAGGAACATCAAGAGAAGCTGATCAAGGATGCGGAAAAACTTGCCGCACAGCAGCGGGAAGAAGAGAAAAAAGCGCAGGAACCGGCAAAAGAGATGGGATTTATTTCTGTTTCCATCGGCGAAGGTCTGAGTGAAGCATTTAAGGGATTAGGCGTTGATTATATCATCGAAGGCGGTCAGACAATGAACCCGAGTACGGAAGATATGTTAAATGCTATCGAACAGGTAAATGCAAACAATATTTTCATCCTGCCGAATAATAAAAATATTATCCTTGCAGCGAACCAGGCAGCAACACTGGTAGAAGATAAGAAGATTTTTGTCGTTCCGTCAAAGACTATTCCGCAGGGGATCACAGCTATGATCAATTATATCCCGGATCAGTCTCCGGAAGAAAACCTTGCATCTATGGAAGAAGCCATCTCCATGGTCAAGACAGGACAGGTTACTTATGCAGTCCGTGACACCATTCTGGACGAAAAAGAAATCCATGAAGGCGACTACATGGGTATCGGCGATTCTGCCATCCTTTCTGTTGGAACAGATATGATGGATGTACTGAAAGATATGCTGGCTCAGATGGTGGATGAAGAGTCCTCCTTTATCAGCGTATTTTATGGCGAAGATGTGACAGAAGATGCAGCAAAAGAATTCGTTGCTTATGTAGAAGAGACCTATCCGGAGTGCGAGGTAGATCTTACCTTTGGCGGCCAGCCGATTTATTATTATGTAATATCTGTAGAATAAATTGGATGCTGTTCAACATTTAAAAACTGACTGAGTACTGGAAAGATATCATGCATCCTTTTGATGGAGATTCTATAACTGATAAGAACGGATTATATTTTCTATTAAAGATTTGTGATATGTATGAAGTCAGTGGCTAATATACATTGTATATAAAAATCCTGAGATGTATTTTAAATATGTCTCGGGATTTTGTTGCTTGATATATGCCTGTTCCTGTATTTTGAAGAAAAGAGTTTTTTCAAAATACAGGAACAGACATGACGGCAGGTTATGAATTGATATTGGTAAAATCACACCAGAATTACATTATTAAAAATATTTATTGCAACAGTATATTTAACGATATAAATGTGACACCAAAATATTGGGAGGGAAACGATGACACTGGATTCTCCAATACGGGAATTAAAAGGAATTGGGGCAAAGACCGAAGAGCTGTTTCATAAAATCGGCATATATACCCTGCAGGATCTGCTTTTTTATTTTCCACGGGATTATGAAAAGTTCCCGCCAATCTGTAGCCCGGATGAAGTTCTTGCAGATAAGAAAAATGCCATTGTGGCAAAGATCACGAAAAAGCCATCCATAGTTCCAAACAGTCGGGTGCAGCTGGTTACTACGGATCTTTGCGGCATCCAGACAAAGGTTCGATTGAGCTGGTTTCGCAGTCCTTATGTCAGGAGTCTTCTGGAGCCGGGAAAAACTTATATTTTTTATGGTACTGTCAAACAAAAAGGACGGTTGTACCTGATGGACCAGCCGGAGATCTTTACTCCGGAAAAATACGAAGCTGTCAGTAAGACATTGCAACCAATCTATCCATTAACGGCCGGGCTGACCAATCACATGTTCCAGAAAGCAATGCGGGGAAGTCTGGATGCGCTTGCGCTGGAACTGGAATTTCTCCCGGAAGATATCCGCAGCCGGCAGCATCTGTGTGAATATAACTTTGCACTGGAAAATATCCATTTTCCACAGGATGGAGAGAGCTGTATCATTGCCAGAAACCGTTTGGCATTTGATGAATTCCTGTTCTTTATCCTTGCCATGAAAGCCGGAAAGACAAAAGAACAGCAGTTACAGACAGATTATCACTGGGTAGATGACGGATATATTGATGGTTTTATGAGCAATCTGCCTTTTGCCCTTACGGATGCGCAGAAACGTACGATAAAGGATATTCAGGCGGATATCGCAGGGGGATATGCCATGCAGCGCTTGATCCAGGGAGATGTTGGCTCCGGTAAAACCATTGTTGCGTTTCTGGCGATGTTGGATACTGTTCGTCATGGATATCAAGCCGCAATCATGGCGCCAACAGATGTACTGGCAAGACAGCACTATGAGAAACTTTGCGCACTGTGTAAAGAGCACGATCTTTCTTATCCGGTAGTATTGCTGACCGGCTCCCTGACAGCAAAGCAGAAACTGGAAGCTTATGCAGTTCTGGAAGAACATTCTGATGCATTGATCGTAGGTACACATGCGTTAATACAGGAAAAACCGCAATACAATCATCTTGCACTGGTTATTACGGATGAGCAGCATCGGTTTGGCGTTAAGCAGCGGGAGAGTTTTGCACAGAAAGGCGAGTATCCGCATATTCTGGTTATGAGCGCTACACCGATTCCAAGGACACTGGCGATCATTTTGTATGGCGATCTGGATATCTCTGTGATCAATCAGGTACCGGCTTCCCGACTGCCGATCAAAAACTGTGTGGTAGATACCGGATACCGTCCGAAAGCTTATCACTTTATTGAAAAGCAGATCCAGGCAGGCAGACAGGCATATATCATCTGTCCATTTGTGGAAGCGTCTGAAACGATGGAAGGCGAAAATGTACTGGATTATGCCGAACAGATGGCAGCTCATTTTCAGGGAATCTGTACGGTAGGATGTCTTCATGGAAAAATGAAAGCAGATGATAAAAATGCGATCATGGAAGCGTTTCTGCAAAATAAGATTCAGATCCTGGTATCGACAACCGTTGTAGAGGTAGGTGTGGATGTGCCGAATGCAACGGTTATGATGATTGAAAATGCAGAACGGTTTGGTCTGGCGCAGCTGCATCAGCTCCGTGGCCGTGTCGGTCGTGGCAAAGAACAGTCTTACTGTATCATGATCGACGGTTCCGGCAATAAAAAGAAAAACAAGCGGCTGGATATCTTGAACCGTACAAATGATGGATTTGAGATTGCCGGTCAGGATCTGAAGCTGCGTGGACCGGGAGATTTCTTTGGTATCCGCCAGAGCGGAGATTTTGCATTCCGTATCGCTGATATCTATCAGGATGCCGACCTGCTGAAAGCAGCAGCGTATGAAAGTGGCCTGCTGTTGCAGCAGGAGGATAGGTTGGAAGGTCCATCCTGTGTAAAATTGAAACGCAGATTAGAATTGTATCAGAAAAACTTTAATGAACGGATCAATCTGTAAGGCTTATAAAAAAATGACAGGCATTGAAGTTTGAGGGAGCACCTCATTATTGAAACTTCAATGCCTGTCATTTAATCTGAGATCAATGTCAGTTCACTGATCCCTGGCGTGATCGCCATGGAATAGTTGGTGTAATATACTACAAAGCCCGGTTTTGCCTTATTTGGCTTTTTCACATTTTTTTTCTGGAGATAGTCAATCTCTACTTTATCGTTTCCACGTCCTCTGGAATAGTAAGCAGCGGCAGCGGCGGCCTGCTCAAAGACATGATCCGGCAGATCGCCGGTCTTCGTCTTTACAATGACGTGGGAACCAGGCATTCCTTTGGAGTGGAACCACCAATCATTTCCTTCGGCCATTTTAAAAGTCAGCTCATCGTTTTGCAGGTTGTTCTTTCCGATATAGATATCAAAGCCTTCTTTTGTCTGATAATGATACGGTCTGCTTTTCAGAGAAGTTTTTTTCTGCCCGTATTTTTTACGGATGTAACCGGATTCCACCAGTTCTTCCCGAATCTGGGAAAGATCTGCTTCACTTACAGCAAGATCCAGGGCAGTAGCGATGGATTCCAGATGTTCGATATCACTTTCCGTTTCCTGGATCAGTTCGCTCAATGCCTCATAAGTACGTTTCAGTTTGCCGTAGCGATCAAAATATTTCTTGGCATTTTCTGCAGCAGTGAGATCCGGATCAAGGGGAACTTTCATCGGTTCATTGGTGTAATAATTTACACATTCCAGCACTTTTTCATTCGGCTCCAGTCCATATCCGTAAGTGTGGAGCATTTCTCCGTAAATCTTGTATTTTTCCCGTTTCTCTGTATCTTTCAGCTGTTTTTTCTGTAACTGATATTTTTTCTGGTTCCGTTCCAGTGCAGTGGAAACCACCCGGCGAAGATCTACCGATTTCTGACGGATGCGGGTATATACGTTTTTCTCCGCATAATAAGATTCCAGAACTTCTGAAATTGAATCATATGGAATGCAGGTACAATCCGCAAATGACTGCAGCTGAACAGAAGAAAATTCCACCGGTTCCTCGCCTTTTTTGATCATGCACGGATAATATTCTCCTGTAGAAACACAGCTGAGTACATTACAGAATGTCAGATAAAGCCGTTCAAAATCCTGCTCTGTACAGGATGCCGTCGGCTGGTCTCCATCCAGATGGCAGCGGTAGCAGATCTCGTTCGCCACCAGCGGGCTGATACCGGTAAAGGAAGTATAGATCGCTTTTGCAAGCGCCATCGGTTTCTCTTTTACAGTTTCTGTAAAAAGTGTCTCACTGCATGTCAGAGGATCGACTTTGTGCTGAGTTTCCGGAATAAAATAGGTTCGTCCCGGAAGCACTTCCCGGACGGAACTGATCTGTGCTGAAATATGCTTGATGCTGTCGATGATCCGGTCGTTTTCATTACAGAAGATAATATTACTATGTTTGCCCATCAGCTCTACGATCAGTTTTTTTCGGCAGAGGTCGCCTAGCTCGTCCAGATGTTCGATCTCAAATATAGCGATTCGTTCCAGCCCCGGCTGGGTTACCGAGATGATCCGTCCATTTGCGATATGCTTTCTGAGAAGCATACAGAAATTCGGTGCTGTCAGTGGACTTGGTTTATTTTTTGATGCCAGATACATCAGTGGAAGAGACGCGCTTGCAGAAATACATAAACGTACCTGCCCGCAGCTCCCCTTGCAGGTAAGCATCAACTCGTCTGTTTCCGGCTGTGCGATCTTGCTGATACGGCAGCCGCTGATCGTTCGGTTCAGGTCATATATTAAATTAGAAATAACGATTCCATCTAAAGCCATGGTTTCATGTAACCTCCTGATTTTATTACGATACTCTCGAAATCCTCTAAACGAAGATTTCAAAGATAAATTTTTGATATACAATGATATTTTCGCAGTGCGTACACGTTTTGTACGATGAGAAAATAATATCCGTTTTTCTGTCATATATCCTGTGTAAATTACAAAAACATATTGTATAATAAAAATGACTTCATTATTTATATATCGAGTATACATTATAACTGATTGCGAAAAAAAAGCAAAGACATTCCATGAAAAATGCTTCTGAGGGTTTGACTTCCCATAAAAAAACCTATATAATATTTCAGATATGCATACCTGATATGCAAAAGAATATATTTTGACCGTTTATCAACTGTCAAAAGCCAATGAAGTTTTCGCGGACATTCATACATTTATATTGGAGTGTTTTGAAAGCTTCAGGAATACAGGAGGCACTGTATGATAAAAAGTATGACGGGCTACGGTCGCTATGAGCTTGCCCAGGACAACCGCAAGATCACAGTAGAATTAAAGTCTGTAAATCATCGGTATCTGGATCTTACCGTAAAGATGCCGAAGAAATTTAATTTTTTCGAGGCTGCCATCCGCAACCAGATGAAAAAATATATCCAACGCGGCAAAGTAGATGTTTTTATATCCTATGAAGATGATTCAGAAAATACGCTGACTGTTCATTACAACAGTGAGCTGGCTGCTGAATATCAAAAGCATCTGGAACAGATGGCTGCACAATTTCAGTTGGAAAATGATATCCGCGTCAGTACGCTTTCCCGTTATCCGGAAGTGCTTACAATGGAAGAGAAGCCGATGGATGAAGAAGAATGGGGCACATTACTGGAAAACTGTGTGGAAAAAGCCAGTGAACAGTTTGTTGCCAATCGTGTGACAGAAGGAGAACATCTCTATCATGATCTGATGGAAAAGCTTTCTCATATGGAAGTGAATGTCGATCGGATTGAGGCAAGGGCGCCACAGATCATTGCTGAGTATCGGGAAAAGCTGAATGCAAAAGTGGCAGAACTTCTGGGAGACAAACAGATTGACGAATCCCGGATTGCTACAGAGATCGTGCTCTTTGCTGATAAAATCTGTACGGATGAAGAAACCGTCCGACTGAGAAGCCATATCAGATCTATGCGGAATACTCTGCAGCAGAAGGAGAGTATCGGTCGGAAACTGGATTTCATCGCACAGGAAATGAACCGCGAAGCAAATACAATCCTGTCTAAAGCAAACGATCTGGAGACATCTGATATCGCCATTGATCTGAAAACAGAGATTGAAAAAATCAGAGAACAGATTCAAAATGTTGAATAAAGGATCCGCCTGAAAGACGGACATAAAGAGGTGTCATTAAAATGGCCAGAATTATGAATATCGGATTTGGTAATATTGTAAACACGGACAGAGTGATTGCTATTGTCAATCCGGATTCCGCGCCTGCGAAGCGAATGATCCAGCGGGCAAAGGAAAATGAATGTATTGTAGATGCAACACAGGGACGCCGTACAAAAAGCGTTATCGTTACAGACAGTGACCATATCGTTTTATCAGCGTTACAGCCGGAAACACTTGCCGGCAGATTTCAGGGATCTGAAAAGTAAACTAAATGGAAGAGGGAATGTAACATGAAGCAACGAGGACAGCTGATCATCATGTCCGGATTTTCCGGTTCCGGAAAGGGAACCATTACCCAGGCTCTGCTGGAACGATATCCGCAGGAATATGCGCTTTCCGTTTCTGCTACGACAAGACAACCGCGGGAAGGGGAAAAAGATGGTATACATTATTTCTTTCTCAGCAAAAAAGATTTTGAAACAAAAATTCAGAAACACGAATTTCTAGAGTATGCCTGCTATGTAGATAATTACTACGGCACACCTGCTGATTATGTAGAACAGCATCTTGCTTCCGGAAAAAATGTTATCCTTGAGATTGAGATCCAGGGTGCTTTACAGGTTAAGAAAAAAGTTCCGGATGCGCTTCTCGTATTTGTCACACCGCCTACCGCAGAAATACTGGAAAACAGACTGCGTGGTCGGGGCACGGAATCGGAAGATGTCATTGCATCCCGGATGTCAAGAGCTGCTGTCGAGGCAGACGGCTGTGAAGTTTATGACTATCTGGTCGTAAATGACGATCTGGATGCTTCTGTTGCACTGATGCATCAGATTATCCAATACGAAAAGGAAAAACCTGTGCAACCGGTAACACAGTGTGAAAACAGCAAAATGAAACATCAGATCGATCTGATCAGTAAAATAAGAACAGAATTAAAAGAGAAAGCGAAAGGGGAATAATATTATGATCCATCCATCTTACACAGAATTAATGCAGAAAATCAACAGTGATACAGAACCAGGTGAAGAACCGGTAATCAACAGCAGATACTCGATCGTTATCGCTGCTGCAAAACGTGCTCGCCAGATTATCGCCGGAGCAGAGCCATATGTAGTAAATTCTACCGGCAAACCACTTTCTATTGCTGTGGATGAATTATACAGCGGAGATGTTAAGATCCTTGGAGAGGATGATGAGGCAGAAGAAGACATTCCGAAGGATGATATAGAAGAATAATATGAAGATATTATTTATTTCACTTGGCTGTGACAAGAATCTTGTAGACACGGAATTTATGTTGGGACGCCTCTCCAATGAATCCTACAGTTTTACAGATGATGAGACAGAAGCTGATATCATCATTGTCAATACCTGCTGTTTTATCAATGATGCGAAAGAAGAGAGCATTTCCACCATTTTGGAAATGGCACAGTATAAAACTTCCGGAAGCTGTAAAGCACTGATCGTCTGTGGCTGTCTGGCACAGCGTTATCAGGATGAGATCCGTCAGGAGATTCCGGAAGTAGATGCGATTCTTGGCACAAATTCTACCAATGATATCTCCGATGCGATCGTCGCTGCATTAAATGGAAATGGTTATGAGTCCTTCCAGCCGATGACAACCATCGAGCCTCATGAAAAGCGTACCCTTACCAAAGGGGGGCATTCTGCATATTTAAAAATTGCAGAAGGCTGTGACAAACATTGTACCTATTGCATCATCCCATCTATCCGTGGCGCATATCGCAGCGTTCCTATGGAAGATCTGATCGCACAGGCAAAAGAGCTTGCCGCCGGTGGCGTCAGAGAACTGATCCTGATCGCGCAAGAGACAACTCTTTACGGCTTGGATCTTTATGGTAAAAAAACTTTGCATCTTTTACTGGATGAACTGAATAAGATTGATGGTCTGTACTGGATCCGTCTGCTTTATTGTTATCCGGAAGAAATCTATGAAGAACTGATCCAATCTATCAAGCGAAATGAGAAAGTCTGTCACTATCTGGATATGCCGATCCAGCATATCAGCAATCCGGTATTGAAACGTATGGGACGTCGTACTTCCAAAGAAGATATTGAACAGATCATTGCACATCTTCGGGATGAAATTCCGGATATCGCATTACGGACAACGATCATCTGTGGTTTCCCTGGGGAGACCGAACAGCAGCACGAAGAGTTGATGTACTTTTTAAATGAAGCAGAATTTGACCGTCTGGGAGCATTTACCTATTCTCCTGAGGAAGGTACTCCGGCAGCAGAAATGCCGGATCAGATTTTAGAAGAGGTAAAAGAAGACTGGAAAGATGATGTCATGGAACTTCAGGAAGAGATCATCTTTGACTGTAATGAACAGCTGAAAGATCGTATCATGGATGTTATGATCGAAGGACAGCTTACAGAAGAGCATGCATTTATCGGACGTACTTATCGGGATGCGCCGGATATTGATGGTTATGTATTTGTGCATACAGATGAAGAACTGGTTTCCGGGGATTTTGTTCGTGTAAAGATCACAGGTGCATATGAGTATGATTTGATAGGAGAGTTATTATGAATTTACCAAACAAACTGACGATGTTTCGTGTCATTTTGATTCCGTTTTTCGTATTTTTTATGCTGTTTCGGCTGTTTCCAGCTGATTTTCATGCAGCAAAGTACATTGCACTGATCATTTTCATTGTAGCCAGTCTTACAGATCTGTTAGACGGAAAGATTGCAAGAAAATATAATCTGGTAACTAATTTTGGAAAATTTATGGATCCGCTTGCAGATAAACTGCTAGTATGCTCTGCCATGATCTGTCTGGTAGAGAAAAAACAGCTGGCCGCATGGATCGTGATCATTATCATTGCCAGAGAATTTATCATCAGCGGATTTCGTTTGATCGCTGCTGATAACAATATCGTTATCGCAGCCAGCATGTGGGGAAAATTCAAGACCACATTTCAGATGGCAATGATCATCCTGCTTATTTTAAACTGGCAGATGATGTGGTTCCAGGTTCTTACGACGATTGTTGTATATGTGGCTCTGGTACTTACCATTGTTTCTCTGATCGATTATCTTGCGAAAAATAAAGATGTATTAAAGGAGCAGAAATGAGAATTATTGCAGGAACTGCCAGAAGCATGCCTTTAAAAACAATCCCGGGCATGGACACAAGACCTACGACCGACCGCATCAAAGAAACATTATTCAATATTATCCAGATTGAAGTGCCGGGATGTTATTTCCTGGATCTCTTCAGCGGAAGCGGTGCTATCGGACTGGAAGCAGTCAGCCGTGGCGCGCAGAAAGCCGTTCTGGTTGAGAACAATCGAAAAGCCGCTGCCTGCATTCAGGATAATATTAATTTTACAAAATTTAATTCCAGCTGTGATCTGAAAATCATGGATGCAGTAACTGCAATCCGAACACTGGAAAGAAAACATGTCTTTGATATTGTTTTCATGGATCCGCCATATAATAAAGGATTGGATCTTGAAGCTCTGGAAGCACTGAAAGATTCTTCCATCATTGATGAAGACACAACGATCATCATTGAAGCCCCTCTGGATGCCGACATTACAGCATATGAGATGGATGCTTACAGAGTTACACGACAGAAAAAATATAAAACAAATCAGCATATTTTTATGCATCGCATCTGAAGTTGACAGGATGCATGAGATTGACAGTCTGTATTTTCCATATAAATTCCGTATGGATCGAATCAGATTTTAGCAATCAGAAAACATGATTGTTTCATAAAAATAGAGCTGATCAAGGAGTCTAATCATGAAACGAGCTATTTATCCCGGAAGTTTTGACCCACTTACTTTCGGGCATCTGGATATGATTGAACGTTCTTCTAAAATCGTAGATGAGTTATATGTATCCGTTTTACGCAATAGTGCAAAAAATCCGTTGTTTTCTACCGATGAACGTGTTAGTATGATAGAAGAAATGACAAGCCACCTTCCGAATGTGAAGGTAACCGCTTTTGACGGGCTTCTGGTAGATTATGCTGGAAAGATCGGGGCGAATATCATCGTCCGCGGACTTCGTGCGGTCACTGATTTTGAATATGAGCTTCAGATATCACAGACCAACCGGATCGTGAATCCCGATATTGATACTATATTTCTGACAACCAGTCTCCAATATGCTTATCTGAGTTCCACCATCGTAAAGGAAGTGGCTTCTTATAACGGGGATATTTCCAAATTTGTACCGGAAGGTATCGCCCGAAAAGTATATGAAAAATATAACATCAGCAGATAAGGAGTTGTTAAAATGACAAGCCGTTTGGAAGAAATCATTGAAGAAATCGAAAATTATATTGCCAACTGTAAGACACAGCCGCTGAATCCTTCCAAGATCATCGTAAACCGGGAAGAAATCGAAGAGCTTCTTACAGAGCTCCGGATGAAAACACCGGATGAGATCAAACGTTATCAGAAGATCATCAGCAATAAAGATGCCATCCTGGCAGATGCGCAGGCAAAAGCAGATCAGATCATTGAAGCAGCGGAAGTACATACAAGCGAGCTGGTAAGTGAACATCAGATCATGCAGCAGGCTTATGCACAGGCTAATGAGATCGTTATGATCGCAACAAATCAGGCACAGGAGATTCTGGACAAAGCGACAGAAGATGCAAACAATTACCGTACTGCTGCCATTGAATACACCGACAATCTGCTTGGAAATCTGGAGGATATCATTTCTCACGCTGTCTCCACTTCCAAAGCAAAATATGACAGTCTGCTGACTTCACTGAAGAACTGTCAGGATATCGTTGTAGCCAACCGTGCGGAACTGCATCCGGAAGAAGCAGCAACAGAAGATGAAACATCCAATGTTTCCACGGAATCCGCAGCGGAAGAAGGATCACTGGATGATATCTCTATCATTTCCTCCGGAAGCGATAAATAAAACGCCTGCCGTATCGGATTCTTCATTATAGAAACGGAAAAAGGGTATAGCTGATACACATTCCCATCAACGAACAGCAGAGTTTGAATCTCACATAGGCAGCGGTGGAAAACGGTGTGTGCCGCATCATGGCCTTTGTCTGAAACAGGCCGCAGAATCCGCCAAACGGAACGATTCCGCTGATCAGTGTTAGTTTCAACCGTACCGGTAAACTGACAGCCGATAGTTTTTGTATGCCGGTTGTGATTTCACACAATCCTGCCATCAGTGCTTTTCCGGTTTCTGACACCATGGAAAGTTGTTGAATCATACCGGAGATAATGGAAAAAATGACAATATATCCGGCGATTCGAAGCATCGTTTCAAATCCGTTTATAATACCGGTATCTATGATTTTGACGTTAAGTTGAGATTGTGATACCGGTTTTTTATGTATAGAATCGGTTTTATCCCTGCTGGAAAATAGATACCACAGAAAACCTGACACCAGAGGTGGAAGATATACTGCAGGCAGCAAGAGTTTCCATCCCTGTTCCAGATGAAGCTGGGAGATCAGGGCATAGTTTACCAGAAAAGCCGGACCAAACTGGTTGCTGATGGCACACAGCCGGGTTACCTGATCGTCATGCAGATGCCCCAGCCGATACAGATCATCGGTCAGTTTGCTGCCAATTGGAAAACCGCATACCATTCCCATGCAGATAGGATACAGACTTTCGGTACTTTGACAGAATCGTTCAGGAAGTATTCGCTCCAGTTTCTGAAAAAGGGAATGATACAAGTCTGTCTGAATTATAATATAAGAGAGAATACAAAACGGGAGCAGTGTTGGCACCACCTGACGATACCAGAGTGTCAGCCCCTGTGCCGTATATAACGCTGTCTGCTTTGGGAAGATCAACAGATGGAGTAAAATACAAGTTACAATAAGAATCGTCATTTTCTTTCTCATAGTTCAATATATGAGAAAATCAAAAGGTTCATGTCATACAGGAGGGACTTTTATGCTAACAGCATTACAGCAATCTTCAGCAAAACGCGTTTTTTATTATTTTGAGCAATTATGCCAGATTCCACATGGCTCCGGAAATACAAAAGCCATCAGTGATTACTGTGTAGCGTTTGCCAGAGAACATCATCTGGAATGTTATCAGGATGCGCTGAACAATGTCATCATTATCCGTGAGGCAGCGAAAGGATACGAAGATCATCCGGCGCAGATCATTCAGGGACATCTGGATATGGTGTGTGAAAAGGAAAGTGACTGTTCCATTGATTTTGAAAAAGAAGGGCTTACCCTGTATACCGAAGATGGCTATCTGAAAGCAAAGGGAACAACGCTTGGAGCCGATGACGGTATCGCTATTGCCTTTGCACTGGCACTGTTAGAAAAAGAAGATCTCAAAAGTCCGCGGTTGGAGGCTGTTTTTACCGTAGATGAAGAGACCGGAATGTATGGTGCAAAAGATATCGACTTATCCGTGTTACAGGGAAGGCAGATGTTAAACCTGGATTCTGAGGAAGAGGGCATCTTTCTGTGCGGATGCGCAGGCGGCATGCATGCGGATGCAATTTTTTCCTTCCAGAAAGAGGATTTTACTGGAATTCCCGTAGAACTTTCCGTTCACGGTCTTACCGGTGGACATTCCGGTACAGAGATTGGCAAAGGACATGGCAATGCCATTCAAATCCTGGGACGCGTGTTATATGAGATGCAGCAGATTATTTCTTATGGTGTATGTTCGATAAGCGGTGGACAAAAGGAAAATGCCATTCCACGGGAAACGATTGCACAGCTGATGATTACACCGGAACAGCTTACAGAAGCACAGAACTTTTTAAACAAAATAACCGAGACTCTGAGAGAGGAATATCATGCAGCCGACGCAAAAGTTACCATATCGCTTACCTTAAAGGGAAAGACCTGCCAAAAAGAGGTTATCTCTGCGAACGACTGGAAACAGATCGCCGCATTCCTCTATCTGATGCCAAATGAAATGCAGATGATGAGCGCTGATATCCAGGGATTAGTCGAGACTTCCCTGAATGCCGGTATCCTGACAACAAAAACAGATAGCGTTACTGTTTGTTTCAGCATCCGCAGCAGTGTCAGCACACAGAAGCGCCTGCTGGCAGACCGCTTAAAAGCACTGACAGAAGCACTCGGAGGCATGTATCAGGAGGACAGCGATTATCCGGCATGGGAATTTAAGACAGTTTCTCCACTGCGTGATCGTATGGTAAATGTTTATGAAGCGCTTTTTGGCACCTGTCCATCTATCGAAGTAATGCATGCCGGTCTGGAATGTGGTCTGTTTCTGGAAAAACTTCCGGATTTGGACTGTGTTTCTTTCGGTCCGCAGATTGATGAGATCCATACCACAAGAGAGCGGTTATCCATCGCTTCTACGGAACGGTTATGGAGTTATATGTTAAAATTACTGGAAAAGGGCAGCCTTTGCTGAGAACTCCTGTACGGAAGCGAAATTTCTTTTATTACAGAACACCCTTTCGAAAAAGAAGGAATGCATTCAGACGAAAACGCAATGGTTACAGATTTTATCTGTCAAAAACCTCTCTAACAGACAGGGAAAGAAACCGCAAAAGAAAACGGCATTTTTACAGTACCTTTTTACTGATAACAGTACTATGGTGCATCGTTTTACAGCACTATATTTTTCATTCTGATGCAGATCCGATATTTGGGCACTCTGAGAAGAATGTCGCTATAGATGAAACAGAATTAAAATATTTTCCTCTTGCAGATCTGAAAGATTCTGAGACCGGAACCGTATTTTCCTGGGATTTTGCGGACAGCTGGCATACGGAACGTACCTTTGGCGGCAGTCGCAGTCATGAAGGCTGTGATATTATGACAGAGAAAAATCTGCCCGGTCAATATCCCGTCATCAGTATTTCCGATGGTGTGGTGGAAAAGATCGGCTGGCTGAAACTTGGAGGATACCGTATTGGCATCCGTACCTCCGCCGGACTGTATCTGTACTATGCCCATCTGGAATCTTATATGCCAGAGCTGCAGGAAGGAAGTATGGTAAAGGCTGGTGACTTCCTTGGATTTGCCGGGAATACCGGATATGGACCGGAAGGAACCAGTGGCAAATTTGCCACGCATTTACATATGGGATTTTATGTTACAGACAAAAATGGAAAGGAAGCAGCAGTCAATCCCTATCCGTATCTCATAAAACTGAAACAACATACACTGACATATCATTATCCAAAAGACTGTTATGACAAAAACAATACGACTTGATAAATTTCTGGCGGACAGCGGTATCGGAACCCGCTCAGAAGTAAAAAAACAAATAAAAAACCAGATGGTTACCGTAAACGGTGTTCCCGTTAAAGACGGCAGTATGAAGATTTCTCCAGATACAGATGAGATTCTGGTTTCCGGGGAAAAAATCTCTTACAGTGAGTATCAATATATCATGTTTCACAAACCGGCAGGATGTGTCACGGCGCATACGGACCAACTCCACAAAACCGTTATGGATTATCTGCCGGCAACGCTTCATAAAAAGCTTTCGCCGGTGGGACGTCTGGATCTGGATACGGAAGGGCTGCTTCTTATTACCGATGATGGGGTACTTTCTCACAATCTGCTGGCTCCTGGAAAGCATGTTCCCAAAACATATTTTGCACGGATTCAGGGAATGGTAACAGAACAGGAAATTCAACGATTTGCCGAAGGGCTGGATATCGGAGATGAGAAGCAGACACAGCCTGCAAAACTGGAGATTCGGTCCACGGACAGTCTGAATGGACAGTCTGAGATTTTGCTTACGATCACAGAGGGACGTTTCCATCAGGTAAAACGCATGTTTCAGGCAGTGAGTATGGAAGTCATTTATCTGAAGCGGATGTCCATGGGATCCCTTTCCTTAGACCCAAAGCTGGCGCCCGGCGCCTGGCGTTTTCTGACAGACGAAGAAGTGCAGGAACTGAAACAGTAATTTTAAGATATTTTTATTTAAGATATAATGAGCGCAAGAGAGTCAACACACTCGTATGATTGACGAACGGCGAATGTTGATCATGAACTGCTTTTGTTCATGATATAATAAGTGCAAGAGAGTCAACATACTCGTATGGTTGACGAACGGCAAATGTTGGTAATGAACGAATTTTGTTTATGAGATAAAATATATGAGATAACGAATATAAAGGAAAAATCACATGTTAGAAAATAAAACAGCTGTCATCTTTGACCTAGACGGAACCATGGCTGATTCCATGACCGTCTGGACCGAGATTGACCGGATCTTTTTTGAAACGAGAAAAATTGCAGTGCCTGATACTTTGCAGAAAGATATCGAAGGTATGAGTTTTACCGAAACAGCACAATATTTTGTTGATACCTTTTCCCTGCCGGAAACGGTAGATGAACTGAAGGTCATCTGGAATCAGCAGGCAATGGAACAGTACCGCGATCAGGTAAAAGTAAAACCCGGCATTCCAGAATTTCTGAAATGGCTGAAGGAGTACCATATCGCTGTAGGCATCGCAACCAGTAATTCCAGAGAACTTCTGGACGTCTTTTTGCAGGCAAGACAGCTGGATCCGTATATCGATGTTGCAGTTACCAGCTGTGATGTCTGCGCCGGGAAACCCGCACCGGATGTGTATCTGAAAGCGGCGGAACTTCTTCATGTCAATCCGGCAGACTGTCTCGTATTTGAAGATATCCCTATGGGTATTCTGGCTGGGAAAAATGCCGGCATGACAGTATGTGCGGTAGAAGATGATTATTCCATACATATGACCGAAGAAAAAAAGGAACTGGCAGATTATTATATCCGCGATTACTTTGATATTCTGGAGCAATTACAAAACACGATATGCCCGTTGTAGCAGGCATTACAGCTGCCTCAGCGGCAGAACGGAGAATATATGAAAGATTTTTTACCTATCAGCAGAGAAGACATGGAAAAAAGAGGCATTGAACAGTTAGACTTTGTCTATATCATCGGCGATGCCTATGTAGATCATCCCTCTTTTGGACATGCTATTATAAGTAGAATACTGGAAGCGCACGGATACAGTGTCGGTATCATTTCCCAGCCGGACTGGAAAGACCCGAAAAGTATCACAATCCTTGGAGAACCGAAGCTTGGCTTTATCGTGACCGGCGGCAACATGGATTCTATGGTCAATCATTATTCTGTCTCAAAACGACCACGTCAGAAAGACGCATTTACACCGGGCGGTGTCATGGGAAAACGACCGGATTATGCAACCATTGTATATTGTAACCTGATCCGTCAGACTTATAAAAAGAATCCGATCATCATTGGCGGACTGGAAGCAAGTCTCCGCCGTCTGGCGCATTATGATTACTGGTCCAATAAAGTGAAACGTTCGATCCTGCTGGATTCCGGTGCAGACCTGTTGCTTTACGGAATGGGAGAGCGAAGCATTGTTGATACGGCTGATGCCCTTGCCAGTGGACTTTCCATTCATGATATTACCTATATCGATGGAAGCGTTTATAAGACAAAAGATCCGGATAGTGTTTTTGACGGTCTGATGCTCCCGGATTACTATACGATCTGCAACAGCAAACATTCTTACGCAGAGAGTTTTTATACCCAGTATTGCAATACCGATCCGTTTACGGCAAAACGTCTGATTGAACCTTACGGAAATAAAACGTATGTGGTACAGAATCCACCGGCAAAACCATTGAGCCAGAGTGAAATGGATGCAGTCTATAGCCTTCCGTTTATGCGAAACTGGCATCCGTCTTACGCAGAAGCAGGCGGCGTTCCTGCCATTGAAGAAGTAAAATTCAGTCTTGTCAGCAATCGTGGATGCTATGGTGGATGTAATTTCTGCGCACTGACCTTCCATCAGGGACGTATCATACAGACCCGAAGCCATGAATCTATTTTACAGGAAGCCTCCCAGATCATCTGGGACCCGGATTTCAAAGGTTATATTCACGATGTTGGTGGTCCGACTGCCAATTTCCGGGCGCCATCCTGTGATAAACAGCTGAAATACGGTGTCTGTAAAGACCGGCAATGCCTGTTTCCCACACCATGTAAAAACCTGAAGGTCGATCACAGTGATTATCTGTCTCTCCTTCGAAAGCTTCGTGAACTTCCAAACGTGAAAAAAGTCTTTGTCCGTTCCGGTATCCGTTTCGACTATCTGATCTGTGACAAAGATAAGACGTTTTTCCGGGAACTGTGTGAGCATCATGTCAGCGGTCAGCTGAAAGTTGCGCCGGAGCATATTTCTGACGCTGTTTTGCAGAAAATGGGCAAACCGCCGGTGGCAGTTTATAATAAATTTGTCCGGGAATATAAATCCATCAATGAAAAGCTTGGAAAAAACCAGTTCCTGGTACCGTATCTAATGTCCTCCCATCCGGGTTCTACGCTAAAAGAAGCGGTAGAACTGGCAGAATATCTCCGGGATCTTGGATATATGCCGGAACAGGTGCAGGATTTCTATCCGACTCCATCCACCATATCCACCTGCATGTACTATACAGGACTGGATCCACGGACGATGGAGCCGGTGTATGTTGCGAAAAATCCACATGAGAAAGCAATGCAGCGTGCATTAATCCAGTATCGCAATCCGAAAAACTATGATCTGGTCTCAGAAGCACTGCATCTGGCGCACCGCACGGATCTTATCGGATACGATAAGCACTGTCTGATCCGCCCGCGAAAAAACAATGGTAATTATAACGGTTATCATGGAAATACCGGAAACAGCGGACATTCAGATAATCGGAAAAACAAAGATACCAGATCCGGTCAGGGAAAAAATAAGTCCGGGAATTCCTATAACCAGAAAAAGAAGACCATCCGCAACGTGCATAAGAAAAAATAAAAAGGACAAGAAATGAAAGAATTTGAGATAAAATCCCATGAGGCAGGAATAAAGCTGGATAAATATCTGTCCCGAATACTTTCCGAAGCCCCAAAGAGCTTCCTCTATAAAATGCTTCGCAAAAAAAATATTGTTTTAAATGATAAAAAAGCGGACGGACGCGAAACACTTTGTAAGGGTGATAATATTAAAATTTATTTTTCCGATGAAACCTTTGAAAAGTTTTCCGGGGGAAAGCTGTTATCTGGTTCAACTTATCCTGTTTCGGAGAATATCGGTTTCCCAAAAGATCCATCAGAAAATAGCTTTCAAAATGTTTCAGAAAAAGACAACAATAAAAAAATGAACGCTTCTTCAAGAATTGAAGAAACAGTTCAAGGTTTGAATAAAAATAGAAGCCAGATTGCCAAAAACATCTCCAAAGAGAAAAGCAGAAAACAAGAGCCCGAAAAGAATGCTGTTTTGCCGGAGATTATTTATGAAGATTCCGATATCTTGATTTTAAATAAACCTTCCGGTATGCTTTCTCAGAAAGCCGTCCCTTCGGACTATTCCGCAAATGATTTTGTTCTTGACTATCTGTTAAACAGTGGACAGCTGACAAAAGAAGACTTATATACCTTTAAACCGTCCATCTGCAACCGTCTGGACCGGAATACTTCCGGCATTCTCATTGCCGGGAAATCCATGCACGGACTGCAGACGATGGGACAGCTGTTAAAAAGCAGAAACCTGCAGAAATATTATCTCTGTCTGGTGCAGGGAACAGTATCTGAAAAGCAGTATATCCGTGGTTATCTGAAAAAAGATCATGCTTCCAATAAGGTAACCGTAAAAAAACAGCCCTTTGCACAGGCAGATCCAATCGAGACCAGTTATGAACCGATACAGACGGTGGGAAATGTCACTTTATTAAAAGTACATCTGATCACAGGACGATCCCATCAGATCCGCGCCCATCTGGCTTCCATGGGGCATCCGATCCTCGGTGATTACAAATACGGAAATCGCAAGCAAAATGACCGATTAAAAAAAGAAACGGGAATTGCGGATCAGATGCTGCATGCCAGCGAACTGATTCTTCCGGACGGCCGGAAATTTGAAGCACCGGTACCGGAAAGTTTTCAGAAAGTACTGAAACTGTATAACCCAAAAGATTCATTGAAAAAAGATATCGAACGTACATGTAATAGAAACGGAGTCATAGATTCATGAATATTTACTTTATGAGACACGGAGAAACCGTATGGAACCATATGGGAAAGATTCAGGGTTCCTCCGATATTAAGCTGACCGAATATGGCAGGCAGCTGGCAAGAGATACCAGAGACGGATTTGTCAGAGATGGCATCCGGTTTCAGAAGATCTTCAGCAGTCCCTATCAGCGTGCGCTGGAAACTGCCCGTATCGTACAGGAGAAACAGGAGGCAGAGATTACGATTGATCCTTCCATCCGGGAAATGTGTTTTGGAAAATATGAGGGGCTGGAATTAAAAAGGATTAAAGATTCTGACCCGAATATCCAGGCCTGCTTTTCTGTCCCTTCCAAATATCAGGCTGACCCAACGGGCGAAAGTTTTGATGATCTGTATGCAAGAACCAAACGCTTTCTGACGGAGCAGCTGCTGCCATTAGAATCGGATACATCTGTTCAGAATGTTCTGGTAGTATGCCATGGCGCTGTGATTCGTGCATTTCTTACGCAGATCCGCCAAATGAAACTGGATGAGTTCTGGACGCTTCATCAGCCGAACTGCAGTGTCAATCTGGTCACACTGAAACATGGCATCTTTACCAGCGTAAAAGAAAATATCATCTATTATGAAGCTGAAGAGATGCTGCACCGGGGGATCTTATAATGGCGACCTGGAATTCAAGAGGACTGCGTGGCTCCACACTAGAAGAGCTGATCAACCGAACCATTGAACTGTATCTGGAACACGGTCTGGCACTGATCCAGAAAATCCCCACACCCATAACCCCCATTAATATAGATAAAGACCATCGCCATATCACGCTGGCTTACTTTGATCAGAAAAGTACTGTAGATTATATTGGAGCAGTGCAGGGAATCCCAGTCTGTTTTGATGCCAAAGAGTGTGCCACGGATACCTTTCCGCTGCAAAATATTCACCCCCATCAGATCCGCTTTATGCAAAATTTTGAAAAACAAAATGGCATTTCTTTCCTGCTGATTTATTTCACACACCGGGAAGAATATTATTATCTGACCTACAGACAGATCATGTCCTTTTGGGAACGCATGCAAAATGGCGGTCGCAAAAGTTTTCGTTATGATGAACTGAATCCCCGGTTTTTCTTTTCACGAAAAGGAAATCTGTTGGTTCCGTTTTTGGATCCATTGCAGCTGGATCTGAGTATACGAGATTCTTAAAAAGTATTAAATGATATCGTCTATTCACAAATAAAGGATTTTATAAGCAAATATAATGACTGTAATATAAAAAATATACATTTATAATCTTCTTTTGCATATTCTTTGCATAGTTACAGCTCCTGTAGCAGAAGTAAAATCATAGCAAGCCTATTATAATTATATGCAAAAGAAGTACATCTTGACTTTTCCATATAAATGCAATATAATAAGCAGGATTTAACGTATTAGCACAGTAGCACACTAAAGTGAATGAAGAACGAACAATTACAGGAGGAACGGTTTGAAACAGGAATTATTACATACCCCAGAGGGTGTACGGGATATTTACAACGAAGAATGCGAGCGAAAGATTTCCCTCGAGACAAACATCATGTCTTTGATGAAGGAGTATGGCTATCACCCGATTCAGACTCCGACCTTTGAATTTTTTGATATATTTGCAAAAGAGATCGGTTCCACGCCATCCAAAAATCTGTATAAATTTTTTGACCGGGAAGGAAATACACTGGTACTGCGACCGGATATCACACCGTCCATCGCACGGTGCGCATCCAAATATTACATGGATGAAAATGTTCCGCTGCGGTTCTGTTATCGCGGAAATACATTCATCAACAATTCCAGCTATCAGGGACGACTGAAAGAATGTACCCAGTCCGGTGCCGAGCTCATCGGTGACAGTTCCGTAGATGCCGATGCAGAGATCCTTTCTCTTGCCATCCAGCTTCTGGAAAATGCAGGACTGAAAGAGTTTCAGATCCGAGTAGGACATGTTGATTTCCTCGCAGGACTCTTTGAAGCAGCCGGATTTGATGAAGAGACTGAGACCAGCATCAAAGAACTGATTGTAAACAAAAACTTTTATGGTGTGGAAGAGATCATCAGTAAAATGGATCTTGACCCGGATCTGCAGGAGCTTTTCGGCATGCTCAGCGAGTGCGTGATCACAATGGAGCTTTTAGATACGGCAAAAGAAAAAGCTGCAAATTATCCAAAGATCCGTGCATCCATCGAACGATTACAGGAACTGGATGAGTTGTTAAAATTATATCGTGCAGACCGCTATGTGTCTTATGAACTGGATATGATGTCCGAGCTGGCTTACTATACAGGCATTATTTTTGCAGGGTATACATTCGGAACCGGTGAAGCAATCGTAAAAGGCGGTCGCTACGATACACTGCTGACTTATTTTGGGAAACATGCGCCGGCAACTGGTTTTGCCCTCGTGGTAGATCAGCTCATGATGGCGCTTTCCCGCCAGAACATTTCTATTCCGGTAGAAGAACAGACCGTGTGGATCGTATACAATGCCCAGAACCGTGCCAATGCTATTAAGATCGCGCAGAAGATGCGAAAATCCGGTGAACATATTGAGATGATGCGTATTGAAGCAGATACCAGCCGGGACGATATGGAAGCAGCGGCAGCCCGTTTCCACATCAAAGATGTTATTTACTGTATTTAAGAAGGAGTTAGCACCTATGAGATATTTAACATTTGCACTTGGAAAAGGCCGTCTTGCAAATAAGACACTGGAAATGTTTGAAAAGATCGGCATTACCTGTGAAGAGATGAAAGATAAAGATACGAGAAAACTAATCTTCGTCAATGAGGAACTGAAACTGCGGTTCTTCCTGGCAAAAGGACCGGATGTTCCTACTTATGTAGAATACGGTGCCGCCGATATCGGTATCGTAGGAAAAGATACAATCCTGGAAGAAGGCCGGAATATTTATGAAGTTCTGGATCTCGGATTTGGGAAATGCAGAATGTGCGTCTGCGGACCGGAATCTGCCAAAGACCTGCTCCATCATCACGAGCTGATCCGTGTAGCCACAAAATATCCGCGAATCGCAAAGGATTATTTTTACAATCAGAAACATCAGACCGTTGAGATCATCAAATTAAACGGTTCTATCGAACTGGCACCGATCGTAGGACTTTCTGAAGTCATCGTAGATATCGTGGAGACCGGTTCCACACTGCGCGAGAATGGGCTGACTGTATTGGAAGAAGTATGCCCGCTTTCTGCCCGCATGGTAGTCAACCAGGTAAGTATGAAAATGGAACAGGAGCGTATCCTGAAGCTAATCTCAGACTTACGCGGTGTATTAAAAGAAAATTAAAGCGGTTTCCTGTGATGATGCTGTTCCTCACATCAAGATATGGGACAAAAACGAAACATGGAAACAATATTTATAAGAGAAAGTCAAAGGAGATTCGCAATATGCGTACATTAGAACTTACCAAAGATACGATTCAGAATATATTAACAGACCTCTTAAAAAGAAGCCCGAACAACTACACCGAATTTGAAGGCCGTGTCAATGACATCATCGAAAATGTCCGTGCCAACGGAGATGATGCTGTGTTTGATTATACAAAACGTTTTGACGGTGCAGACATTACTGCTGAAACGATTCAGGTAACAGAAGAAGAGATCGCAGAAGCTTATGCTCAGGTAGACGATGAACTTCTGGCAATCGTCCGCAAAGCAAAAGAAAACATCCGCGTATATCACGAGAAACAGAAACAGTACAGCTGGTTTGACAGCACGACAAACGGAACGATCCTCGGACAGAAAGTAACACCGATCGCAAGAGCTGGTGTCTACGTTCCGGGTGGAAAAGCTGTATACCCTTCTTCCGTACTCATGAACATCATGCCGGCAAAGGTTGCAGGTGTAGAAGAGATCATTATGACAACGCCATGTGATAAGAACGGAAAAGTAAATCCGACCACACTGGTCGCAGCAAAAGAAGCCGGTGTCGATAAAGTATTTAAAGTTGGCGGCGCACAGGCCATCGCTGCCATGGCTTTCGGTACTGCATCCATTCCGAAAGTAGATAAGATCGTAGGACCTGGAAACATTTATGTCGCTCTGGCAAAAAAAGCGGTCTTCGGCTATGTCAGCATTGATTCTATCGCAGGTCCAAGCGAGATTCTCGTACTGGCAGATGAAACTGCAAATCCGAGATATGTGGCAGCAGACCTCCTTTCTCAGGCCGAGCATGATGAGCTGGCTTCTGCAATCCTGATCACTACCAGCAAAGAACTGGCAGAAAAAGTATCTGCAGAAGTAGATAAATTTACTGCAGAGCTTTCCAGAAAAGAGATTATTACAAAATCACTTGAAAATTATGGATATATCCTGATCGCTCCGGATATGGCTACAGCTATCGATACCGCAAATGAGATCGCATCTGAACATCTGGAGATCGTTACTGCAAATCCCTTTGACGTCATGACCCGCATCAAAAATGCAGGTGCCATCTTCCTCGGAGAATACAGCAGCGAACCGCTGGGCGATTACTTCGCAGGACCAAACCACGTATTACCAACCAACGGAACTGCAAAATTCTTCTCCCCGCTGAGTGTCGATGACTTTATTAAAAAATCCAGCATTATCTCTTATTCCAGAGAAGCGCTGGAGGCAGTACACAAAGACATTATCCAGTTTGCAGAAAGCGAGCAGCTCACTGCCCATGCAAACTCGATCCGCGTAAGATTTGAAGATAAATAATAAGCAGGAGGCATATTTATGGAAACACCTCGTATTGCAACGATTTCACGAAAAACAAAAGAAACGGATATTTCCATTACCCTGACCTTAGATGGTTCTGGTAAGACAGATATCTCCACCGGTATCGGATTTTTCGACCATATGCTGGATGGGTTTTCACGTCACGGATTCTTTGATCTGACTGCAGAGGCAGACGGTGATCTGGATGTAGACTGTCATCATACCATCGAAGATGCAGGCATCGTACTTGGCACCGCCATCAAAGAAGCAATCGGAGACAAAGCCGGCATCCGCCGCTATGGCAGCATGATCCTTCCCATGGATGAGACACTGGTCTTATGTGCCATTGATCTGTCCGGCAGACCGTATTTCTCCTTCGACGGTGCATTCAGCTGTGAGCGGGTAGGAGATATGGATACTGAAATGGTAAGAGAATTTTTCTACGCCATTTCCTACAGCGCAGGAATGAACCTGCATATGAAAGTTCTGGACGGAGTAAATAATCATCACATCATCGAAGCACTGTTCAAAGCTTTCGGAAAAGCACTGGATCAGGCGACCTCCATTGATCCGCGCATTCATGGAATATTATCAACGAAAGGAAGTCTGTAACCGTTTTATGAGACAGAAAAGTTTAATCGCAACCATATATTTAAAGCATGGCAAAGCCGTAACAAATGCAGAGGATCTTTCTCCTGTTGGAAATTTATTTGATCTCGTACGAGGATATAACGATAATGGGATTGACAAGATTTACGTATTTGATCTTTCTAAAGATGAGGAGGAACATGAAATCAACCTTCATACTTTAAAAGAAATCAATCATATGTCCGAACTGCCTGTCTATGCCGGTGGAAATATCAACCGTATGGAAGATATCAAAAAAGTCCTTTACACAGGCTGTAAAAAAGTAATCCTGAACGGTTTAAAACCGGTCAGCTCTGAACTGACCAGAGAAGGCGCCATGCGTTTTGGTAAAGAAAAGATCACGTTATCTCTGTTTAACGTAGATATTTTATTCAAAGAAAAAGAGATCATTGAAGAAAATGTCAGTGAGATCATTCTCCTGAACGAAAAGCTGGTGGGCACCATTGAAAATGTAACAGAAATTCCATATACACCGGTGGTAAACAATGCTTCTTTTACAGAAATGCTGGATGTTCTGACAAAGGACGAGACCATCAACGGTCTTGCCGGAAATATGCTCAGCGATCCGACTGTAAACATCCTTGCCTTAAAGGACGAACTGGAAGCACAGGGAATCCCGACCGGTCATTTCGGTTCTACCTTACAGTGGTCAGAGTTTAAATTGAACTCCGATGGTATGATCCCCGTTATCGTACAGGATCATAAGACCAACGATGTGCTGATGCTCGCTTACATGAACGAAGAGGCATTTCAGAAAACGCTGTCTCTTGGGAAAATGACGTACTGGAGCCGCAGCCGTAATGAACTCTGGACGAAGGGACTGACTTCCGGACATGTGCAGTATGTCAAATCTTTATCCATTGACTGCGATAAAGATACGATCCTTGCCAAAGTATCTCAGGTAGGTGCCGCCTGCCATACCGGCAACCGGACCTGTTTTTTTACAAATCTTACATCAGACGAATATCAGGAAAAAAATATCCTGAAAGTGTTTGAAAAAGAATATGATATTATCCACAACCGAAAAGTAAATCCAAAGGAAGGTTCCTATACCAATTACCTGTTTGACAAAGGGCTGGATAAGATCTTGAAAAAAATCGGTGAAGAAGCAACTGAAATCGTGATCGCGTCTAAAAACCCGGTACAGGAAGAGATCAAATATGAGATTGCTGATTTCCTCTACCATTTGATGGTTCTTATGGTAGAAAAGGGCATCCGCTGGGAAGATGTCATGGATGAACTGGCAAGACGGTAATAATAGTAAAAAACAAAACAGAATCTAGTATTTTTACAGACTGCTGATTTTTCAATCAGCAGTCTTTTTTCGTATTTTATGTGAGTGCGATTCATTTTCTGTCATAAAGGCCTAATATTCTGCGTAAGTATTTACAGATTTGTAATATTTGCGAAAAATCTGTATGTCATGTGGGAGGTATTATTATGGCACAGGAACCAATGAACCGGCAGGAATATATCCGACAGGTTCGCGCTCAATTTCATGCTTCAGAAAAAGAACAAGTACAAACAGAATCAGTAAAAAAGCAATGGCACAAACAGGACGAATCAGAGCAGGCAGCTTCTTCCAATCCCCATCCAACTTTCTGGAAAGCCAGACTTTTTGTGGCGTTTTTATTATTCCTGGGATTTGTGGCACTCCGACAAACGAATACACAATGGCATTTTCTGTCGAAAGATTCCATTGTCCAGCGGATCAAAAGTGATGATCAGTGGAAGCAGCTGACCAGTCAGTTAAAAAAACTGGATATTGTATCTCTTGAAAAGTAAAACATCACAACAAACCTGCGATTTTCCAGTATGTTCAATATATTTTAAAAGGTATCACGATATTTATTATGAAAAAGTTCATTTTGTATAAATATATAAAGCTATTTATTTAAGAAATATCTCTTCATAAAAGTATACTATGCACTGATTGGTATACTAAAAAAGTTCATTTTGCATAGTGCTGATATCTGGCATCCTAATTTCCTTTCAAGTTTATTTTTTTATATGTAGTTCAATTTCTAATAATTTTACGCCGGGAGTTTATTTTATGCTTGAACTTTTCTAATCGCTGTGTTATCATAGATTCCAGAAATTGAACTTTTGAACAGCACTTTCAATTTGTTCTGAAAGGAGCACTTTTATGACAGAATCTATCTTTGCAAAACGGTTCCGTGAAGCGATGGAAGAACGAGCTATGAAACAGGTGGATATTCTTCGAGCGGCACAGGGACAAAATATAAAACTCGGAAAAAGCCAGATCAGTCAGTATGTCAGTGGAAAATCTATACCACGGGAAAATGTGGGACAGATTCTTGCCCAGATCCTGCATGTGGATATTAACTGGCTATATGGAAAGGATGCAAGCGATCACACATCCACAGAGAACAATACTGGCAATGAAACCAATCCGATAATACAAACAGAACACACCTCTGTAACTGGCACAGTTGCAGATTCAGACTCAGAAGGGAAACAGCAGACCATGCGTGAATTTAAGAAATCAACCAAACTGGATAATGTATTATATGATGTAAGAGGACCTGTCGTA
Organism: uncultured Roseburia sp.; assembly: GCA_900557275.1. The sequence continues at coordinate 35,842 of USRX01000005.1, forward strand.
GACGAAGCAAACCGTATGGAAGAGAGCGGCGTACATGTCTTAAAACTGAATATTGGAAATCCGGCGCCATTTGGCTTCCGTACCCCGGATGAGGTCGTTTATGATATGCAGCAGCAGTTGACAGAGTGCGAGGGATATTCGCCGGCACAGGGACTTTTTTCCGCAAGGAAAGCCATTATGCAATATGCACAGATCAAACATATTCCAAATGTAGCGATCCGTGACATCTATACCGGAAACGGGGTCAGTGAGCTGATCAATATGAGTATGTCCGCATTGCTGGATAATGGAGATGAAGTACTTGTTCCATCTCCGGATTATCCGTTATGGACAGCCTGTGTCACATTAGCTGGTGGAAAGGCCGTCCATTATATCTGTGACGAACAGGCAGAATGGTATCCGGATATGGATGATATCCGCAAAAAGATCACACCGAACACAAAAGCGATTGTTATCATTAACCCGAACAACCCAACGGGCGCGCTTTATCCGCGAGAGGTTTTGCAAGAAATCGTGAATATTGCGAGAGAACATCAGATGATCATTTTCTCTGATGAGATTTATGATCGTCTCGTTATGGATGGTGAAGAACATGTATCTATCGCATCTCTGGCACCGGATCTGTTCTGTGTTACCTTCAGCGGTCTGTCAAAATCACATATGATTGCAGGATACCGTATCGGATGGATGATACTCAGCGGTAACAAATCCATTGCAGATGATTATATTCAGGGTCTGAACATGCTTTCCAATATGCGTCTGTGTTCCAATGTTCCGGCACAATCCATCGTACAGACAGCTTTGGGCGGGCACCAGAGCGTCAACGATTATATCATTCCGGGCGGAAGAATCTATGAGCAGAGAGAGTTCATTTACAATGCCTTGAACGATATTCCGGGCATTACCGCTGTAAAACCGAAAGCAGCCTTTTATATTTTCCCGAAGATTGATACGAAAAAGTTCAATATTGTAAATGATGAAAGGTTTGCCCTCGATCTTCTGAAAGAGAAAAAAATCCTAATCATCCATGGCGGTGGTTTCAACTGGGGCGAACCAGATCATTTCCGTGTTGTATATCTGCCGCGTATCGAAGTGCTGAAGGATGCAACGGATAAACTGGCTGACTTCTTAAGTTATTATCATCAGTAATCAGCCATCATAAAAACAAAGGAGTAGCATCATATATATGGGCTTTTTATTTGTAGGCCTTGGCGGAGCATTGGGAGCAATGCTCCGTTATGCGCTGAGTCTCATAACCGTAAAAACAGAATTTCCGCTGATGACATTTCTGACTAATATTCTAGGCGCTTTTGCCATTGGACTGATCGTTGGTATCGCCAGTGAAAAAAAAGCGGATGCGCCAAATCTGATCCTTTTTTTAAAGACAGGATTCTGCGGGGGATTTACCACATTTTCCACCTTTTCACTGGAAACGCTGACATTGTTTGAAAATGGCTCCTGGGCAACCGGCGGACTTTATGCCGTTCTGAGTTTCATTTGCTGTATCGCAGGCGTATGGCTTGGGAAGACAGCAGCCGGACTGGTTACCGGTACCTGTTAAAATTTTAATTTTTTATGTAGATGTACATTTTACCGGGAAATTATTTGACAGCAGGAATACGAAAGCTTATTATGAATAAGATTGTGTAAAGACATGTTAGCATCATCTGTCAGTAAAAGACAGAATCCATACTAAACAGGCAGCAGGAGGAAAATAAGTGACCCGAAAATCATATATTCAAACAAAAAAACTCCGGAAGATTGTTCTTTCCGGTCTGTGTATCGCAGGACTGATATTTGTAGCAGCAGGCTGTGGTTCAAAAGAAACATCTCAGCAGGATCCGGTGGTAAGTACATCCGATTCCCACAGTGAAATCTCTGCAACTACGGAATCTTCTGTCCAGGAACCGGAACAGAATACAGAGAACGACAATGCAAATGCAGCAACTTCCAGTAAAAATTTTCTGGATGCCAGAGTAGATTTTGCCGCACAGCCAGGAAAACCGGTTGGGACAACCGAGCAATCCGAAGAAAAAGTTGTTTACCTGACACTGGATGACGGACCATCTGAAAACACACAGAAAGTTTTAGATATTCTGGATCAGTACAACTGTAAAGCAACCTTCTTTGTAACAGGTGAAATGCCGGAATACAAGGATATGATCAAAGTTGCATATGACAAGGGACATACGATCGGCCTCCATACATATTCCCATACATATTCCAAAGTCTATGCATCTGTAGATGCTTATTTTGAGGATTTGGATCAGATTGGACAGATGGTAAAAGATGAAATCGGTTATGTCCCATGCTTTATCCGTTTTCCGGGTGGTTCATCCAATACTGTCTCTGCAAAATATACGTCCGGTATCATGTCTGAACTGGTAAAAGAGGTTCAGGATCGTGGATATCAGTATTATGACTGGAACGCTAGTTCCGGTGATGGCGCTACTAAAACAACACAGGAACTGATCCAGCAGGCAACCAGTTATCATTCCAATAACCTGATCCTGCTCTGTCATGATGCACAGGCAAAGGATACGACAGTAGAAGCATTGCCATCTATTATCGAATATTACCAGTCTCAGGGATACGTTTTTAAAGCCCTCGACCGCGACAGTTTCGTGGCTCATCATTCTGTCAATAATTAGTAATATCTCTTCATAAAAAAGTAAGAATTTAAAGTCGACAGATACGTTGACAAAAGCATTCTTAAGGACTATGATTAATGTCGAGTTTTGAAAAATCCGCAGTAAAAACTGCGGGTTTTTACTTATATAAAATACAGTATTTTATGCAAAAGGGGAGTTCCTACATGTTTGATAAAAGACGCGGTCCGTTTGATCCGAAAAAACAAAAATTATTAGTTCGCGGAGGAATGGCATGTGCATGTGTGATCATTGTCATTGTTATGATATCTGTCGGTGTGCATATGTCGAAAAGTTCTGCCGCTTCTGAAATCACAAAAAATAAAAGCGAAAATGCACAGGACATTTCTTCGGATACGGAAAAAAAAGATTCTGCAAAATCTGAAGAAGAAAAACAGGCGGAAGCAGAAAAGGAAAAAGCGGAAGAGGAAGAAAAAGCACGTCAGGAGGCTCTTGCAAAAGACCCGCGAAGCGATTTTGCCGTGCAGCCTGGAAAAACTGTTGGAACACTGGAAAAAACTGAAGAAAAAATTGTTTATCTAACATTCGATGATGGTCCATCCGGTAATACCCAGAAAATTTTGGATATCCTGGATCAGTATGGCTGCAAAGCAACCTTTTTCGTAACAGCAGAATGGCCAGAATACAAAGATATGATCAAAATCGCTTATGATAAGGGACATACGATCGGACTTCATTCATACACTCATGACTATTCGCAGGTATATTCATCAGAAGATGCTTTTTTTCAGGATCTTAACCAGATTGGTCAATATGTAAAAGATGAGATCGGCTATGTACCATGCTTCATTCGGTTTCCAGGCGGATCCTCTAATACGGTTTCCAAAAAATATACCCCTGGCATCATGTCTTCACTGGCACAGGATGTTCAGACACAGGGATATCAGTATTATGATTGGAATGGCGATTCCGGCGATGGAGAAGAACATAAATCCGTAGACCAGCTTGTAAAAAGCGCAACCGGTCTTAAGGCCAGCAATATCATCATCCTTTGTCATGATGCACAGGCAAAAGTAAATACTGTTACCGCACTTCCGAGAATCATTGAATATTATCAGGCACAGGGATATACTTTTAAAGCTATTGACCGTAGCAGTTTTGTTTCCCATCATACGATCAATAATTAGATTCCCCGACAAAAAGGCAGGAAAATAATTCCTGCTTTTTTTATGACCAAATCTATGGAAGACAAAATATGCCATATCTGTGCTGCCATCGCCAACAGAACAGCTATACCATATATCATCAGATATCAATACTGTATATAATATAAAAATACTATACAAGCAGTGAAAGCGAACTTGCAAACAATGAATCATTTACATACAAAGAAATATTTCCTTATGAAACACCTCTTTTTGAGCCTTGCGGTTCTGGCCTTAGTGTTAACTATCACAGGTTGTGAACAGCCATTTTCAAAAGCAGAAGTTTCCGGCAATCTGTCTTCCAATGATACGGAAGGCTCTGGTGTCCGGCTTGAATACGGAAGTGGAACCGTATGTTCTGTTGATTTTGTGCGAAGTCTTGTATTCGTTCAGCCAGAAGCAGAACTTCCCGGGTTTAAGACCATACCTTCTCAGATCATCCTAGAATGTGAATATCTGGATATTACAGCCGTTGTCCCATATGACCATGTCGTGTTCTATTACCACAAAGAAAATATTTCTTCAGATCAAATCAAAGTGAATACTTTGCTGGACTACGGGCAGGACACGGATTCTGCACAGCCATAGATATATTCAGATTCACTCATTATAAATCATCTTTTGATCATGACAGAGATTTTCCGTCTGTACATAACATAAAAGTGGAGAGCATTATGTCTGAATATCTGATCCGAATAAAAAACGGGGAAAAAAATACCTATCGTAAACGACGATTTTTAAAAAGAAAAGGGTTTATTGCCCGAAATTCCCACTGGGAAAAAATTGTGGATGTTTCCGAAATCCGCAGATGGAAACGGTTTGCCCGCAGAAAAAAATTCAGGTTTGACTATGTGGATGCCAAATATGCCCGCAGCACCAACTACCGCCGGATTTTTTTCTCTCACTATGAACCATACCGCAACGGAAAATATTTCTGTATCTACTGCGGGCGACTTCTCCCAAAAGAAAAAATACAAGTAGATCATATCATCCCGGTGCATGCAGCTCAGACGGAATGGTTTATCCAACGCTATCTGAAACGCAATGGATGGGAGAGTATTAATGATTTCCATAACCTCGGCGCCAGTTGCAAGCGCTGCAACAGCCGCAAAGGTGCAAAGATGGGCTGGTGGGTCTGGCGTGGTTTTCGTGGAAAGTCTAACCGATTTCAGGTAATTCGTAGAACGGTAAGACGAATACTTGTGTTGATCGTCGTTATCATCATCCTGATACTCGTACAAAAATGGATACCAAATATAGATATATCAAACATACATATTAGGATGTTTTAAAAAGATATGATTATGAGAATCCTTGATGGATTTTCTATTTTGATGCGGTCTTGCAAAAAACGAAAAAATAATTTATAATGACAAAACAGTTAGCATCTTATGAATTGTTATGATTCATTAGATTGACAACCTTGTGAATATTTTTTCATACGATTTTGTGCTAAAACTTTATGTTTCCATAAGGTTTTAGCCTTTTTCTTGAACAGACATTTACAGCCTTACGTTGTTTACTGATAATGGAATCCAACCAAAGCAGCATATTTATCAAAACAACCTAACAACCATTATCTATAATAACCAGCAGCATTTTATAAATGACTGCACTGATATAAAAAGAGAGGACATACATGAGAAAACTCGCTTTAAGTGACGAAATTTTATTAACAATAGACAAACCTGCGCGCTATATCGGCAACGAGGTAAATGCGGTCTGTAAGAACCCGGAGGATGTGCAGGTCAGGGTAGGCTTTGCATTTCCGGATGTGTACGATGTGGGCATGAGCCACCTCGGTCTTCAGATTCTTTACGATATGTTCAACCGCAGAGAGGATGTATTCTGTGAACGTGTCTACTCTCCATGGCCGGATCTGCACCAGATCATGAAAGAACAGAACATTCCGTTATTCTGTCTGGAATCCCAGGATCCGGTAAAGGATATGGATTTTCTGGCTATTACCATCCAGTATGAGATGTGCTATACAAACATCCTTCAGGTACTGGATCTGTCCCAGATCCCGATGTATGCCAAGGACCGTACCGCTGATGATCCCATCGTGATCGGTGGCGGTCCTTGTACCTATAATCCGGAACCGCTGGCTGATTTCTTCGATATTTTTTACATCGGAGAGGGTGAAACGGTCTATGATGAGCTGTTCGATCTCTATGAAGCCCATCAGGCAGCAGGATATGACCGCGAGAAATTTCTCCGGGCAGCAGCTAAGATCCCAGGCTTATATGTTCCTGCATTTTATGAGGTAACCTACAAGGAAGATGGCACGATTGCTTCTTTTACACCGAAATATGAGGACGTTCCGACTACGATCAAACGTCAGGTAGTAGAAGCCATGTCCGAAACGACCTATCCTGAAAAACCGATTGTTCCGTTTATTAAAATTGTACAGGATCGTGTCGTTCTGGAGATTATGCGTGGCTGTATCCGTGGCTGTCGTTTCTGTCAGGCGGGAATGGTATACCGTCCGCTGCGGGAACGGGATGTAGAGATGCTGAAGGATAAGGCCTATAAAATGCTGAAAAGCACAGGTCATGAAGAGATTTCCTTAAGTTCCTTAAGTTCCAGTGACTATACCCATCTGGAAGAACTGCTGACATTCCTGATTGATAATTTCAAATCCCAGGGTGTCAACATCTCCCTGCCGTCGCTGCGTATTGATGCATTTTCGCTTGATGTTATGAACAAAGTGCAGGATATCAAAAAGAGCAGTCTGACTTTCGCTCCGGAAGCAGGCTCACAGCGTATGCGAAATGTGATTAATAAAGGGTTGACGGAAGAGGATATTTTACATGGCGCCGGTCTGGCATTTGACGGCGGCTGGCAGAAAGTAAAACTATATTTCATGCTGGGACTTCCGGGAGAGACCGTTGAGGATATGCAGGCGATTCCGGAACTTGCTAACAATATCGCAAAACGTTATTACGAAATTCCAAAGGATCAGAGAAATGGGAAATGCCAGATCACGATCAGTACATCTTTCTTTGTGCCAAAACCGTTTACACCGTTCCAGTGGTATCCGATGTGTACCAAAGATGATTTCCTTGGTCGTGCAAAGATCGTAAATGAGGCAGTCAAAGCGCAGCTGAACCGAAAGAGCATGAAGTACAACTGGCATGAAGCGGATGTAACACTGATCGAGGGCGTTCTTGCCCGTGGCGACAGACGGCTTTCCAAAGTGCTTGTGCATGTTTATGAGCATGGCGGCATTTTTGATGCATGGTCAGAATTTTTTGATTATGACCGCTGGCTGAATGCTTTTGCTGAAACCGGTATTGATCCTGCTTTTTATACTACAAGAGTCCGTGAAGAAGAAGAACTCTTCCCATGGGATTTCATCGATGCAGGGATTTCCAAATCATTCCTGTTGCGGGAATGGCATCAGGCACAGAAAGGCGTCGTAACGCCAAACTGCAGGCAGCAGTGCTCCGGATGCGGTGCAAGTCAGTTCCAGGGAGGTGTATGTTATGAAAATCAGAATTAAGTTCCGCAAATACGGTGTCATGAAATTTATAGGACATCTGGACATCATGCGCTATTTCCAGAAAGCGATCCGCAGAGCGGAGATTGACATTGCATATACGGAAGGCTTCAGCCCGCATCAGATCATGTCTTTTGCAGCACCTCTGGGTGTCGGCATTATCAGTGACGGCGAATATCTGGATATTGAAGTAAAATCCACCAGAACTTCACAGGAATCCATCGATGCCTTAAACAGCGTTATGGTAGACGGCATTGAGATCACAGACTATGTGGAGCTTACAGAAGGTGCCAAAAAGGCCATGTCCATTGTCGCGGCAGCAGAATACAATGTCTGGTTTAAAGAGGGAAAAGATCCGGTATTCACACTGGACGAGATCGCAGCAGGCATCAAATCCTATTTTGAAGACCGTGAAGAGATCCTGATCACAAAACAGACGAAAAAAAGTGAACGCCAGATCGATGTACGACCGCATATTTTTTCCTTTGATTCATATGAGGGAACAGGCGAAAGTGGAAGTCCTGTGTATGGTTTTCATTTTCTGCTTTCCGCCGGAAGCGAGGAGAACATCAAACCGGAACTGATCGTGGAAGATTTCTGCCGTTTCTTTGGGAAAGAATTTCAGGCCTTTGATTATCAGATCCAGCGAAAAGACGTCTATGCGAAAAATGGCGCCGGTATTTTTGTTCCGCTGACTAATTTTGGCAGAAAGATCGTGAAATAATGCCAAAGTTAGTAATCACGGAATATCATCATTCCGCTAATCAGACAACATATCTTTTTACCGGTTTGTTTGAGGAGATGCATCTGGTAGAAGCTCATTTTGAGAAGAAAACCAGACCTTCCATTCTCGGAAATATTTATATTGGAAGAGTGCAGAAGGTTGTAAAAAATCTGAATGCGGCGTTTATTGAGATTCAACCGGGACAGAACGGCTATTGCAATCTGGAGCAGGAATACCATCCTGTGTATATCAAAAAAGGCACCTGTCCAACCATGGCGCAGGGAGATGAAGTACTGGTACAGGTCTCCCGGGAAAATATAAAAACAAAGCTTCCGGCGTTGACGACAAACCTGAATTTTACCGGAAAGTATTGTGTACTGACTACTGGGGATAAAAAACTTGGCATTTCAGGCAAGATCCGTTCCGAAAAAAGACAGACGTTACAGGACCTTTTTGCAGATAAAATAACAGATGATTTTGGTATCATCGTAAGGACCAATGCAAAAGACGCTTCTGTGGATGATATTTTAAAAGAATTTTCCCGGTTAAAGCAGGAGTTGGAGCAGTTGCTGTCAGAAGCCCGTTACCGCACCTGTTTTTCCTGTCTGAAACAGTCAGAACCGGAATATATGCGTACTATCCAGAATACCCGCTATGAACAGCTGGAAGAGATTATCACGGACATTCCGGAAATTTATGAGCAGATACAGGAGTTTCAGAAAGAGGATGCACTTTTGCGGAATATTTCGCTAACATTATACGAAGATTCCATGCTTTCCCTTAGTTCTTTATATAATATTTCAAAACAGATCGAGCGTGCACTGGATAAACGAGTATGGCTTCCATCGGGCGGGTATCTTGTAATAGAGCCTACGGAAGCGCTGACCGTCATCGATGTCAATACCGGAAAAGATGTGAATAAAAAGAAAAAACAGGAACATTTCCTGAAAGTAAATAAGGAAGCAGCCCGTATGGCAGCAAAGCAGCTGCGTCTTCGCAATCTGTCAGGTATCATCATTATCGATTTTATTGATATGAAACAGGAAGAAGATCGAAAAGAACTTCTTTCTTATCTGAAAAGGGAAGTACAGCTAGATCCCGTCCCTGTTCAGGTGGTAGATATGACGAAACTGGAGCTTGTGGAACTGACAAGAAAAAAAGTTTCAAAAAATTTAAAAGAACAGTTGACATAACAGAAAACATACGATAATATATATGAGTATGCCGCACAACGAGGTTTAAAAAGCTTGTTTTCATAGGGAAAACAACACCAAAATTGGCGAGTAATGATAATAGGAGGTGCCATATGTACGCAATTATAGCAACAGGTGGTAAACAGTACAAAGTATCCGAAGGCGATATCATTACCATTGAAAAGCTTGGTATGGAAGCTGGTGAAGCAGTAACATTCGATCAGGTATTAGCTGTTAATGACGGCGAGTTAAAGATCGGAAACCCGACAGTTGCAAACGCAACAGTTGAAGCATCCGTAGTAGCTAACGGACGTGGTAAAAAAGTTATTGTTTACAAATATAAAAGAAAAACCGGTTACCATAAGAAAAATGGACACAGACAGGCGTTCACAAAGGTTAAAATCGAAAAGATTAATGGTTAATCGATAGGAAATTGTTATGATTCAAATAACGATTTACCAGGACTCTCAGAGTCGGTTCTGCGGTTTTGACTGTCTGGGACATGCTGAATATGCAGACCCTGGACAGGATATCGTATGTGCTGCAGTAAGCGTTTTGACGATTACTGCAATGAATGCGATTGAAGAGCTGACAGATGCTTCCTTTACACAGGAAGCCGACGAAGAGGCGGGCAGTATGACATATCGTTTGAAGACATTCGAACATGATTCACAACTGCTGTTCCGTTCCATGGTTCTGGGCTTAGAGGAAATGGAAAGTAACTACAGTGAATATATTGATCTTATATTCAGGGAGGTGCAGGAAACATGATGAACATGAATCTTCAGTTCTTTGCTCATAAAAAAGGTGTTGGTTCTACAAAGAACGGCCGTGACTCCGAATCCAAAAGATTAGGTGCCAAAAGAGCAGACGGACAGTTCGTTAAAGCAGGTAATATCTTATACAGACAGCGTGGTACTAAAATTCATCCAGGCGTAAACGTAGGAAAAGGCGGAGATGATACTCTGTATGCGTTAGTTGATGGTGTATTAAGATTCGAAAGAAAAGGAAGAGATAAAAAACAGGCTTCCGTTTACCCAGTAGCTTCTAACGAATAAGTTAAACAAATCGGACTAAAGAATAGACTCGACTGTACCCAGCCGGGTCTATCTTTCTATCAAGAGGTAAAATAAAATGTTCGCAGACAGAGCAAAAATCATTATAAAGTCCGGAAAGGGCGGCGATGGGCATGTAAGCTTCCGCAGGGAAAAATATGTTCCAAACGGCGGCCCGGACGGCGGTGATGGCGGAAAAGGCGGCGATGTGATCTTTCAGGTAGACGAAGGATTAAATACGCTGACCGACTTTCGTCACAAAAGAAAATATGCTGCCCAGAACGGTGAAGAAGGAAAGAAACGAAACTGTCATGGTAAAAACGGCGCTGACATTATCGTAAAAGTTCCGGCCGGAACCGTTATCAAAGAGGCAGAAAGTGGAAAGGTTATCGCTGATCTTTCCGGCGATAATACAAGACAAATCATCTTAAAGGGTGGCCGTGGCGGTAACGGAAACCAGCATTATGCAACATCAACCATGCAGGCTCCAAAATATGCCCAGCCAGGTCAGCCGGCCATGGAACTGGAAGTGCTTCTGGAGCTGAAAGTGATCGCAGACGTTGGTCTGGTAGGTTTTCCGAATGTTGGTAAATCTACACTTTTATCCCGTGTCACAAATGCAGATCCAAAAATCGCCAACTATCACTTTACTACACTGAACCCGAACCTTGGTGTGGTAGATCTGGATGATACGAACGGATTTGTCATTGCAGATATCCCGGGACTGATCGAAGGTGCATCCCAGGGGGTTGGTCTTGGCCATGAGTTTTTACGTCACATCGAACGTACAAAAGTCATGATCCATATGGTAGATGCTGCATCCACAGAGGGACGTGACCCGATCGCAGACATCTATGCCATCAACAAAGAGCTGGAAGAGTACAACCCGGCGTTATGCGAGAAACCACAGGTTATCGCAGCAAATAAGATCGATGCCATCTACAGTGAAGATGAGGATCCTGTACAGAAGCTGAAAGACGAATTTGAGCCAAAAGGAATCCGGGTATTCCCGATCTCTGCAGTCAGCGGAAAAGGTTTAAAAGAGTTATTATACTATGTCAATGAGCTGTTATCTACTGTAGATTCTGCTCCGGTGGTATTTGAGCAGGAATACTTCCCTGAATTTGCAGCCTTTGATGATGAACCATATACCGTTGTTCATGACGAAGAGGCAGATGAATTTGTCGTAGAAGGTCCTAAAATTGAAAAAATGCTGGGTTATACAAACATTGATTCCGAAAAGGGATTTTTATTCTTCCAGCGTTTCTTAAAAGAGCAGGGCATTCTGGAGAAACTGGAAGAAGCTGGCATTGAAGAGGGCGATACCGTCCGCATGTACGGTCTGTCCTTTGATTATTATAAATAACATTTTCGTATTGTTTTTACAACTGCTTGTAAAAAAGGATGTCCCGGCATGCAGCCGCAATGCAATGATATAAAGGTAATCCAGGATATCCAAACAGCATCTTTTAATACTATAATAATAAACTTTCTGCCAGGTAAAATCTGGCAGAATATCAGATACCGTCATACAGGAGGAAACTATGACAAGTAAACAGCGTGCTTATTTAAAAGGTCTGGCTATGACCATGGACCCGATCTTCCAGATCGGTAAAGCAAGTGTCACTCCGGAAAATGTAGCTGCTATTGCAGAAGCACTGGAGAAAAGAGAACTGATTAAGATCTCTGTTCTGAAAAACTGCTTTGATGATCCGAAAGAAATTGCAGAAGTTGTAGCAGAACGTACCCGTTCCCAGGTGGTACAGGTCATCGGTAAAAAGATCGTACTGTACAAACCGGCGAAAAAAGATCCGAAGATTATTCTGCCGTAATGTAAATAAAGAAAAGAGGCTTTTTAATGTCTGAAAAACGTCGCATTGGTATTATGGGTGGAACCTTCAATCCCATTCATTACGGTCATCTGATCATTGCTGAAAATGCCTGTGAACAGTTTGACTTGGATCAGGTTCTTTTTATCCCTACAGGACATACACCACACAAAAAGTTTTCCGGGAAAGAAATGACCTATCACAGATGTGAAATGGTTCGGCTGGCAATCAAAGATAATCCTCATTTTTCCATTTCACTTTGTGAGGTAGAACAGAGCGAAACCTGTTATACTTATAAAACACTGGAACTGCTTCAGAAAGAATATCCGGATGCGGATTTGTACTTTATTTTAGGCGCAGATTCGCTGGATACGTTTGACAGTTGGGTACATCCGGAGTTGATCTGTCAGCGTGCCGCGATCCTTGCGGCAGTTCGGGATGATCTGAATGAAGCGAAAGTAGACGAGATGATCACAGAATTAACAGCTTGTTATCATGGGCGGATTTATCGACTGGAAACGCCGAATTTTAATATTTCCAGTCATACGATACGTACCCGTCTTCAGAATGGACAAACAGTACGTTATATTATCCCAGAAAAGGTAGAACAGTATATTCAGAAGCACCATCTGTATCAGGAAATGCCTGTGGAAATGATCAAAAAACATCTGCGTGAGGAATTAAAGCATTCCCGTTATATCCATACCCTTGGTGTCATGGATACGGCCGTACATCTGGCAGAGAACCATGGCTGTGACTTTCATAAAGCCCAATATGCCGGTCTTTTGCATGACTGTGCAAAATGTATCAGTGACGAGGAAAAAATTGCTATATGCCGTTCTCACGACGTCGAAATATCAGATGCGGAGCTGGCACAGCCGTCTTTACTCCATGCAAAATGCGGCGAGATCTTTGCCGAAGAAAAGTATGGCGTCACAGACCCGGAAATCCTGCATGCCATCCGTGTGCATACCACAGGCTGTCCGGCGATGAACCTGTTGGACAAGATCATCTTTATTTCGGATTATATTGAGCCAAACAGAGACCAAGCACCACATTTAAAAGAGCTTCGTCAAATGGCAGAAAGTGATCTGGATCAGACCCTGTATCAAATTTTGGACGATACGATCTCTTACCTGAAAAAAACACAGGGAACCTTTGATCAGACGACCCTTGACACGTATTCCTATTATAAGAATATCGAAAAATTATGCAAAGAATAATTTGAGAATATAACAGAAATATTTATTTTAAGATAATTCTGGGAACATATAAAACTAAAAGGAGGTAACGCATGACCGATCAGTCAAGAGAAATGGCAAAAATTGCCTGCCACGCACTGGGAGAAAAGAAGGCAGAAGATATTCAGGTAATTGATATCCGAAATATCTCTGTAATCGCTGATTATTTCGTAATCGCAAGCGCTTCCAACTCCAATCAGATCCAGGCTATGATGGATGCTGCAGAAGAGGAATTATACAAAGCAGGCTATCATTGCACACAGAAAGAAGGAAATTCCAATTCCAGCTGGGTATTGATGGATTACAAGGACATCATCATCCATATCTTCTCAAAAGAAGACCGTCTGTTCTATGATCTGGAAAGAATCTGGAGAGATGGAGAATTTATTAATCCGGAAGATCTGTAAAAACCAAATAACAAAAAACAACCTGTACCACTGCTTTTCATAAAATAGAAGAGTAGTAGTACAGGTTGTTTTTATATAGATGTTTCTAATTTTAAAAATATAAACATATTTTATAGGGCAAAAATAATTATTTAAAAATACGGAAAACACCAAATACTTTTCCAAGAATAGACACCTCATCCACAATGATCGGATCCATATAATCATTTTCCGGCTGCAGACGATAATGACCATCTTCTTTGTAATAGGTTTTAACCGTTGCAGAATCATCGATGAGAGCAACAACTTTGTCTCCGTTTTCAGCAGTTGTCTGTTGCTGTACAAGGATCAGATCCCCATTCAGAATACCGGCGTTGATCATACTTTCGCCTTTAACTTTCAACATAAAAGATTCCTTATTTGGCATCATTCCTGCCGGAATAGGGAAGTAGTCCTCAATATTCTCTTCTGCAAGAATCGGTTGTCCCGCAGCTACCTGACCGACAATCGGCACATTGACAAGTTCCCGTCTGGTAAGATTAAACTGATCATCCACGATTTCAATTGCTCTTGGCTTCGTAGCATCGCGACGGATATAGCCTTTGTTTTCCAGCGTCTCCAGATGCGCATGGACAGAAGATGTGGAGCGAAGATGTACTGCTTCACAAATCTCACGTACTGCCGGCGGATAGCCTTTATGTAAGATTTCTTCTTTAATATATTCTAAAATTTCCTGCTGTTTCGCACTGATTTTACCTTTTGACATATCTATAATTCTCCTTTTATATAGGCTCACTTTTATTTTACAATTATAGTCCAATTGAAATAATACATTACAACACATATTATACGTTATTAAAATTATAACATATTAACAAGAGCAAGGCAAACATATATTCTGAAAATATGTTCGAAAGTTTCCCCTGAAGTTTATCCTTTTTATATTACAATTTTTTCTTAATCGATTTTGTTTTAGTTTCAGATGCAGTTGCCTCATAACTGAGATCTAAAAGATTTTTTATTTTCTCATTCGCAACAGAATTGTCAAGAACAATCGTAATCCAAGAAGTTTTATTCATATGATATGCAGGATAGAAACCGGATTCATTCAATAACATGCTAATCAAAGAAGGATCACTTTTCAGATTAACCACATCCAGAAAATCTGTTCCTGGTAATCCAAGTTTATCCGGGGTAATATTCATAATCAATGCGAACCATTTCTGATTATCTTCATGACGAAACACATCATAATTTGGATAACGCATCCATGGATGATCCGGACTGACATTATAACAGTCCAGAATATATTGTGTTAATTCCAAACGATTCATTTTTAATCCTTTCATTTATGTATTGTTTTATAATGAGATGCACTTTATGGTTCGCGTAATAGAAATAAGAGAGTAATACATAAAATTATTATAATGAAAAATTGATATTTCCTTTATATCAACCAAAAACATATAATCATAAAAATATTTCTTTAAAAAAGGAAAAATACCACGGTTTACCAAAAATAGCACCAGTGTCCAGTCATTTCCAACTATTCGCAAAAGACAGCTTTAACGAATAGTTGGAGGAGTTTTTCTTTTATGATTCACTTTTCAGGATTTTTTTGTATACCATTGGGCTTACTTTATACATCTGCTTAAATGCATCTACAAAACGCCGTACATTATTATATCCTACTTTTTCGCCAATCTCATACGTTTTCAGATCCGTCTGGCGCAATAATTTGATTGCTTCTTCCATTCGAATGGATGTCAGATACGCTTTGTAATTCTGACCGGTTTCTTTTTTGAACATTGCGCTGAAATAATTCTGGCTGACGCATGCAACATCGGCCAGTTCCTTGATAGAAAGATCCTTAGCATAATGTTCCTGGATATAATCTTTGACTTTTTCAATCATTACCTTATCTTTGAATTTTCCATTTTTATCCATCATGAGCCACAGATTTTTATAATAATCCAGCATGCATTCACGCAAAGCCCGAAATGTTTTTCTCTGTTCCGTATCTTTCTGCAGTTTCTCCTGCATATCATTGTAATTTCCTTCGACCAGATGATGCTGAAACAATTTTGTACCTATCTCCGCTGCAAAATACAATACTCTGGATAAAGCTGCATTTTTATTTCCATAATGGATTGCTTCCACATTGTCCATGATCTTATTGATCTTTTCCAGGTAACTTTCATCGTGGGCAATGATCGCATGATATGCTTCATCTACGCTTGCAGAATAATCTTCAAAGGAGACCATATAATCCTTATGGATATCTTTAAAATCAATCAACAGTTTTTCTTCAAAATAATACAGTTCAAAGGCAAATTTTGCTGTTTTATATGCATTTTTTAACTGTTTTGCACCGGTTGACTGCATACCGATACCCACTGACAATTCTGTATGTACCTGATTTGATACTTGGTCAACGACTGGCATGATATAGGTTTCAACAAACGATTCTTCCTCTCCACATGGAAACACTCCCATCATGTGCAATGCACAGTCATCTTTACGTAATACGAAAGCCTTTCCACGAAGCTTTTGCGCGATCTGATTGTATACAGAAAATCGAACAAGGTTAAAATGTTCAAAAGAATCCGCTACCATGTCTGCTGCCAAATCCGGACGAATGCCAATACAGATCCCTACAAAAAAATGACCTTCAAATTCAATATTATCCTCGGCAAATAAACGGTACAATTCCTCATTTTCAAATCCCTGCCCATCGTTAATCTCCTGAAAAAGCCGGTGCATTTCATCGTCTTCTTCCCGGAAAATCTCAATGGTATTCTGCTCTTTCAGTCTCTGAATTGCCTTTTTTACGGCATTTTCCAGGTCTTTTCTCCCTACAGGCTTTAACAGATAGTCCATGGCTCCATTTTGAAGCGCCTCTTTTGCATATGTAAACTCCTGATATCCACTGATAAAAATAAATTTTGCATGGGAATGTACTTCGTTGTACCATCGGATCACTTCCAGTCCCGTCATATTTGGCATCATGATATCTGCGATCACAATATCCGGATCCGTTTCTTCGATAACCTCTTTCAACTGCTGCCCATTCCGTGCTTCTCCCACAAGTTCTACATTGATGTTTGCCCAGTCGATCAGCCGTTTCAGCCCCTGTAAGATCACACCTTCATCATCAGCGATTACTATTTTCCACATATTCCGGTTCCTCCCAGATTGGCAAACGGTAAGTAACGATCGTCCCCACATTCAGGAAACTTTCAATCTTAAATCCATATTCTTTGCCACAATTCAGTTTTATCCTGTCGTAAACATTTTTCATACCAACGCTCAGACGTCCATTAGCATCTACTTTTCCAATCTCCGGATCATCCAGTGTTTCCTGCATGCTCTTAACCTGTTCTGCATCCATACCGACTCCGTCATCCATAACAACAATCTCCAGATGATCTTCTTTCCGTTCTATATGAATCGCCACTGTTCCCTCGCCATTTTTCTCACGAAGACCATGACGGATCGCATTTTCCACGACTGGCTGAAGCAATAATTTGGGAATAAATAATTGTGCATCCTCATCTGAAATCTGAATACTCAGCTGAATGCGGCCCTCATATCGCACCTTCATAATAACAAAATATTCACGCAGAGCCTGTAATTCATCTTTCAAAACGATGCAATCCGTATGTTCACCCATGATATAACGGAGCTGGTGTGCCAGACATTCCAACAACTCAGCCGTTTTTTCATCATTTTCTTCTAATGCAGTCATGCGGATCACATCCAGCGTATTGTACAGATAGTGTGGCTGGATCTGCATTTTTAAAGCATTCAGTTCTGCATCCTTTTGGCAGATCCGGGCAACATACACCTGATTGATATAGTCATTCAGACGCTCCAGCATCTTGTTAAATCCATCCGCAATGATCTCCATCTCATCATGGGAATTAATCTGCAGCCGTACATCCATCTGTCCATTTTCCACCTGTTTCATGGCATCCTGTACTTTACGGATAGGTGCGCTCATTCTGTTGGAAAATAAGATATATAAGATCACAAGAAAAATGCAGGAGAACAGTAAAATGACTGCCATCATCGTTCGATTGCTGAAATAATAGCCCATCGCTTCGGCATCATTGACTTTTAATACCGCATATTCATCGGTGTCTAGAATCCTTGCATAAAAAATCAGATTTCCGTCAATCTCTTCATATCCTTCTTTTCCTATCAGTTTTGACATCACTTTTGCACCAAGAGGGTTTCGCCCATCCATATAATCTTTACGATCCCGACTGTATACGTAATGTTCTTCTTTAGGATTACAGACATACAGGCTGCCCTTTTCCAGTTCGATCTTATCTGTCAGATCATCCAGAATATCTACATTGATATCCGCGAATAACGTTCCCAAAGGCGTATTATACGTCCGGTTTACAGACGTCGTGTCCATATAGTTTCGCACAAGGACAAAGATAAAATCATCTGAATTTGTGCAGATCTGACTTTCTTCTGTCGTCCGCAGAACCTTCAGATCACGCAAGCGATCCTCCGGAACAATCTTCATCTGCGTATAAGAAGCGGCATCATTTCGCAGCGTTTTCTCCTGATCATAATATATGCTGTAAATCTGTCCATTTTTATCTACAAAACGGGTAGATGCGATATGTTTACTCTGAGACATGACATCCTTTAATGCGTTAACGACTTCCACAGCCCGTTTTCCATCATCGATCGAACCGTCTTTTAAGACCGTTGCAAGACTTTCTCCCTGATCTGTTTCATAATCATACATTGCTGACATCGCTTCATCTGCCGACTGCATGATATCTTCCACATTTCTGGCAAAATAACCATTGATCTGCGAATAGTTTCGGATCATCGTTTCACGGACATTGTCTGTAAAACGCATAAAAAACAACAGGCTCAGTAAAAATAATGGGATCACGCCGAACAACAGATACGTTACCGTAAGTTTTCCGAAGGTCGTATCAAGCATTTTTTTCTTCATTGATTTTCCTCCTGATTCCTAATACAGCTTTCCCATAACTGTTGTAACTGTCCGGCAGTATCTTCGATCGCCAGTTCGCCGCTTAATTCTCTGCGAAGCAATGACAGCATTCCTTTTTCAAAATCTACCGGCGTATCTTCATTTCCAATATAGGTAGCCACTTTCTGTGTACAATTTTCAAAAGCCTGTTCCGTTTCCTTCTGGAATGCAGCGTTGATCGTTGTATGATCTTCTTTTGTTAAAGGAAATCCACATATGGATTCACATACCAGACTGTAATTTTCCTCAGAATAAAAATATTTTAAAAAGGTCATCGCAGCTTCATAACGCTGGGCATCTTCCTCACATTCTTTTGTCACAGACCAGAACGTATCCAGATTGTCCCCTGCATAAGTAGTGCCATTTTCATCCGGAACATAAAACCATCCAAGATCCATGTCAGCATTTAGCTTATATATCGCAAAAGACGTCCATGGTCCCGTATACATCATAGCAATCTCTCCCTCTGCCATTTTATATGGGAGATTGCCATCGCCGGTCGTTTGCCAGTCAGCGTTTACATAACCGGCGTCAAATAATCCTTTGAGATCCGTCAGCATTTTTATGGATGATGCATCCGTCCAAGAAACAGTTCCTGCAGAACAGTCCTGCAGCCAGTTTTCATTTTGTGACAATACATCTGTACGGAAAAAATGATTGACCCAGTACTCCATATGCCACAGATCACTTCCACCCACGCCGATTGGCATAATGCCACGTTTTTTCAGCACTTTGCAGACATCCAGAAATTCCTGATAGGTTTGTGGAATCTGCAAATGGCATCTTTCAAAAATCTCTTTATTGTATATAATCCCGGACGTGGATTCTACTGCTCCTACTCCATAAATCTTGCCATCCGATTGATAATGATACTTTACAAGATCTGCCACTTCCTCTGAGATTTCTCCCAATGTATCACTGTGCGCAAAAGCCTCCGGTGTCTTCAACTGAACAATATCTCCCAGTTCATCACGGGCAATTTTTCTGATCAGGATATCCTCATAAACCTTATCTTCATAATTTACTTCATAATTGACTTTAATGTTCGGATACAGCTCTTCAAAATTCCGCACGGTAGCCTCAATGGCTGAATTCCATTGTGGATTCTGATATGCATATACCAGACTGATCTCTACCTGCTCCTCCTCTGTAACAGATTTTGATGTCTTTTTATTTCGCATACTGTCATAAAGCAGCGTTCCACATAAAGCCAAAAGCAATGCCAGCAGGATAATGATCCCTGCTGTTAAGATTTTCCGTTTCCGTTCCTCTTTCATGTAAACTCCCATCCCCGTACATATATCAGATTTTGTACAGAACCACATATCAGGCTCTAATGCCATGCCCTCATAACAAATGACAGCCTCATGCATATCCAGTCCATACGCTTCGATATGATAGATGATAATACGACCAAAAGCGGGTTCCCCGTATCATACGAGGCCCCGCCAGATTAAATCCAAATGTCTATTTCGCCAGCTTTCCGGCGATACAAATAGTCATGAATCATACTTTTCACGCTACACATTTTTTTATGATCAATCATATACCATTTTCCTGCTCACACTATTTGTTTTCAATAAATTCGATCAGTACGCCATTGCAGTCGCGAATAAACATAACGGCATTTCCTTCCATGCATACTTCGTGGGCAATATCTACCCCATTTTCCACAAATCCTGCTTTTAGAGCAGCCATGTCATCCGTCTCAAATGCAATATGTTTGGTTCCAACGGTCTGAAGATCCGTGTTCGGGGTCAGACGATCTTCCGGAATCTTCTTCGGCTCATCATACTCAAACAACTCCAGCTGAAAACCGTCTTTCTCCAGAAATACGATCGTTGCTTTCAGCGGCGGAACATATCCATCTTCTTTTAATACTTCAAAACCAAGATTTTTTCTGTACCATTCAATGGATTCTTTCATATTGTAAACACTGATTCCTGCATGCAATACTTTTTTTACATTTGTTGTCATTTTTTTACCTGTTCAATCCGAGATTCCTTTTCTTAAAATTGAACGTTCCTTTCTTTCAGTTTTCTGAATTTTAAGTTTTATATTGCTGTACTTTTATATATGTATCAACATCAGTTATATTGTTTCATTTACATATATATTAATATCAGCCATTTCCGGTTATATTGGTTTACTTTCATATGTGTATGGATATCTTACATACTCTGTTCTCTTTTTAGCATCTGTTAATAACAAAATACTTCACATACTTATGTAACATAAATATTTCTTTATTCTATAACACCTGTAAAATAATTCCATGAACTGTGTATCTACTATACAATAGTTTTATTGAAATTTCTAGTCTCAAAGGATTCCCTTTCATTTGAAAATAGCTCATTTGAAAACAGATGTATGATCTATTAAAATAGCTTAACAAAGCAGAAGTTATTCAACAGTAACAATAAGTTTCCCTCCACTTGCAAGGTCAAACACACCAGCTTTCGCGCCCCGTGCTGTAATCGTAACGCCAGCAGGCGCATCGATCTGTGCCGGCTCTACATCCGTTACAAATACAACGTCAGAATCCGCTGTTGCCATCCATTTGCTGCCTTTATCAAACGCAAGATTTGCGTGGTGGATCGCACCAGTCAGCTGCGTACTGTTCAGCATGACCCACATCTCCCTTGTGGTATCTTCATGAAGCAAATCCCCTCTGACATCCATATCTGTCAGGATGACATTAACGCCATACACTTCTTTTGTAACCTTTGTTGCACATGGATCATCGTTTACAATGGAATGCACCAGTACGCCGCTGTCCGAAGAAATGTTCACATCACACAGATCCACGATAATATTGTGGCTTTTTACCAGTATACATTCTTTCTTCGTATGGATATCCCCACCCGTTACGGTCACTTCTGCAACCTCTTCCTGCCAGCCATTTACACAGTGACTCAAGGCAAAATAGGAGCCACAGTCTGCCGTACAGTCTGTAAAAGTCATGTCTGAATTAC
This sequence comes from uncultured Roseburia sp., assembly GCA_900557275.1. The sequence goes on from USRX01000005.1 coordinate 57,584, forward strand.
CGGCCAGTATTGCAGCCATACAGGACATATCAAAATTACAGTCATTGAAATAATCATGGCAACCCGGATCGGAATAAGCACCATATCCGCTCTTTGTACATACGATATCACAGTCATTTGCTTCCAAATAGACATAGCCTTCCGAGGACTCGGTAGAAAGTGCTGCCCATCCGTCACAGATAATCTTTGAATTATAGAAATAAGTGGATGAATTTGACATGCTGCAATGTGTTCGGGTGTTTCCGTCCATTTCCAGTGCCGGTGGCGGCGTAGACATTAAAGCATCCGGTCGTTCAATGCCATTACCATACGGAATACCATGTGCACAGATCACAGAATCATATACTTTCAATACCGCTCCTTCTTCTGCGGCTGTAGCGTAACGGGTTCTTCCATTTGTATCAATGACAGCATTTTTAATCGTCAGCTTTGCATTATATTTTGCGGCTGCGCCACTGGCTGGTCCACCAATTCCCTGTCCATCTCCGGCCAGGCTGATATATGCAGTATCCACGGTTACATCCGTTCCGGCTCCTTCTGCATAGACAGCGCCCTGCGTTCCTTCATATGCTACAACTTTCAGGTTTTCTATTTTCTCATCCGTAACCGTTCCACCGTAAATAACGGAAGCATTTGATGTAGCTTCTTCATATTTTCCATTTTTAATATGTACTGCTGCCATAGCATCCTCAGCAGGCGCAAACCAGTTGATCTTCGGTTTGCCTGGATTTAACACCGCATTCACGCCTTCAATGATATCTGCCATTGTCAGCATATTTTTGCTTTCTTCCCGTGTAGGATTTTGTTTTTGTATTCCCTTAATCATTACAAGTTCCATCATCATTTTCCTCATTTTAATATATTTTCCTGATCCTGCCTGTAAACCGTTCCCACAGAAAATTATTTATATATGCATATCAATAACCATTCTGCCTCTTTTACAGTGACATAGCTCGTCATAAAAAGATATTTTCACACTAACTTACTGGGTTTTTCCATGTTCTGAAAAATGACCTCCGCAATCATTGCAGAAGCCACTTTTCAAGGGTTTGTTATTTTAAGGCAATATAGGTAATCATGTACATTTTAGCGTTTTGCCAAATATGTATGATCATAATTCTGTTTTCTTTATGCTGCTTTTTTTCCGTAATCACGGTCTTCTGCATTGGCATCTTTCATACGAAGCATTGTAAACAATGTGATAAGTCCGATAGCCAGTACGATCAGAAGCATGATATATGCAGATGCTGCCTGACCTTTTCCGATGAAGCCAACCATGATCTGTGCTGCAACTGCAGACGGGATCAACTGGATTGCCATGATGATACGGTTTGCTGACTGATATTCTCTACGTCCATAAGCAAATGCCATGATACACGGATGAAGTGTTGGTACGCCACCTGTCATACAAGCTACGCCAAATCCCCACAGTAACATCAGTGGTACGCTGCCGCCTTCTGGCTGAAGCATCAGTCCAAGAATCGGAAGTAACTCACATAAGCCAAGTACGATAGCTGCTTTTACAGTTCCTACCTTATCATCGATAAGACCAAATACATAAGACATCGGGATACCAAGGATTGCTCCGATCGCAAGATATTTTGTTGCGGTTGGCCATACGCCATCTCCTAATGTAAGGTAACGCATTGCCATAGATCCCATACAAGCGTTGATAATAAAAGTAAGTACGCCAAAGGAAATAATAACCTGCCATCCTTTCTTTGTTGTAAGGATATCTTTGATCGTAAGTTTTACTTCTTCCACGCCAGCTTCAGATTTCGGTGCATGATCTGCGCCATCCGGATAAAGTCCTGCTTCTTCCGGAGTATCTTTGATTGCAAATGCTACGATAACTGCTACAACTACGAGTAATACAGCGATTCCAATGTAGAATGGTCTGTAATCGCCGGCAAATTTTCCTCTGATCAAACCGGTCATACCAGCGGTACCGATAACAGAGAATAACGGGCTACCTACGGTTACGATTCCCATGATCTGTCCTCTGAAACGAACAAACCAGCTTGCTACCAGCTGGAAACCAGCCATCTGAAGCATCATACAGGTACATCTTGTAATGAACAGTGAGATAAAGTACAGAGTATAATTTCCTGTCCCGTCATTGCAGGTCAGTCCATTTGCCATTGCAATGCCAACACATCCTAATGCACAGATGATCATGGTCGGAATCAAAGATTTCTTTACACCAAACTTAATGAACAATGTACCATACAAAAATGTTAAGATGATACATACAAAATTACCAACGGTCATTGGTGCCATGGTAGCGTCGCCGCTCCATGCGCTGAACTCCTGAATGATATTGATCTGATCATTTTGCAGTCCGGAATACAGGAACATGAAAATGATACCGAGTATGGAAAGTAAGATTCCATATCCTAAGAACTTTTTGTTTTTTGCCATTTTACAATCTCCTCCTTTAGTTACATAAGTCCCATTTGCCTGACCTGTTTTTGATGATTGTATTCTGTCACATCCATCGTTTTTCTTAAAGGCAACTTTTTGTGAAAAAAGTGCCATTTTTTTAGATTTTATTTATAGAATTTATATTTTCTTTATTCTTCCCAGCAGATCAGTCCGCCTGTCATATCCGGATTTACATTAGGATATACATAGTCTGCATATGCTTCCGGAATCTGTTTATACGAGAATTCGTGGCTAATCAGCGGTGTGATATCTAATTTTCCATATTTCAGCAGATTTAAGAACACCTGAATATCTTCATCACTGGTCCAGCAGTCGGAATTGACATATCGGTTCAGTTTTTTACCCATTACCGGCGGCCATGCACCTTCGATCAAAAGATCTGCCCGTTTTAATTTATATGGTTTGGAATTTACATAAGTACCGATCAGGCTTGCACCTTTCTGCATGATCGGGTCATCGATTGGAGGCATCGCTTCGCCATGAACCTGAGAGATCATCACAACGCGTCCACGTTCAGAAACCAGCTCTGCTGCCTGCATCAGCGGTCCTCTGGCTCCCGTTGCTTCGAAGATAACCGGTAATCCACCACGATTTAACTTTGCTACTTCCCGTTCTAATCCTTCCGGGTCTGTCTTGGAATTGATCACGATATCCGCCCCCATTTTTTTTGCAGCTTCCAGACGGTTGTCATCCAGATCTGTTACAATGACTGGAAGTGCACCTGCGATTCTTGCACACTGGGCTGTGATCGCACCTACAAATCCCTGTCCAAGCACAGCACACGGTTCGCCCATCTGCAGATTTGAACGGCGAAGCGCATACATACCGGTATGGCCCAGATTCCAGAATGCTGCCTGTTTTAAGTCCACACCTTCCGGACAAAGAGTACAGTTTAACTCCGATGTCACAACATACTGTGCATGTTCTACCGTTGCTACCACATGGTCTCCAACTTTCAGATCTTCAACCTCTTCTCCGATTGCAATAACTTCCGCTGCCATTGCATAACCGATACTGGTAGGAAGTGGTACAATATGCTCTCCAAGAAGTCCATTTTCTGTTCCCGGACTCATGGCACTGTATTTTGCCTTCAATAAGACTTCTCCTTTCCCAGGTGCCGGAATCTCTTTTTCTTTTAATACGACTTTTCCTGGTTGAGCTTCTGCATAAATTGTTTTCATTAAAAATTCCCCCTTCTTATACAACCTTTTGTTTGTAAATATGTTTTTATGAATCTCAATTCAACCTCATACATAAAATGAACAGCAAAAGGCCGCTGCTTATGAAATAATTACTTTGATGTGGTAATTATTTCATAAGCAGCGGCCGGTCACAATGTCATTTTCTTCGAAAAATCGGACGTTTTTTGTGATGTTATTTCAGCATTTCTTAAATGTGTTCCTTCTTCTGAAAACAGTTTATCAGCAATTCCTCTTTCTGCGAATCGGGCTTCCATACAGCAATTACGGTCGTTTCCATACTATTTTTCAATTCATATGTCTGCAAAGATGAATGTTCCTTTCCAACTGCATCAGCCATAATAGCATAACCAGATCCTAATTGTAAGTGTGTGAATAGTGTAAGACTGTTTTTCAGTTCTATAATTTTAGTCGGATAAATCTGATTTCGTTCCAAATCCTTTAATGTATTTTCATAAAGTGCAGGAGCTTCCCCCTTTTCAACCATCAACAATGGCGTCGTTTCAAAATCTTTTATTGTAAGCCTAGTCTTTTTTCCAAGTTCTGAATTTTTTGCAAATACGATTTCTCCTTTTCGCTTTGCGATATCACATACTCTATATTCCGGTACATCTTCCTTTGCGATATCCTTCCCTAATGTAATCAAAAGATCTATTTCATTTCGATCCAGGGCACGTCTGTTTTCTGCAAAGCCACCCTGTAGCAATTGAATCTGCATTTCTGGTTCTATCGCATGTATACGCTGATATACATCAGCTAAGAAATCATTGCATATCTTTCCATCAAAACAACCGATTCGAATTGTTTTTTCGTTATTTTTTCCAATCTGTATCGCACGTTCTTTTGCAGCAACAATTTCTTTATGTATACGCAACAGATCTTTTTTAAACTGTTCCCCGGCATCTGTAAGAAGTACTTCCCGGCTATTTCTGTAAAACAGCTTGATACCCAGTTCTTCTTCAAGCATTGCAATCTGTTTGCTGAGCGCTGGTTGAGAAACATACAATGATCTGGCTGCTGCAGTAAAATTCAGATGTTCTGCAACCGATAAAAAATATTCCATTTGTGATAATTTCATAATTCCCCCGTTACCATTTAAGTTAAGATTTTCCTGAATGTTTCTATCCATCATATAAAATGGTTTTACATTATATATGATACATTTTATCATATGTAGAGATTGCTTGCCATATCAAAATACCGATCTTTAAAAATCAGTGATACACTGTTTTTAAAGATCGGTATGATTTGTACTTTTCAGGCTTTTTTCAAAACAAACCTGCAGATAGTGCTGCCTGTTTAAAATGGAGCATTCCCTTATTTATCTAATGTTTTATACGTACGATATGAGAAAAATGCTTCATGGCTCTGACACAGCGGATTTCTGTCTGCAGACAGTTCAAATGTCACAGTATCATTTTTCTGATCATACTCTGTGAAAATTGGACGGCTTCCGATTCGAAGATCGTTGTAACCTTTATCGCCAATAGTTCCTTCCGGAGCCATTTTACCGATATTATCGATTACACCATGAAGTCCCCATCCGATAACGACAGAATCTTCATTGAAGTAATCTACGCTTCCACAGTGGCTTGCAATATGATATTTATCAGTTTTCTGATTTAAGTCCGTTCCATTTACTACATCAGAAATTGTTGCTGTCTTTGCTTTTTCATCAATAACAGCTTTAAATGTTCTGGTAAGTGTCGGAATCTCGACAGCTGTAATAAATGGTGCTGATCCAGTATGATTATCAAATACAGAAATTTCAGGGTTACCATCTATCGTGCCATCTGCATTTCGATTAGTATATCTTGCATAATGCTGACCAAATGTCAATGCATTAAATGCATTTCCGTTATCATCTTTTCTTTCAGATGCGTAATTATCATATCCGGTCAGTGTACTTGCTTTACCGCCTAAAATCCATTCCATTGCTCCAGAAGCAAAATCAAACTGGTATACTGCACTCTGGTCACGCATAGATACCAGTAATTTATCTACATTTCCTTCTTTGTCAAGCGTATAATCTAAACTGTTTGTATGTACATAATCCATCCAGCCATCTGCAAGTGACGGAATCTGATTATTGTTAATCGTAACAGTTGTTCCCTGATCGGTACTGTTTGCATAATCAATCTTTTCTACAGCAGATTCGTAAAGCATCGGATAATCTGTCGTATTGATTTCTTTTAATACTTTACCATCTTTTACTTCCTGAAAAACACCAGCCCATACATATGCTGTATTTCCATCATTTAATCCTTTTACGGTATCCGGAAGATTATTTACTAACTCAGGTGTATAGCTAAGTGTCAGATAATGATCTTCTCCTAGTACAACAAATTCATGCTGATCCAGATAACCTTCTCCATGAGTGTGGTTAGCATCATCGTTTGGCAGTAATGTCACATAATCATCTTCTACGTAATTGTCATCCATAACGACATACATACCACTGGAATAACCGCCATTTGCCTGTCTGTAATCTTTGTGAAGCTCAGCAAAATAAGTAAAACAGCTGCCATTTTCTGTAACCTGTTTTGCAAAATTTTCTGCCATCAGTTCACCTACACTGCCAAGATTTCTGTAATATACAAGCTCGCCATCTGTGTTTACACGAAGAAGAAATTTATCAAGTGCAAAATCATATACTCCAGCATTTTCCTTAGATACCCCACTGCCAGTAATACTCATGCTCGGCATCATCTCATTTAAAGTGTGAACATTGTAGGAGCTGCCATCTTTCAATGTAACCGTAATCACTTCATCTACTGGTTCTGCAGCCTTTAAAGTAGCAGGAACAATAGAAAATGCCCCATCTTTTACCTGCTGTTCTCCGGAAATGTTGCTTGAAGCAGAAACGATTTCCGCCCCGTCTTTTGAAGTAAAGTTTAACTTGTTTCCTGCAACCAATGCATTCAGATAATAATCTGTTGTATTACTGCTGTCTGTAGCAGAAACAAGTTCTACACCAGTAGCACCTTTTTCATCTGCAACAGCAATCTTGATGTCAGCCGCCTGTGGAACCAGTTTGGTTGCTTCTTTCTCAGCCTGAATCTGATCCTTAAAATCATAATTAATGTTAGCATATGAGATATCCGCAACACTTTCTATCTTTTCTGAACCACTCTCTTCAGCAGCAGAAGATCCGCCCTTTGAATCTTCACTCTTTCCGCATCCTGCTGCAACTACCATGGATCCCGCCATTGTAATCGCAAGAATGCTTAATAAACGTTTTTTCATTTGATTTTCCCTTAACCTTTCCCTTAATAACTTTAGGGTAACCACCCTGTATCATTATTATAACCAGAAAATCGTCAAAGAAACAAATACATAAAAATCATCGTGCGATAACTACAGGTTATATGCGAACATATGGACGAAAAGATTTCTAAATATTGACACTCATGCCGAAGCCGTCGACTGATGGAATAAATAGTATGAAAACGTATTTTTCATACTATTTTGCAAATACAATGATAGTTCTTTTTGATTATACATTATAATATGGCAGTACCAGATAAGATCCGGCATAAATATTATCATCATAAATATGATTAATCTCTTTTATCTGCTTCATATACTCGGCTTTACTGCTCATACCTGCTTTTACATAATCATCAGCAAGCTCCCAAAGCGTATCTCCTTCTTGAATCTGTATTGTTTTATAATACAGCTCATTCTGCTCTGCCTGAATGACCTTATCTTTCGCATTAGCAGACGCAATATTTGCACCAATCAGGATTCCGGAACATAATATGATCAAAAACACAAGGACAATGCTTTGGAAAAATTTTCTTCTTTTCTTCCCAGATTTTTTATATACAAACATATGATCGATGGTCCTTTGTGAAAATACGGATGGCTGGCACACATTATAATTTTTCATGGTTCATTCCTCCTGTTTGACAGTTTGAATTTTTGTTCTGATACAGGATTCTGGAAAATCATACACCAGCTTAAGACGCAAACTCTGTATATAAAACTCCGATGCATACTCTCTATCTCTATTCAGAACATTTGTTCGTTTTCTCTATATTCGTATTATAATAAACATATGTTCGGATGTCAAGCAGTTTCGAACATATGTTTCGAGTAACTTTAAATACCTGAATACTATAGAAAGTTTCTTTCAACACCTGTAAAAAGCTCTTATACAATATGCATTTACATCATATCTGTATAAGAGCTTTTTTAATTATTAATCTATCTGTTATTTCCCAATCTTCATTCTAAACAGAACACACTTGTTCAGAAGCCAGTTTTTCTGTCAAAAATTCTGTTTCTGTATTTATATGCCTATAAAAATACCTGCCAAAATACGTGCTACATTTCTGCTATATATTCTCAGTATTTTTATTTTACAAAGCCATACTTCTCTGCAACCTTCTCATAGGCCGGAACCGGAACGTGATATTTGTGTCCCATCCGCACAACTTCAAAAATCAGTCCATCAATCTCCGATTGTCTTCCGGCTAAAACATCGCGCTGCATCGATGTGGTCGCATCCTTTGGAAGGTGCGCCAGTATATCCAGATTTTTAGCAATAAACTCCCTGCCAATCGAAATCCCCATTGCATCTGCGAGAGAAAGCACCTCTTCCATAAGTGCCACAAGCATCTGTCTTGGCTCTCCTTCTCTCCCAAAATCTCCGGCAGTTGCATTACAGAAAAGCGAGGCGCCTCCAACAGGCGATATGTAAGAGAACTTCTTCATACAATCCTTTTGAACGTTTTCTGACAGAATACCCTGAATCCCACTTTCCTGAAAATCTGACTGAATCTGCTCAAATACTGGAACCCATTCTTCCGTATATATACCACCTCTTACTCCATAGATCAGCTTCAGAATATCACTGTGCTGTGCCAGAATACCCGGTTCACGAATATAGGCGGATACATAGATACATCCGTCTGTCACAAGAATTTCAGGAAGCTGTTCCTGCAGCTTCTCTCCGGTACCATAAATATTTAATACCGGAATGACAACCGTATGTTCCCCTGCCACTCTGCGGATAAAAGGAACCGTATCCGCCAGGGAATATCCTTTTACACAGACAAGAATCACATCCGGTGTTTCTATATATTCATCCATCGTACAGGCATTCACGGAAAGCTGTTCCTTTGTACGATCCCATAAATGCTCCACCGTCAATCCCTGTGTTCGGATTGCTTCCAAATGCTTTCCACGGGCAATTAATGTGACGTCCTTCCCCGTACTGGCAAGATGTGCGCCTAAAATACCACCTGTACCACCGGCTCCTATGATCACATATTTTAACGGACGTTTCTTATCATTTTCCATATGGCTTTACCTCGTTTTTCCTGTAATACGTGTTTAAAATCTTATTTTGCGGACTGGAACCTTCCGCATATTATAACATAAGCAAAAGCGGCTTATGATCAACCTTATACCGTACCTACAGTTCTGCCGAATCCAGTAAAATCGTAAACGGTCCGTCATTCAAAAGTTCTACTTTCATATCTGCGCCAAAGCTTCCCGTTTCCACAACTGGTACCTGCTTCTTACATTCTGCAATGATATATTCGTATAAAGAATTGGCAAGATCCGGTTTCCCAGCTTTAATAAAAGATGGACGGTTACCTTTTTTGCAATCTGCATATAACGTAAACTGTGAAACCAGAAGCAGTTCTCCGCCTACACTCTCAAGGGAAAGATTGGTTTTTCCTTCTGCATCCTCAAAGATCCGCATCCCGATCAGCTTCTTGATCATTTTGTCAGCAATCGATTCTGTATCCTCTTCCGATACCCCGATCAGAACAAGAAAACCCTGTCCGATCTTTCCGATAACCTCTCCTTCTACTTCCACAGAAGCATGCTTTACACGCTGTATCACAAATCTCATACTTTTTATCCTCATCTTTCTTAAATATTGTAAATATATATCATTTTTAACAACACATCGTTCATTTCATCAAATACGATACGTTCTTTATTTTTACAGTAAATACACTTTTATCATGCTGCCTGACATTTTTATGGAATCAAAGATATGTTCCCTAATATATCTTTGCAGCCTTTTACTGTCTCTCACTATCAAAAAACATATCTACTGATTTTTCAGCCTTTTACATTTTACAAAACATAAAACCCAATATTGTTAAAGTATACCGTATCCATTAACAAAATGTAAAGATTAATAATGTTATTCCTGCAAATGTCCATTCTGCTGTCTTTGACTAACAGCATATATCCTATTTATACCCGTCCCCTTCACTTTGGACAAATCTTTCCAAATCTAGTATACTGTATAAGAAATCGCACGAAAGGAATCCGGCAGTTCATTGAAATATTTTTCTACGCTAGAACCTGCTGTATATATACTTATGAAATTACAACAACTGTTAAGTTATACAAGAAAAGCCATTGACGATTACAACCTAATCGAAGATGGAGATAAGATTGCTATTGGCGTGTCTGGAGGAAAAGATTCTCTGACGCTGCTCTATGCGCTTCATGGATTGCAGCGGTTCTATCCTGCACAGTTTGACCTTGTAGCCGTCAGTGTGGATCTGGGATTTGATAACTTTAATCTGACGCCAGTCACAGAACTCTGCAACCGCATGGGAATCGAGCACGTTATCGTAAAGACTGAGATCGGCAAGATTGTCTTTGAAGAACGCAGGGAACAAAATCCCTGTTCCCTCTGTGCCAAAATGCGAAAAGGAGCTTTGAATACAAAAGTAAAAGAACTGGGCTGCAACAAAATCGCCTATGCACATCATAAAGATGATATTGTTGAGACCATGATGCTCTCCCTAATCTATGAGGGACGGTTTCATTCATTTTCTCCTAAAACTTATCTGGATCGCATGGAGCTGACAATCATCCGTCCGCTCATGTATGTACAGGAGGCAGATGTCATCGGCTTTAAAAACAAATATCAACTCCCGGTGGTAAAAAATCCGTGTCTGGCAGATGGTTCCACCAAACGGGAATATGTAAAAAATATGCTGCGTCGGATCAATCAGGAAAATCACGGTGCCAAAAACCGCATGTTTACTGCTATCGTAAATGGCAACCTGGAAGACTGGCCTGCAAAAAGCTCCACGGATAAATAAAAACTGTTCAGATATTATATGGAAATATTTCAAGCCTAGTCATGAAATATTCTCTATCTCGGGACATCTTTGAATATGCCAGTACTTTTATACAACCAGATGGGGACGCAATCATTGGATATCTATGAAAATCCCATATTATAATAACCAGAAAAATATATCATACGATTCATATATAGAAAACCTATTATAAATATCCTATTACACAGGAGGTTATCGTAACTTGAAAGAAAGAACCTATCACGAAACTATAGCTATACGAAATGAAATGAAATTACGGGAACTGTTAAACGAGCTTCCTGCATTCTGCCGGGAATTTTTTATCGGAATCGAGCCCACGACTTCTTCCAGAACCCGTATTGCTTATGCCTATGACCTTGGCATCTTTTTTGAATTTCTGCATGAAAAAAACAGTTATTGCGCCAAAATGACGGTTCGTGACTATCCTCTTTCTATTTTGGAGCAGATCACACCGTTTGATATTGAAGAATATCTGCAATTTTTAAAATATTATGTCCGGGATGGCGTAGAACACACCAATGATGAACGCGGACTGATGCGCAAACTTGCTAGCCTCCGCAGCCTGTACAATTATTTTTTCCAGAAAGAAATGATTGAAAAAAATCCTGCACAGCTGGTCAAAATGCCAAAGCTGCATGAGAAAAATATCATCCGTCTAGATGTGGACGAGATTGCCCTGCTTCTGGATGAGGTGGAAAGTGGCGATAAACTGACAGAACGGCAGAAAATCTATCACAATAAAACAAAAAACAGGGATCTCGCCCTTCTTACACTGCTGCTTGGAACTGGTATCCGTGTCTCTGAATGCGTTGGTTTGAATATTGAAGATGTCGATATGAAAAACAACGGCGTAAAAGTACACCGCAAAGGTGGCGCAGAAGTTATCGTATATTTTGGAGATGAAGTTGCCGATGCGCTGGATCTCTATCTGGAAGAACGCCTGAAGATCACAGCCGTTGACGGAAGTACGGAGGCACTGTTTTTATCCATGCAGAATCGCCGGATCGGTGTCCGAAGTGTAGAAAATCTCGTGAAAAAATATTCCCGTCTGGTAACAACAGTAAAAAACATTACCCCACATAAACTGCGCAGTACCTACGGTACCACGCTTTACCAGGAAACCGGAGATATTTATCTGGTTGCTGATGTACTGGGACACAAAGATGTCAATACAACAAAAAAACATTATGCTGCTCAGGCAGACAGCCGCCGCAGAATGGCTGCAAGAGCCATCAGATTAAGGGAAAAACCGGTAAGCGAACAGTAAATAAAAACAGTCTGCGCTAAAACAACAGATTTTTCTGTCCTATTAGTGCGGACTGTTTTTATTTTTCTATATTCTATTGTAATTTTATACAAATAATCATTCCACCGCTTTCGCCTGACAGCAGAATATGCTATTCATTCTTTCCGATGGAATAACAAGAAATTTCGCCAGAAAAAGAACTTTTACGACTCACTATTTTTTATCTGGAGAATGTTTCATATCACGAATTGGAATGTTTGCATACAGTGCCGGAACATTTCCGTTTCCACCCTCAGACTCGGTCTGTGTAATCTGAATATCCAGACCCTCTGCATCAATTTCCATATATTTGGAAATTACCTGAATGATATCATTTTTGATCATTTCCATGACATCCGGTGAACAGTTTGCCCTGTCAGAGACAAGGAGCAGTTTCAAACGATCTTTTGCTACATCCCCTGAACTTTTTTTCCTGAAAAAATCCATAAATCCCATAGTAAAGACCTCCCTAGTTCTTTCCGAAGAATTTCTTCAGTTTATCAAACATACCCTGTTTTTCTTCCAGATTTAAAAACTCTACCTCTTCTCCAAGAATACGTTTACAGATATTGGTGTAAGCCTGGCCTGCAAGGCAGGAAGAACCAACCAATGGCTCACCCTGGTTTGTAGAGATAACGATATGCTCATCGTCCGGAACTGCACCGATCAGCGGAATAGCAAGAATCTCGCATACATCTTTCACAGACATCATATCACCACGTTTTACCATATCCATACGGAGACGGTTTACAACAAGATGAATATTTTTCAGCTCATTCGCTTCCAGAAGACCAACGATACGGTCTGCATCACGAATTGCAGATACCTCTGGTGTTGTCACAACAATTGCGCGATCAGCGCCGGCAATGGCATTTTTGAATCCCTGTTCGATACCAGCCGGACAATCCAGCAGAATATAGTCAAACTCTTCCCGCAGCTCATCGGTCAGCTTCTTCATCTGTTCCGGAGTAACTGCCGTTTTATCTCTTGTCTGAGCAGAGGGAAGCAGATACAGATCCGGATATTTTTTATCTTTGATGAGTGCCTGTTTTACGCGGCAGTTTCCTTCAATAACATCTACCAGGTTATAAACGATACGATTTTCCAGTCCCATGACAACATCCAGGTTTCTTAAACCTATATCAGTATCGATCAATACTACTTTCTTATTCATCTGTGCAAGTCCGGTACCTACATTTGCTGTTGTTGTTGTCTTACCAACGCCACCCTTACCGGATGTGATTACGATTACTTCACTCATTTTGTATCCTCCGTATCTATTTTAATAGCTTTCGTAATATTATATATGATTTAGAATATCACGAGTCATAGACTCGATATAGATATTTCCATCTTTTGCCATAGCGATCTGTGGTTCAGTATCTACCGTTTTCTTCGCTTTTCGACGAGATTTCTTGTTTTTCTTTACTTTGTCCGGGCTTTTCGCTAATATATCTCCTATCTGAATCTGGATCGGATCCATCTCGAGAGCAACGATAAAACATCCTGTATCGCCTGCTGCTCCTGCACAGGCATTTCCTTTTAACGCCCCAAGGATCAGCACATTTCCCTGAGAAATAACCTGAGCACCCGGATTCACATCTCCGATAACAACAATACTGGATGTGCTTTCCAGAACCTGACCGGAGCGGAGTGTTCCCCGATAAAATTCCCCTCCACCGTTTGCGATAACAGATTCGGCATATACAGGCTGCTCCGAAGCGGTATTACTTGCCGTAAATGCTTCTATCTGCTGTCGGATAAACTCTGCATGTTCCTCATTATTATCTACGATACAGAGAATCGTAATACTGGTATTCCTCGTAATCGTATCTATGATTCGTTGTTCTTCCTCATCTGTCAGTTCCCGACCGGCAAAGGAAATCGCCATTTTAGCATTTTTAAAAAACTTTTCCGAATCCAGGAACTTAACTTTCACTGCATCCAGAAGCTCATCAAAAGAAAGCTCCGGATCCAGTATCAGATTAATGCCGTATTTATTGCTTTTAATGATGACTGGCTGTATCATATGTATCCTCCAAACATTTTACACTGGTTTTTCAACCAATAATTAATTATACCGTATCTGGAGAAATCTGCAATCGTTTTGTTGAAAATTGTTTCAATGATTTCCGGCTTTATGGAAGTAACTTTCCGGCAGCCTGATAGATTTCATACCATTCCGGTCTGGTAAGAGCTATTTCTGAACCTGCACATGCATCTTTGATTCTCTGCGGGTTCATTGTGCCAAGAATTACCTGCATATCAGCCGGATGTCTTGTGATCCATGCAACAGCGATTGCAGTATTTGTCACACCATATTTTGCAGCGATTCGATCCATTACGGCATTTAACTTTGCATAATGCTCAGTATCTCCAAGGAACGGCCCTTCAAAGTGCCCTTGCTGGAACGGAGACCATGCCTGAATCGTCATGTCATGCAAACGGGAATATTCCAGAATGGAACCCGTTCGTTCTACGGACTGTCCAATGTTCATATTTACCGCTAATCCGGTGTCAATCATTGGACACTGTACCACACTGAGCTGCATCTGATTGACTTCCAGTTTAAATGGCACATATTTCTGTAAAAGCTCTATCTGCATGGCATTCTGATTGGACACGCCAAAATGTCTTACTTTTCCATCCTGATGCAATTTTTCAAAGGCGGCAGCCACTTCTTCCGGTTCCATCAATGTATCCGGACGATGCAACACCAGGAAATCCAGGTATTCCGTTCCCAGACGTTTTAAAATGCCCTCAGCAGCCTCAAGAATATGTTCTTTTGAAAAATCATAATAATCCGTCTCGCCTTTTCCAATGCCACATTTGCTCTGCACATAGATTTTTTCCCGGACAGATGCATCGGACAGGTGGATTGCCTTACCGAAAATGCTTTCGCATTCCCCACGGGCCTCTGCACGTCCATATACATCGGCATGGTCAAAAAAGTTAATACCGGATTCCAACGCTGCCTGTACAACAGGTTCTGCTTCCGCAACAGTCTTTCCTTTCAGACGCATACACCCCATGACAACATTGGATGCTTTGATTCCTGATTTTCCCACTTCAATATACTTCATAATATTCCTCTCCTTCTCCGTTAGTTTTTCATATACAGGCAATCCTGCTAACCTGTTTTTAATTTACAATTCGTATCCCTTATAATCTGTATAAAATAATCTTTCTTGTTGTGCAAACAATAAAAATAATCGACGTACTAAGACAAGCCCTTTAAATAAACGATTTTTAGCATTCACACTAATGCCCATGCCGTAGCCTTCAGCTGACGGCATAAATAGCTATGAAAAAGTAATTGGTTATTGCATGTTCCGAAATTTTTTCAACAACTCAACAAAATATTCCGGTAACGGTGCCTCATACTCTATATATTCCTGCGTTGTCGGATGTATAAAACCAATCGTTTTTGCATGCAGCGTCTGCCCGATCAAACCCTTGACCAGCTGCTTTTCCGGACCATAAACGGTATCTCCCAACAGTGGATGTGACAGACTTGCCATATGGACACGAATCTGATGTGTCCGGCCGGTCTCCAGTTTAAATTCCATATAAGTATATTTTCCAAAGCGTTCCAGTACGCGAAAATGGGTAACCGCATGTTTACCTGTTCCCGGATTGGATACTGCCATTTTTTTCCTGTTTGTCGGATGACGGGCAATCCAGGTATCTACCGTTCCCGTATCCTCCTTTACATTGCCCAGTACAATCGCATGATAGATCCGGTTTACCGAATGTGCTTTAATCTGTTCTGCGATGCAGGTATGCGCCTGATCATTTTTGCATACAATCAGAGATCCCGTCGTATCCTTGTCGATTCGATGCACGATTCCCGGCCGGATCTCCCCATTGATCCCCGAAAGACTGTCTTTGCAATGATACATGATCGCATTGACCAGCGTTCCACTGTAATGTCCTGCGGAAGGATGCACGACCATTCCTTTTGGCTTATTTACCACCAGCACATCTTCATCTTCATATAATACGTCCAGAGGAATATCTTCCGGCAGAATGTCCACAGAACGCGCCGCAGGAATTTCGACCGTAACCATATCTCCCATCACAACAGTATGACTGTTCTTACTGACGGGCTGGTCATTTACGGTTACCTTTTTCTCCTTAATCAGCTTCTGGAAAAAACTTCGGGACTGTCCTTCATAGATTACCGCAAGAAATTTATCCAACCGAAGCTGATCATATTCTTCCGTTACCTCGAATTCCTGTCGCTGTTCACTTTCTGGATTATCATCTGGATTTTTCACTTTCATGACATTAGCTGTACGATACTCCTGTTCTGTTCCCATGTTCTTGTTTTCGCCTCATTTTTTGTTTACTTTTAGACCTGTCTTTTTTATTTCTGCTCTACAAGGTATCTATGATTGATATTCCATACAACTGGTAAGAAACCATTCAGAAAAAATTTATACATCTGTACCCATCATATTTCTATATTTATTTTGATATAACAAAACAAATATATAGCATTTACCTCTTCTTATTCTTATCTCTTGAAGCTCAATGCAGTTTTCAGCTGCTTCAGATCCTCGTCTTTATAATAGAACAATATAACTATGACCAAAAGGATTGCACCACAGGTCACATAGATATCCGCCACATTAAATATTGGAAAATTGATTGCCTTTAAATAGAAAAAATCAACCACATATCCCTGTCTGGTACGATCAATAAAATTCCCAAATGCTCCTGCTGCGACCAACACCAGTAACACTCGCAACGGATAAAACCGTTTGGTTGCCGGAAGCCGAAGGAATACATAAAAAATAACCGCTAATATAGCAATCGTAATGATCACAAACAAAATTTTCTGCCCCTGAAGGATGCCAAAAGCCGCTCCACGGTTTTCCAGATAAAACAATTCAAACACATTACCAACTAGCACATGTGGCTGCTGATCCTTCAAATTTGCCACAGCCGCTGTTTTTGTTACCTGATCAATTATGACAAAAACAAAAAAACAAATTACACCAATCACATTGGCAACTGTTTTTTTTGAATTTACTCCATTCATACGATACTCTCCAATTTCCTTTTATTTCCGTTTACATACGTCTGTCCTGTCTGTTTAAAAATTTCAAACGTACTTTTATATTTCTTGCTGTTTTCTTAAAGATAGATCTCTGTCTGTATATACCGTTATTCTGCAATAAATTCAATTACCTGCAGCATTTCCTCATCCGATACTGTTTTATCAATAAAAGCCGAACCAATCTCTTTTAAAAGGATAAACTTTACTTTTCCGGACTCCATCTTTTTATCCAGCTTCGTCGTTTCCAAAACTTCCTGCGTAGATGTAATTTTTGCTTTTACCGGTAAATGGAATGCCTGTAAGGTTCTCAAAATATAATCTCTGTCTGACGGTGTGATTTTTCCACGTCTACAGGAAAGTTCACTGGCAGCCGCCACTCCAACTGCAACACAGAAACCATGGATCAGCTGAAAATCGGACAGTTTTTCTACAGCATGACCAATTGTATGACCAAAATTCAGCAGTGCGCGTTCTCCTTTTTCCTTTGGATCATGCTCAACAACATCCTGTTTGATCCTGCAGCTCCGATAGATCATCTCTTCCAGCACATCCGCTTCTTTGTTCATGATCGCTTCATGATTTTTCTCCATCCAGTGAAAATATTCAGCATCCTTGATCAGACCATGTTTTAATATTTCTCCCAGGCCAGCATAAAAATGTTCCTGTGGAAGATCATGCAGCGTATGCAAATTCATATAAACAAGTTTAGGCTGATAAAATGCTCCAACCATATTTTTGTACTGACGGAAATCTACACCTGTCTTTCCACCAATACTGCTGTCAACCTGTGACAAAAGAGAGGTCGGAATCTGAATAAAATCAATTCCCCGGAGATATGTTGCAGCTGCAAACCCACACATGTCTCCAGTCACACCGCCACCAAGCGCTGCAAGCATATCTTTTCGATCAAATTTTTCTTCTATCAGTTTCTGATAGATCTCATTGATCGTATCTACATTTTTATGGGCTTCTCCAGCCGGAAACACATAAGAAACAACCGTATCAAAACATTTCTCCAGTTCCATTGTTACTTCTTCGAGATATAAAGCTGCCGTATTGGTATCTGCAATGATACACACTTTCTGTTGTTTTTGAACTCCCAGTTCATTTACTTTTGCCGCCAATGTACGAAAATCATGCTCCAACACAATCTTATAACATGGTTTTTCCTCATAATTTACTACTATTTCTTTACTCATCTATGATCTCCTGTTCTTTTTAGATAAAAAAAGTGTCTCTCATTCTGGAATTTTCACAGTATGAGAAACACTTCATAGGAAGGCTGTTTCAACCGTTCCCCAATTTGTTATTTAAATATCTGTCTGAATAGAAGAAACATCAAATGCATCCATGATATTCTGGAAATCCCCTGAAATATCTACAGAAGCAGGTGTTACAATAAAGATATATGTAGAAATCTTCTGCAGATTTCCATCAATCGCAAAACAGGAACCAGAGGTAAAGTCAATAATTCTCTGTGCAACATCAAGGTCTAATCCCTCCAGATTTAAAACTACAGTTCGGTTATTTAAAAGAGTTTCTGTAATCTCTCTGGCATCTTCTACACTTGCAGGTTTAATAACACATACTTCCATCGGAACATTTCCTCCCTGAGATTTTTTAACTGCACGCATCGGTGTAACTTTCTGTGAATTCTTCGCCTGATTGCGCTCTCTTGCAGACTGACGTTTTTCAAATACCGTCTCTTCTTGCAGTTCTTCTTTACGAAATCCTCTTCTGCGTACAGGAGGTTCATATTCATCCTCATCTTCATCATCTAAATATTCATCATTATAGAATTCATCCTCATCTTCATCTGAATTCAATCGCATTGCATTTAACATTTTATCAAAAAAAGCCATTGTACTGCCGCTCCTATCCTTGTGTATTATACTGTCTTGCACCAAAGATACCCGTTCCTACACGAACCATGGTAGCTCCTTCTTCGATTGCCACCATATAATCTCCGGTCATACCCATGGATAAAATATCCATAGATACATTATCAATGTTTTTCTGTTTTATGTCAACAGATAATTGATGGATTCCCCTGAAATATTCCCTGTTGTCTTCCGGATCTTCTACATATGGAGCGATTGTCATCAGTCCTTTTACATGGATATTCGGAAGTTTTGAGGCAGCGGTAACCAATGCCAATGTTTCTTCCTTTGAAATACCGAATTTTGTTTCTTCCTGTGCAATATTCACTTCGATCAAAATGTCCGTTTCCACCTGATGTTTCACAGACTGTGCGCTGATCTCCTCCGCCAGACGAAGTGAGTCCACAGAATGGATCAGAGCGACCTTTCCCATGAGATATTTTACTTTATTCCGCTGTAAATGACCAATCATGTGCCACTGAATGTCCTTTGGGAGAATCTCTTCTTTATCCGTCAGTTCCTGTACTTTATTTTCTCCAAAAACGCGGATACCTTCATCATATATTTCCTGTAACATCTCAATCGGTTTTGTCTTACTTACAGCAATCAGAGTCACTTCTTTACGATCTCTTCCCGCATTTTTACAAGCATGAGCAATGTTTTCTTCTACCTGTTGTAAATTATCTTTTAACAAAATGACACCTCCATTTAATGTATCAGTTCGCCCTCTTTAATATCAGATCCATTTAACGCAATATGGTCATAAAGGGAAAGACCATATTTTGTTCCTGTTTTGAGAATAGAATATTCCTTGTTTTGAGAAACAACATCAATCTGTTTAAAGACTGCGTATCCTTTATTAATATTATAAACACCTTTTAATTTAGCAGATTCCTTGATCGTATATTGTTCAGAAGAATCCGGAGCCTGAATAACATCACCTTTTTTCAGCGAACTTTCATCTATATAATAATCCGTTTCTGTCTCATAATACTGCTCTGTAGGAATAAATTCTGCGGATGTTTTTCCTTTTTGGGAAGAAACTTTCAGCAACCCGGACGTAGAATTATTACCACCATTTGTAAAATACGTCTTTGGAATTACAAGAAATTCCTTTTCAATAATAGACGAATTCGGAATCTTTAATCCGGTAGTCGTATCTGTACCTAATTCCAGTTCTATATAACGATCAGATACATAACGAACCATGGAACTGTTAAATTTAAGAACAAGATAATCTTTATTATCATATTTTTTTACTTGCACAGATGGGGTTGCACTGGTTCCATCTTTTCGAAACGTTACAGTAACATAATTTTTGTCTTCGAATTGTTTTGCCGTCTCCTGGTTGACAGGAACCATGACATACCAGTCCTCATTTGTAACAAGTTTGTAGATTGCCTGTCCATTTGATAATTTCTGATTACTTCCCACACTGTTTTTTGAATAGGAAGAAGGATCAAACATAGCGTTTTCAAAAGAATCCGGCGTCACTTCCTCATATCCATCTGTATACAAGGCTACAATACCGTCTCTTGGCGCATTTTGGAAATAAAACGTCTGGTTTTTTACAGCTTCATCCGTCTGACTGCTGAGATTGCTCAGAGCACTCAGATATAAGGACTCCTGCACCTGGGAATTTACGGCATTTTTTAATGAGTACACATTATAAAAAGACATATCCGAACAATTCCCACTGTATGACTGAATAACAGTCTGTACATCTTCCAGACTTTCCTTATCCAACTGTGTACCATCTTCTCCAGCCTGACTGATCTGTTCTGCCAGCTTTCCATCCGTATCAATAGAACAGATCAGATCATTATTTCCGGCTTTATCTCCTTCTTTTGCATAATAGTTGACCACGCCTGCATGGTCTGTGTAAATAACCTGCTCCGAACGCAGGATCAGCCCTGTGTATATACTGGACTGCGCAATCTGTCCTTTTTGTACTTCGTATACTGATATATGTTTCTGTGTTGCATAAGAAATAAGATAGATTGCAAAATACACAAATATTATCAAAAAAATAATGACGCCCAGATTAAAATTTACCGGTTTTTTATATCTTAAGATTTTTTTCTTTCTCTTTTTAGCCATTCTTTTATACCTTATCATTTTCTGGAATAAAAAGGAAAACCAGCGGGCATACTGCTAATACAGGAGGGATAACCTATGAGCACAAAAATCATTGACAACATTGTTCTTACCATCGTAATTATTGGAGCTGTCAACTGGGGATTGATCGGTTTTTTCCGTTTTGACCTGATCGCTTTTTTACTTGGGAATATGTCCTGGGTCAGCAGAATCGTCTATGCACTGGTTGGAATCAGTGGGATTTACATGATTAGCGTATTTGGACGCATCTCAGATTTCCATCTGGATTAAAAGCCTCTCGACTTACCTTATTTATGCGGCAGAGTACCTGATATCTCTGCCGCATAAATAAGGTGTCTTGGGCATACACCCAAGACACCGAAAAGAGCTATGTTATTTACAGAGAAACAATCAGTTTACCTTTTGCGCATTCCGGAAGTTCTGCTTCGTTCTTAGAAACACTCAGAACAAATGCTACATTATATTTTTCACTGATTACATCCAGTTTTTCAATAGCATGGCAAATTTCCTCATCTGTAGTAATATTTGCAATAGTAAGGAAACTGTCGAGGTACATTGCCTGCAGATCATAATCCTGAGATACGATTCCACAAATGAATCCGATAAACTCATCCAGATCTGTAAGCGGGTAATCTGCAACATTGATCAGACGAACCTTATTGCTTAACTCATGCATATGTTTCTGGCTTTTATCAAGATATACAATATTACCTGTTGCTGTCTCGATCGCTGCATTAACCTGATCTAACAACTGTTTTGTTTTTCCTTTTCCTTTTTCACCGGCAATAATCTGAACCATACTTTTATCCTCCTACCTCTGTTGTTATTTATATCCTTTTTACATTATGTATAAAAACAACAAATATTTATGTATTAATTATAGTATATTGACTAACAAATTACAACTATTAATTCGAAAAATTAGACAACATATCACTCATCAAAAGGTAAAGATCCGATCTGCCATCTGCTTTCAAAACAATAGAAATCACTGGCTCTTTTGCATTATTTTCACTCAACAGTACAAGGCAGTATCCGGCATCCCGGGTCGTACCGGTCTTTCCTCCGATAACAGTAATCCCATCGGGTGTCTTTACTTCGCCATTCAAGTATTTATTCGTATTCTTCCACGTCTGTGTAACAGTATTTCCAGATGCATCCGTATAGGTTGCCTGATAGGAAGCAGAATTAATAATGGATGTAAACCGTTCGTCAGAGATTGCAGCATTGAAGATCAAATACAGATCATATACAGTAGTATAATGATCTTCATCAGGAAGTCCATGGGGATTTACGAAATGAGAATGCGTTGCCCCCAGAGCCTGCGCCTCCTTATTCATCAAATCTGCAAAATCATCAATACTTCCGGAAATCGTTTCCGCAATAGTAACTGCCGCATCGTTACCACTGCACAACATCAGTCCATATAACAGCTGTTCCAACGTAAGTGTATCTCCGGCTTTTAAACCACAAACAGAAGAACTTGCATCCAAACCCTTTAACAACTCTTCTGAAACAGTCACTTTCTGATTTAAATCTCCATATTTTAAAGCAATATATGCTGTCAAAATTTTTGTCGTACTGGCCGGATACAACTTCTCGTAAATATTCTGAGCGTAAGGAACCGTTCTTTTCACTGTATTAAATAAACCAGCCCCCTCTGCTACTGCTGCATGCACTTTTGACGGATCCGAATTATCGAATCCTATTACACATATATTTTTTGAAAAAGGCTCCAACATATTGGAAACTGATTCATTTGTTAATCCATATTCTGCCGATGTTTCATACACATCATAAGCGGCCTCAATCTGCGTTTTCTCTCCAGAACACCCTGTAAGCATTCCGGCAGAAAAAACGCAGATCATGGCCGCCGCAATCCACTTATTTGTACATTTCACGCCAGTCCAAATCTCCTCTGTCTAATGCATGTATTAAAAGTTCTGCCGTTGCAACGTTACTTGCGATTGGCACATTGTGTATATCACAATTTCTTGTAAGACCTGCGATATCCGGCTCATGTGACTTTGCCGTCAACGGGTCACGCAAAAAGATAACCATATCAATATCATTGCTCTCGATTGCAACAGACATCTGCTGTAATCCACCCAACGGTCCAGGCAGAAATTTGTGTACACTTAAATTGGTCGCTTCTTCGATCAGCCTTCCGGTCGTTCCGGTGGCAAACAGCGAATGTTTCCCCAGTACCCCCCTGTATGCAATGCAGAAATTCTGCATCAACTTTTTCTTTGAATCATGTGCGATTAATCCAACGTTCATTCCAGATATTCCCCCTGACCATATTTTCTTGGCTGTAGCCCCACATTTAACACAAGACCGATTCCGATAAACAAGCTTACCAGAGACGTCAGTCCATAACTCACAAACGGTAACGGCAGTCCTGTATTTGGCATCAGTCCGGTAGCAACACAGATATTGACAAATGACTGGAATCCAATCAGTGCTGCGACACCACAACAGATCAGCCTTCCGGAAAGATCCCGGGCATTTTTAGCGATCAGAATACATTCGATCACGATCAGTAAAAGCAGGATCACAATGATCACGCTTCCCACAAAGCCCAATTCCTCTCCCACAACTGCAAATATAAAATCTGTCTGTGGTTCCGCAATAAAATTTCCATTTTTCATGGACACGATAGAGGTATTGTTCAACCCTTTCCCCCAAAGCTGACCGGAGCCGATTGCCATAATAGAGTTTTGCTGCTGATAAGCACCATTTGAATATTTTTCCGGATTCAACCATGCCAGAATACGATTATATCGATATTCCTGCATCGGAATCGCATGGTTCAACAACAGGATCAAAAAGACAACTCCCGCCGGTACAGCTGCAGCTAAAACCTTTAATATTATTTTATAACTTAATCCAGCAATAAACAAGAGGGTAATGAAAATCAATGCAATAACTATCGTCGTTGACATATCCTCCACCAGGATCAGTCCCATAGGAATACCGGATGCCACGATAAATATGACCAGCATCTTCAGTGTGTTCAATTTTTCATGATAACGGACAAAAATTGCTGCCCAGAAGCATATCAGCAAAATCTTACTAAGCTCTGATGGCTGAAACTGAAAAAATCCAAGATCGATCCATCGTTTTGATCCATTGACATCATTTCCAAAAAGTAATACAGCAACCTGCATGAAAATTGCCATAAGATACCAGACAGACCAGAATCTAAGAATATAGGAATAATCGATCAATGATACGATTACCATAAACACCAATCCTATCGCCAATCCAAGAATCTGTTTACTCTGTACAGATTGTTTTGCACTTCCGATTACCAATATTCCAATAATCGTCAGGACGATCACATATGCAACTAATCGAAATCTATAATTTTTTAACTGATATTGCTTAAACATTGTACTTCCTTTTATCTTCTATGGTTCATATTTCTGACTGGAAACCGTGCACAGATATATGTAACATCTCTTCCATACAGATTATTTCTGTTTTTTTCAAACTGCACCACGCCTCCGCTTTCTTCTATTTCCAGGTATCTGGAAATACTTTGATAAATATCTTTTTCAATTTTCTCCGTAAGATCAGCAGACAAACTGATCCGATCTGTCATAAGCAGCATCCGTAACCGTTCTCTGGCAAGCGTTCCAGAAGTCTTTCGTTTAAAAAAAGTTCTTTTTTTCATACGAAATCTCCTTATCTGCCCTTGCGGTTTCTTCTTTTCCGGAAGAATCTTTTTTTCTGCTCCAATTTCATAAAAGGTATGGTTTTTCCATCTACCCTGCGACTAATATTCATATAAGCCTGTCCTGCCGGGCTTTCGCTTCCTACCAATGGGTTTCCCTGATTTGTTGAGATCACAATATTTTCATCATCCGGCACAGCTCCTATCATATCAAGTCCAAGTATTTCAGACACATCTTTTACGGACATCATATCTCCCCGGCTTATCATATCCGGCCGCAGCCGATTGATCACAAGACGAATGTCCTTCATACCATCTGATTCCAGAAGTCCTATGATACGGTCTGCATCCCGTATTGCAGACACCTCCGGTGTAGTAACAAGAAGCGCACGATCTGCACCGGCTACTGCATTCAGAAAGCCTTGTTCGATTCCTGCCGGACAATCCAGCAGAATATAATCAAAATCTTCCCGCAGTTCATCCGTCAGTTTTTTCATCTGTTCCGGATTTACTGCATTTTTATCCCTGGTCTGTGCAGAAGGTAACAGATACAGCGTATGATACTTTTTGTCTCTGATCAAAGCCTGCTTCATTCGACAGTTTCCTTCTATTACATCTACAAGATTATAGACAATCCTGTTTTCCAGTCCCATGACTACATCCAGATTTCGTAATCCGATATCTGTATCTACCATGACTACTTTTTTCCCGAGCATGGCCAGCCCGGTTCCGACATTTGCTGTCGTTGTCGTCTTCCCGACACCACCTTTACCTGATGTCACAACAATCACTTCGCTCATGCAAAATCCTCCTGATCTTAAATACATTTTCATATCCTTTTGTAAGAGGTTTCATATAAATCATTTTCTCTTTTGTCATGGCGATATGCGTTCCATGGAGACCAAAGTCTCCACAGAAATCACATTTTATTTTTTGTTTTCAGCAAAACGTCACTGACGAGAAGCTCTTCTGTATATAAGTCTCTTTTGACTGTCAGGTTACCCTTCCTTTCCTTCTGACATTGACAGAATATCCGCAAGATCTTAGTCGTTTACACCGCCTGCGGAACCTCCCACAGCATCAGCCGTTCCGGAAAGCAACGCATCTGTATCTGTAAGATTAAAGTAATATTTGTATATATTTGCAGCAAGCTCTGCAGAGTTGCTGGAAGTATAACCATTTGCAATTCGGATCGCCAGTGCGATTTGTGGATTATCATAAGGTGCATATCCTACGAACAATGCATGGTTTGGCGTATTTGCCTGCTGCGCCGTTCCTGTCTTTCCGGCAGAATCAACACCAAGATTATTAAACTGAGAATGTGTCTGTACTACCTGACGCATTCCATAATGGATCGCATCCCAGGTAGAAGATGCCACATTGCTCAGACTGTTCTTTACTGTCGGTCCATAGCTCTGTAATTCATTTCCGGAATGATCTGTTACCTTCTGTAACAAGGTCAGATTATACACAGTACCGGAATTTGCCACCGCTGTCACATATCTCGCAAGCTGAATGGTAGTATAACTGTTATTACTCTGACCGATTGCCATTGTAACCGGATATTCATCTGCCACTTTAGAAGATGATTCTGTAATCTCTATACCAGTCTTATCTCCAAGACCATATGCCTGCGCATATTTTGTCAGGAGTTCTACACCCTTGTCCTCATTATAGGTATTGTTCTCCATACTGAGCCGATATCCGACATCATAGAAAAATACGTTACAGGAATCACGGATCGCATCCGAAACAGTTTCAGCACCATGTCCGCCGCGAGGATAGATCCAGCAATGGGGACTCGGTGTCAGCAGATCAAAAGTACCGTTACAATTTACTGTACTTCCAGTCGTGATCACGCCTTCTGTAAGTCCGGCAGTTGCCGTAACCATCTTAAAAGTTGAACCCGGTGCCGTCGTCTGCTGAGTCGCATTGTTATAAAGCGGTAAAGATTTATCGTTATAAAGCTTATTATAATAAGTAGAATCCGTCGCATTGGAAAGCTTATTGTTATCATATCCCGGATAGGAAACACATGCCAACAAACTTCCGTCATTTGGATTTGTGATAACAACTGATCCGGAACACGGATTCAACGCCAACTGAGCCGGTGTGATCTGCAGATTTTTAATCTTATTCTTCAGGAATGTATAAGAGCTCATACTTCCGGAACTGATGGCATTGTAATCGGAATCTGTCTCTGCATCCAGAACTCCCTGCTCATACAATGCCAAACAGAGCTGTCTTCCGCTAACCACATCATCCATGATCAGAGTCTCATAAATCAGTTTTTCAAATTCCCTGTCTCCGGAAAGCTCATTCATTACATATTCCACCAAAGCAGAATACAATGTTTCTGAATCTGCATATTTGCTTTCCAGATTAAAATAAGAAATATCAATCCAATCCTTGGAAATCGCATATTCCAGATATTTTCTCACAGAAATGGTGCCATCTTTCCACTGTTGATATACGGAATCTGAAGAATCTACTACGTTGGGATCAAATACTTCTGAATCCTGCAGCATCGTAACAATATATTTCATATAAGACTGCATATCTTCTGAAAGATCCTTGTAAGCGGTTCCTGCATCCTTCAGGCAGCTTTCTACCTGTGGTGTTACTGATTCATTTCTGGAAACAAATTTCTGATAGATGTCATGCTGCTGCGTTCCATCCTCCGCTGTTGCCATCGCCTTTATATCCAGCACACTGTTTCCTATCAGCGCTTTATACACATCATAGATTGGAATGATCTGTTTGGAGTTATCCCCACCACTGGTCGTTTTCACATCAGATACTTTGGAATATAAAATACCTGCCAGTTCCTGTTCCAGGAGTCGGTAAACAGCCTTTTGCAAATTTGCATCAATAGAAAGACATACATCATTTCCGCTTTCCGGGTCTGTAGAATCCTTAATTTCCAGTACTTTTCCCGTGTTGTTGACATATACGGTCTCTTTTCCTTTTTTTCCTTTCAGCTGATCTTCCATCGCCTGCTCGATACCAGTCTTACCAACGGAATCTGTAGAATCATAACCGTCATCCTTTTTTTCTTCATATTCATCTGAAGAGATCGTACCGGTATAACCGATAATATTGGAAAAGCTTTCAGCATCATAGTATACCCGTTTTGTATCCTCTGCAATCTCTACACCCTGCAGTTCATCCGTATGTTCTTTGATCACGGCAACGGTCTCGTCCGAAACATCTTTTGCAATGGTAGTTGCTACGTATTTCTGAAACGCATTCTGTGCAAGAGCATAACGAAGTACCATGATTTCATAACGGCGCTGTGCATCATAATACTGTGTCTTCTCTTCTTCCTTGGCAGCTGCTCCGGTAAGATTTTTTGCCTTTGCTTTTTTCGCATATTCTTCCTGCGTACCATCCAGACGGATATTGTATTGTTCACAGAGATATTCTATAATCTGATCCGCCGTTGCAGAAGCTTCATTATAACCAAGTTTTTTGTTATATTTCAAATCACTGACTTTCGTCCGTCCATATACATCTGCACGAAAGCGCTGTAATCTGGATCCTTCTACCGTAAACTGAAAGGAACCGTCATCTGCCATTTCCACATAAAAATCATTGACAAAATCATCGCCTTTTTCTTTTAAAATAGAAATCAGGGAATCAAATTCCGCATTCAGCATACGATTCTTCTGCTTTGTATTATCGTAGGAACCATTATCTTCCACAGTAACCGTATATGAAAGCTCATTGGATGCAAGCAGATTCCCATTCCTGTCATAAATGTTTCCCCTGCTGCCATTGATCGTACGTTCTTTTTCAATCTTTCCGGTAAAACTTTCCAGATAACTTTTTCCCTCTACGATCTGTAAAGTAAACAAACGCTGTACCAGCACTACCGCCAGAAAGACCATGACAACCGTCAGAACCGTCAGTCTGGATTTTATCACTTTAAAGAAAAGTTCTTTTAAAGAATCAAACAAACTTCTTTTCCCTCCTCTTTTCTTTTCCCTCAAGTTTCTGATTAACCTTCAGGAGTATAAAATACAGGACAATGGCAACGATCATCGTGTATACCAGTTCCGGTATCATAATATGAAGGAAATAATATCCAAACGCAAATCTTGACCGGAAAAAAAACTGTATAAAATAAATCGCAACACTAAATGAAAAATCACTGAGTGCGATCAGAAAGACCGGAAGCTTGATATCTTCCGGGTAAAATATTTTCCGAAAAATCCCGTTTAAAAATCCGATCAACATATATAAAATCGCATAAAATCCCAGCACATATCCAAAAAACAGATCCATGAGCAAGCCACAGAAAAAACCGACAAACATTCCTTCTTTTCTGCCTCGCATAAACCCAAACGCAGCAGTCACTACGATCAGAAGATTTGGCGAAATGGACGCTACGGACAATGACTGAAACAGAGTCGTCTGAAGAAGGAAACATACGATAATTGTTATTGCTAATACTATTTTTCTCCGCATCAGATACTCCTTACTTTAGTTTTCCTCAGAATAATCTTTTACCTGTTTGATCACAAGTACCTTGTCCAGATGTTCAAAGTCAACGATTGTTGCCAGATAGCCTGTTTTTGTCAGCGAACTGGAATCCTGTGTGATATCCGTGATATAACCAATCGGAATCCCCGGCAGATACCGGTCGCTGATATTGGATGTCACGATCTGGTCTCCTGCCTTGACCTGATCATCACTGTCTTTCAGATCTGTGATCTCCAACTGCTGTCGTTCATTCATAGATTTCAGGCTTCCACTGACGATACAGTTATCGGATGTGGCTACATCCGTTGCGCTGACATTGCTGGCATCATCTATGATAGAACGAACTTTTGCATAATTACTTCCAACATCGGTCACAATACCTAC
The DNA here is from genome assembly GCA_900557275.1 of uncultured Roseburia sp. The sequence goes on from USRX01000005.1 coordinate 87,230, forward strand.
CAGACCGCCATCAGCAATCACGTTATTTCCAATCTCAATCCCTGCATTGCTTCCTTTATCAATAATAAAGGTGTCAAACCAGTTGCTGGCATCTTTTCCAACAACATTTGCCGCCGCCTTTTCATAAGTATCATAGGATTGATCCATATCATAAAGTTTGCGAAGCTTTTCCAGTTCAGACTGTTCCAATGCAGTACGGTTGAGTCTTTCTTCCAGAGAAGCCACCTGTTCCTTCAGATCATCATTTTCTTTCTGTAATTCTTTTTTAGAAGTAAAATCTTCTTTCTGAATATGCAGGACTGAACCTACTTTATTCAATCCTTTCTGCATGGGTATGATCACATGACCGGCAATTTTGCCGACCGCACCGCTGGACATATTATAAGCAGAGCTGCATCCTATTACAATGATGCAAAAAACCGTCATAATCAGTAGAATATATTTAACTGAAAATTTTTTCTTCTTTTTCCGGTTCATAATTTCCTCGCAGACTTCTATTTAAATACTTTTGTACGCATACTGTAAGCTAGATGTTTGTATTTATTATCCTTGATCACAAGACCAAGTCCTCTTGTTACACATTCATCCGGATTCTCACAGGTATTTACTTCTATATTGGTCAGATCCTTAAACAGTACATCCAGCTGTTCCATTTTTGATCCGCCACCGGTAAGGTAAATGCCGGATGCGATGATATCTTTTGCCAGCTCTGGCGGAACTTTCTCCAGGATCATCTTGATCGCATTGCACAGAGAGCTGAGATTGTCTTTCATTGCCGCATATACAGTTTCAGCTGTTACTTCCATCTGGATTGGCAGTCCGCTGACAACATCCAGTCCTACGATAACCATAGAACCTTCTTTTCCAGGCATCGCACAACCGATCTGCTCTTTTAACTGCATCGCAGTCTTCTGTCCGATCACGAGGTTAAAGTTCCGTTTCATATAACTGATGATAGACTCATCAATGCGGTTTCCGCCAAAATGCATCAAATTGCTGAGAACCAGTCCGCCAAGGGAAATCACGGAAATCTCTGTTGTGTCTGCCCCCATATCCACGACCATGATACCGGTCGGTTCTGTAACATCAAGCCCAAGTCCAAGGGCATCTGCGATCGGTTTATCGCATAACTGTACATTTTTCGGCTTATAAGGGCTCTTATAGAGCAGGTCATAAAATGCTTTTTTCTCAACCTCGGTAATATCTGTCGGAACTGCAACGACATACTCAGAACCTTTCATATGAGATTTGGAAACCTTGCTCAGGAAGCTTCCGATCATCGTCTGCATATTATTATAGTCTGCGATAACACCGCCTACGATTGGAAAAGAAACCTGTATCGTTTCCGGTGCTTTCTCATACATGGCATATGCATCGTCTCCATATGCATACATCTGATTTTTATTTACGATGGCAATCGTATTTTTCTCCTTTACAATCTGGTCAGAATGTTTTTCAAACACTTTCAGATTACTAGTGCCCAGGTCAATACCATACACATTTGACATATCAAACTCTCCCTTTCTCTATAGGATACCCTGCTCATGAAAACTGTAATAACAGTTATCTCCCACAATAATATGGTCCATAAGGGGAATATCCAGTAATTCTCCACATTTTTTTATCCGTTCTGTAACTAAAATATCTTCTTCGCTGGGTCTCGGATCTCCGCTTGGATGATTGTGCAGTAAAACCACATACACCGCCTGATGAGACAATGCCTGCAAATAGATCTCCCTTGGCGAGATCAGGGACGAGTTACAGGTTCCCACAGAGATCATCTCATCTCCCAACAGCCTGCTGTTACTGCCATACATGCTCAAAAGAAGATGCTCTTTTGATTCATGACGCATCGTTTCCATATAATAAGCGGCAATACTTTCCGCATCATTCATGCAGATGCGATCCCTGCGTTTTGCCATAGCCATTCGTCTGGAGATCTCTGCGACACATTTTAGCTGTACTGCCTTGACAGATCCGATCCCATACAGCTTCTGAAGCTGCGAGACCGACAGGTACTCCAGATTCAGGATTCCTCCCGGCGGGAGCAACAGAATCTCTTTTGCAAGATCCACAGCCTGTTCATTCTGGCTTCCGGTGCGGATGACCACAGCGATCAGCTCCGCATCTGACAGGCTTGCCGCGCCCTGTTTCAGACATTTTTCATAAGGTTTTTCCGATTCCGGCAAATCTTTCATATTTCTGTTTTTCTGCATAAAAAACCTTTCTACTCTCTCTTATGCAGCGGTTTTATTTATAAACCGTAAACTAAATAATAGCACAAACGTCTGTTTCTGTATATAAAATATCTGTAATTATCCTATTACATTTTCTTAAATATTTATGAACTCATTTTTACAAAATGAGGCTCTCTTTCTTTATGATCCCTGCCTCTACCAACTTCTGAAGAGACATTAAGATGCCCAGTTTTGCATGATACCAGGTCAGTCCGCCCTGAAAATAAACAGCATATGGCGGCTTGATCGGACCGTCTGCGCTCAGCTCAATGGATGATCCCTGTACAAAAGCGCCTGCTGCCATAATGACCGGAGCATCATATCCGGGCATATCCCATGGTTCTGGTGTGGCAAAGCTGTCTACCGGTGCTGCTGCCTGAATTCCCTGACAGAATGCGATAACTCCTTCCGGCGTACCGAAGGTAACCGCCTGAATGATATCGTGTCTGCTCTCTGTACTGTCTGGTACAACCGCAAATCCAAGTTTTTCATAAATATTAGCTGCAAAGATCGCACCTTTCAAAGCACCTGATACAACCGTTGGTGCCTGAAACAGTCCCTGATAAAAGGTATGGATAACGCCAAGAGACGCGCCGACTTCCTTACCAAGTCCCGGAGATGTCAGGCGGTATGCCGCATTTTCCACACATTCCTTTTTCCCAACGATATATCCGCCGATCGGTGCAAGTCCGCCACCCAGGTTTTTGATCAGGGAACCAACGATCATATCAGCTCCCACTTCCAGAGGCTCTTTCTCCTCTACAAATTCTCCATAACAGTTGTCAACCATGCATATCACATCCGGTTTGATCTCTTTGATAAAGGCGATCAGCTCACGGATCTTGTCCACGGATAAAGTCGGACGAACCGCATAGCCTTTGGAACGTTGGATCGTTACCAGTTTTGTTTTTTCATTAATTGCAGCACGGATGCCTTCATAATCAAATTCCCTGTCATCAATCAGATCTACCTGACGATACGTAATGCCATATTCTGCAAGAGAACCGGTAGACGGACGGATACCGATCACTTCATCCAGTGTATCGTAAGGTTTTCCCACCGGAGAAAGAAGTTCATCCCCCGGACGAAGATTTGACATTAACGCAAGAGCAAGGGCATGGGTGCCACATGTTATCTGCGGACGCACAAGCGCTGCTTCTCCGTGAAAGCATTCCGCATATACTTCCTCCAACGTATCCCTTCCGATGTCACTGTATCCATAGCCACTGGCAAACTGGTTCAGACACTCTGCGCTGACCTGACATTTCTGCATGGCGTCAATAACCTTCATCTGATTGTATTCTGCCGTACTGTCAATGGCTTCAAAACGTTCCTTTAACTGTTCCTCTATCTTTTTTCCAAATTTATAGACCTCCGGACAGATTCCCATATCATAGTATTTCTTCTGTATGATCTCTTCATTCATCTTTAAGAATGCCTCCTATAAGTTTATCTATTTTTGCTGTCATAAAAGACAGGATCCTGTCATCATCATAATTAAATTTATCTTTATCAACCCATATTACGTCTTTTTCCCTGCGAAACCAGGTAAGCTGGCGTTTTGCAAAATGTCTGGTGTCCCGTTTTAAAATATATACGGCTTCTTCATAACTGATCTCGCCATCCAGCCATGCAAGGATCTCTTTGTAGCCAAGCCCCTGCATGGAAACCATTTCTTTATGATATCCTTTTTCCTTCAGTTTTCTGACCTCATCCACAAGCCCCTGTTCCAGCATTTGATCGATGCGAAGCTCGATGCGGTCATACAACCGCTGCCTGTCATCATTTAAGACAAAATAGCAGAATGTATAGGGAGATTCTTTTGCCGCTTCTTTTTCATTATGCTCTGAAATTGGCATTCCTGTTTTTTCATAAAATTCCAGTGCGCGGATCACTCGTTTTACATTGTTGGCATGAATCTTTTCAGCTGAAACTGGATCCACCTCCTGCAGCATGGCATGCAACGCTTCATTTCCCTGTTCTTTTGCCAGTTGTTCCAGTCTTTCCCGATATGCAATATCCTCCTGCTGACTGGTAAAATCAATATCATACAACACGGACTGGATATAAAATCCTGTGCCGCCTGTCAAAATCGGGATTTTTCCTTCCTGATAGATTTCCGCCATGGCTTCCTTTGCCATCTGTTGAAAACGTACCACATGAAATTCTTCATCCGGCTCCAACACATCAATCAGATAATGTTTAATTCCACCCATTTCTTCTTTTGTAACTTTGGCTGAGCCGATATCCATCCCACGATACACCTGCATGGAGTCCGCTGAAATGATGGAACCGTTTATTACTTTTGCCAGTTTGACAGACAACGCCGTCTTCCCTACAGCCGTCGGACCTGTCAATATGATCAAAGGTTTTTTCTTTTCTGTATTCATATTTTTATAATACCCGTTTGAATTTTTTCTCTATCTCATATCTGCTCATGGACACGATGACCGGTCTGCCATGTGGACAATGGTATGGATTTTCCAGTGTCAGCAGTTCTCCGATCAGTGCCTCAATCTCCGGTCTTGACAGCTTCTGATTACCTTTCACTGCCGCCTTACAGGACATGCTCGCTACTTTTTCCATCACAAGCTCCGGTGCATCTTTATCCGAAATGTTACCGAGCCCGTCCATCAGCTCAATAACCAGCTCCTGTCCATCCAGTCCATACAGATTGTCAGGAACTGCCCGGATCGCATATTCTTTGCCACCAAAAGGCTCAATTTCAAAACCAAGCTGTTCAAACTGATGCATGTACTTTTTCATCAACACTTCTTCCTGCATCGTCAGGGACAGGACGATCGGCGGGCTCACATACTGGGACGTAAATTCTTTCTTTCTGTAATCCGCCATGGTACGCTCATACAGCACTTTTTCATGAGCCGCATGCTGGTCGATCATATACAGCTGATCCTGAAACTCCACCAGCCAGTATGTATCAAACAACTGTCCCAGAATTTTATGATATGGTACGGAACTTTTATCCAGAAGCTTCTGATTCGGTGTCTCCTCCAACAGATCTTCCAGCTTCATCTGTTCCGTTTTTTCTATATCAGGAACGCTTCCTGTTTCCAGCGGATTCTTCTTATTTACAGTTGTCTCTCCATTCTTACTATCCGTCTGATAAAATTCCTGCTTCTGTTTATTAATCTGATGTTCCATCTGATTTCCGGTTTGATTTCCATTTTGATTTACCGGTCGGATATTCTGAACGCCTGTCACATTTTTCGACGGCTTCCCTGCTTCTGATCGTTCTGAATATGTTCCTGCAGGCTGACGGATCTCCATTGGTTTTCTGTAATCCGCGTATTTTCGCTCATAAGGACTGTCCTTTGCCACCGCTTTTCGGATCTCGTTTAACCGACTGGTCTCAAAGGGCTCCGGTATCGCTTTTTTGATCTCCTCTTTGGACATCTTATCTACAGGAAGACCTTTATCCGGTTTCGCCGTGGTTTTGGAAGACTCCCGTTCCGGGCTGACTCTCGGAATCAGTTCCTTTCCTTTTAAAACCTGCTGGATCTCATTTACCAGATTCCAGTACAGTTCTTCTCCGTTGGAAAAACGCAATTCCATTTTCGCCGGATGCACATTGACATCCACCAGATCTCCGGAAAGAGAGATCTGCAATACAGTAAATGGATATTTATGCTGCATCATAAAGCCTTTATAGCCATCTTCGATCGCTTTTGAAAGAATATTGCTCTTTACATAACGACCATTGACAAAATAACTTTCATAATGACGGTTTCCTCTGGAGATAACCGGTTTTCCGATAAATCCTTTTACGGAAAATGTAGGGAATTCATGGTTGATCTCTAAAATATTGGCAGCAATGTCTCTGCCATAAATATGGTAAATGATATCTTTTAAATTAGAATTTCCGGACGTATGAAGCCGCACCTGTCCATTATTAATAAATTTAAAGGAAACATCCGGATGGGACAGCGCCATCCGTTCCATCAGGTCACTGACATATCCTGCCTCTGTCGGCGCCGTCTTTAAAAATTTCCGCCTTGCCGGCGTATTGTAAAACAGATCCTTTACTAGAAATGTGGTGCCTCCGGGAGCACCCACTTCTTCCAGCGTTTTTTCCTCGCCGCCTTCGATCAGATAACGGCTTCCGGTCATCTCTCCTGCTGTTTTCGTGATCAGTTCTACCCGGGCAACGGAAGCAATGCTTGACAATGCCTCGCCGCGGAACCCCAAAGAAGAGATTGTCAGCAGATCCTCCACGGCACGGATCTTACTGGTAGAATGACGTTTAAACGCCATACGGATCTGGTTTTGCTCGATTCCAAAACCATTATCTGTAATCCGGATCAGTGAAATACCACCATTTTTTATCTCGACCGTTACAGCCGTAGCCTTAGCATCAATGGCATTTTCTACAAGCTCCTTAACCACAGACGCCGGACGGTCTACCACCTCTCCGGCTGCGATCTTATCGATTGTATTTTTATCCAGCAGTGTAATTTCCGGCATTATATCTTTCCTTTCCCGGTAATTGTTTCCGTGTATCTATCTTACATTTCTTTCAAACATTATATACTTCCAAACTTTTCCAAATCCCAAATGCATTGTACAGGTGCTAATCTAAAAATCCACTGTATTTTAAAAAGCTATTCTGTTTTAAAAGTAAACACACCCGCTATATTTATCTGTTACCAGCGATTTTTAATCTTATTCTGGATTTCATACAGTTTGTTTAAAGCATCGATTGGTGTAAGATTTCCAAGATTCATCTCTTTTAGTTCCTCTATGATATCATCATCCTTTACCGTATCAAACAGTGAGATCTGCGCCATATCCACATCATCCGGTTTCTTCGTCTTTTTCCGGCTGTCTTTCCCAAGTTGCAGATTTTCCGTCAGATTTGCAAGCTCTGTCTCTTCCAACTCCTCGCAGATCTCTTTTGCCCGGGTAATGACAGAATCCGGAACACCTGCCAGTTTTGCAACCTGAATACCATAGCTCCTGTCGGCGCCGCCAGGCACAATTTTTCGTAAAAATACGATATCATCGCCTTTTTCTTTTACCGCAATGCAGTAATTGTTTACGTTATCCAGCTTTCCTTCCAGCTCGGTCATTTCATGATAATGAGTGGCAAACAGCGTCTTTGCCCCAAGCAGTTTCGGATTGCTGATATGCTCCACCACTGCCCATGCGATGCTCAGTCCGTCAATGGTACTCGTGCCACGGCCAATCTCATCCAGGATCAGTAAACTGCTGCTGGTGGCATTCCGTAAAATATTCGCCACCTCTGTCATTTCCACCATAAAGGTACTCTGTCCGGATGCAAGGTCGTCCGATGCACCCACACGGGTAAAGATACGGTCTACAATACCGATATTTGCACTGTCTGCCGGCACAAAACTACCAATCTGCGCCATCAGTACGATCAATGCACTCTGTCGCATATACGTAGATTTACCTGCCATATTCGGTCCGGTAATGATGGCGATCCGATTACTCTTGTTATCCAGATAGGTATCATTTGCGATAAACATATCATTGTTGATCATGCGTTCCACCACCGGATGACGGCCGTTTTTAATATCAATCACGCCTTTTTCATTGATAGACGGACGACAGAAGCCGTTCTGGTCTGCCACATATGCCATGGAAGCCAGAACGTCCACACAGGCAACCGCTTTGGCTGTATGCTGAATCCGGACAACCTCATCTGCAATCTGTTTACGGACTTTGCAGAACAGATCGTATTCTAGCGCTGTCAGTTTTTCCTCTGCGCCAAGGATCGTATCTTCCAGTTCCTTTAATTCCGGCGTAATAAAACGCTCTGCATTGGTCAAAGTCTGTTTTCTCGTATAGTATTCCGGGACAAGATCCAGATAAGAGTTCGTTACTTCCAAATAGTAACCAAATACTTTGTTGTATTTTACGCGGAGATTTTTAATTCCTGTCTTTTCCCGTTCTTCCTCTTCCAGCTTTGCCAGCCATTGTTTTCCATCCGTCTTCGCGCTTCTGAGCCGATCCACTTCCTCATCATAACCGTTTTTGATCATATCGCCATCACGGATGGAGATTGGCGGATCTTCCGCGATTGCCTGTTCGATCAGTTCATACAGATCTTCCAGCGGATCCAGCTCCTGCTCCAGTTTTTTCAGTTCTCGGCATGAAAATTCCTGCAGCAGATTTTTAATGTGCGGCAGCATGCCAAGGGATGTCTTAAACGAGATCAGATCCCTCGGATTTGCCGTCTGATAGACTACTCTGCCGATCAGACGTTCCAGGTCATAGATTGGATTCAGATATTCCCGCAATTCTTCCCGTGTGATCATATGGGCATTCAGTTCTTCTAATGCATCCAGACGATCCTCTATCTCTTCCCGATCAATCAATGGCTGTTCGATAAAGGAACGAAGCATACGCGCGCCCATAGCGGTTCTTGTCTTATCCAGCACCCAGAGCAGTGAGCCACGTTTCTGTTTTTCCCGCAAAGTTTCGCACAGTTCCAGATTTCTCCGGGTTGAACTGTCTATAATCATAAATTTATTGGTAGAATAAGGCTGGATATGGCTCATATGGGCAAGACTTGTTTTCTGTGTCTCATAAAGATATTTCAACAATGCCCCTGCCGCAATCACGCCACAGTCATACTCTTCCAGACCAAGGCTTTGCAGCGTTGCCGTATGAAAATGTTCCAACAGTGTCGTTTTCGCAAGTTCGTCTCCAAAATACCAGGACTCCAGATTATAGATCACGATACCAAGACGGTTTTTCAGATCATCCAGATCAATGCCACATACATTAAAGGACTCGTTGCAGATGATCTCTGCCGGAGAATATTTACTGATCTCATCCAGCAGTTTTCGTTCAGAATCGACCTCTGTTACATAATAATCTCCGGTAGACACATCTGCCGTGGAAACGCCATATCTGTTTTCCGTATAAACGATGCACATGATATAATTATTTTTAGACTCATCCAGCGCACCACTGTCCAGATTCGTTCCCGGGGTAACAATACGGACAACTTCTCTCTTTACCAGTCCTTTTGCCGTTTTCGGATCTTCCACCTGTTCACAGATAGCTACTTTATACCCTTTCGCCACAAGACGGTTCAGATATCCTTCTACCGCATGGAACGGGATGCCACACATAGGCGCTCGTTCTTCCAGTCCACAGCTTTTTCCTGTCAGTGTAATCTCAAGCTCTCTGGATGCAGTGATCGCATCGTCAAAGAACATTTCATAAAAATCTCCCAGACGGTAAAAGAGGATGCAATCTTTGTACTCTTCTTTCGTCTCAAGATATTTTTTCATCATTGGTGTAAGTTCTGCCATTGATTTTTAAACCTTTCACTTCTATTTCTATCTGGCATTTATTCTGCCGGTCTGTAATTTCGAATCATCTCTTCAGCTACTTTCAGACCATCCATTGCTGCGGAAGTAATCCCACCGGCGTATCCAGCTCCTTCGCCACAAGGATAAAGCCCAGATACGGAACTTTCCAGATGCTCTCCCCGAAAGATTCTTACTGGAGATGAGGTGCGGCTTTCTACACCGGAAAGAATGGCATCTTCCCGGTCAAATCCATGGATCTTTTCGGAAAATGCATGCATGCCCTCACAAAACGCTTCATTCAGTGTCTCCGGCAGCAGCGTCCGCAGGTTTGCAAATGCAGTCTGCCCTTTCTGACAGCTGCCAAAGCTTCCATACCCTTCGGATACTTTTCCGACTTTAAAATCCGCAAACAGCTGTTGTGGAATCTTTCCTTTGCCCAACTCATACGCACGTTTTTCCAGATTCCGTTGAAAAACCATACCTGCCAGCGGTGTATCCCCCGGATAATCTTCCGGCGATACCGTCATGATAATCGCGCTGTTTGCATTTTTGCTGTCTCTGGCATGATAACTCATTCCGTTTACTGCCAGACGCTGTTCTTCCGAAGACGCATTGACCACATAACCTCCCGGACACATGCAGAAAGAATATACGCTTCTACCGTTGGAAGCATGATATGTCACTTTATAATCTGCCACCGGAAGTCCCTTTTGCAGATTTCCAGTTCCATACTGACTCTCATCGATCATTTTCTGCGGATGTTCCACACGGAATCCCACGGCAAAAGGCTTTGCCTCCATCATAATCCCAAGTGCATACAATGTTTCAAAGGTATCCCGGGCACTGTGTCCGCAGGCAAGCACAAGGGTGTCGCAATCCAGTCTTTCTTTTCTGTTAATGATAACTCCTTGCAGACTGTTATTTTCGATACACAGATCCGTTGCCTGAGACTGAAACCGCACTGTTCCACCAAGACGTTTTATTTCTTCCCGCATCCTTCGGATCACATCAAACAACACATCCGTACCAATGTGAGGTTTGTTCAGATATAAGATATCTTCCGGTGCACCAAATTTTACGAATGTCTCAAGGACAAAACGATTCCTGCCCGCTTTGTCCTTGACTGCCGTGTTCAGTTTTCCATCCGAAAATGTACCGGCTCCGCCTTCCCCAAACTGTACATTGGAATCGGTCAGAAGTTTTCCTGTCTCCCAGAACTGTTCTACATCCTTCTGGCGTTCTTCAATGGTCTTTCCCCGTTCCAGCAAAATCGGGGCATATCCATGGGAAGACAACAGATAGGCGCAGAAAAGACCTGCTGGGCCGCTGCCCACGATCACAGGTCTGTGTTTCATAGGACGGGCATCCGCCCTTGATTCCGGTGCTTGATAGTGCTTTTTAACTACCACGCTGCAGTCTTTATCTTTTAAAAATGGTTTTACATTGGACGGCAGCAGCAGATCCACCGTATATATGTACTGGATATGATCTTTTTTTCTGGCATCCACAGATTTTTTTATAATCTCATAACCGACAATATCTGATCCGGATACTTTTATTTTTTTACATGCTTTTTTCAGCATATCTTTTTCTGTATGTTCAATCTCTGTTTTTAACTGAGAAATCCGTATTCTCTGCATCCCAAACTCCTTATCCGGCAAGCCTGCCTACGCCTTCGCTTTTTCTGCCACATGTTTCCCGGAAAGATAACCGGTCGTCCATGCCCATTGCAGGTTATAGCCACCGCAGATGCCATCCACATCCAGGATCTCACCGGCAAAATACAGTCCTTCTGTCAGTTTTGACTCCATCGTTCCTGCCTGTACCTCACGGGTATCGATCCCCCCGGCAGTTACCTGCGCCTGTTTAAAATTACCGGTTCCTGTGATCTGCAGCCGGGTTCTTTTCACATGGGCAGCCAGTTCACGGGCTGTTTTTCGTAATCCATCCGCTTTTCGCTCTGCAGCAGTCTGTTTTCCATTGGCAGCTTTCCTCCAGTTTTCTGTCAGCGCATGTGCCAGCTTCTGGTTTAATAAACCGTTCAGCACCTGTTCCGGCGTATTCCGTTTTTCTGCCAGTCGGTCTGTCAGCCACTGTATCAATTCTCCCTCTGATACCTCTGGAAGGAAATCCACCATTGCCATGACAATGGTGTTTTCTTTTAAGGCTCTTGCAGCATATCTGCTGACCTGAAAAGTCGGGATTCCGGAAATTCCGTAGTCTGTCAGCTGCAACTCGCCTCCAGATGCAGCGATCTCCTTTCCATCCACCAATAACGTAACAACGCCTTCTGCCCGCACGCCTTTGACCTGTTTTAACCAGGTTTCGTTTGCATGCAGCGGCACCAGTGCCGGTACCGGTTCGATACAAGAATGCCCCAGCTGCTTGGCATAGAGATAACCGCTGCCATCACTCCCGGACTGGGGCGATGCAGCGCCTCCGGTCGCAAGGATACAGGTTTTTCCATAAAAATCCCCTTCCTTGCTCTGCACCCGGAAAACGCCGTTTTCCTTCTGAATCTTTCGGATCCCTACATCACATTTTACAGAAACATGTAACCGATGCACTTCCTGAAGCAGTCCATCCCGGATTGTTACCGCCTGCATGGATCGTGGATAACAGTATCCCTCTCTGTCTTTTGTCCAGATGCCAAGCTCTTTAAAAAAATCAATCGCATTCTGGGCACCAAACAGTTCCAGGCATTGCAAGACAAAGGCAGGGGTACTGCCTCTGTAGCATTCTGACCCCTGCACTGTATTCGTAAAATTGCACCGTCCATTTCCGGTGGCAAGTATTTTCTTTCCCGGTTCCTCTTTGTGTTCTAGAATAAGCACGCGACATCCTGCTCGTGCTGCTGTGATCGCCGCCATCAGACCGGAAGCTCCTCCACCGATGATAAGCACATCCATCCTTTTTTCTTTCATTCCACACTCCATCTTATCCGTTTATTTCTTTATTCGTTTTCAGATGTATGCGCATCATCCCGAAAAACCGCTTTCAGGATCTCTTCATCTGACGGAAAATCACTGGTGTCTTTTCCTGTGATTTTCTCCTGTGATCCGGAAGGCTGTACCTCATCGCCTACCGTTGGTTCTGCCGACTGCGGCACATCTGCCTCTTTTATTGCTTCTGTATCTGGAATGTCCTCCTCTGATGTTTCATCGGATATATCAGTAATTTCCGCAATCTCAGCCTCTTCCGATGGGTTTTGTGCTTTCTGTTTCGGGTTTTTCCGATACATTCGGGAAGCAATCATCATATAGATCATGCTGAACAGTCCCACTGCGCCATCCGCGGCCAGAATCACGTAGATCACATCCATCTGTTTCTCTCTCCAGGAAAACAGATCCAGGATCACAAGCACCGACAGCACGAGAAATACCAGTGCCAGGATTAGAAATACCGGCCAGCTTCTGTTTTTCATCGCATTCAGATCGACCGCATTCTGCAATTTGACTACAGCTGTCAGCAGCACACAGATTCCAAGAAACAGTCCGAATGACTCCGCAACCTGCGCAGACCGGATCAGAATACAAAATCCTGCAATCACTGCAAGCACACCTCCGGAAAAACTGTATTGTCCCGTATCCAGAAAATGTCCGCCGGTAAAATACCGCACGATTGTAAGGATACCAAAGGCGATCAGCACTGCACAGAGCATATAGACAATATAAACTTCCCTAATCGCCGGCACAAACAACATTGCCAGTCCCAGGATCAGATATACAACAGAGATACCAGCAATTACCCCAGTTCCAATCCCCTGTTTTTTCTCATTCTCTTTTTCACTTGTATTTTTCATTTTCTCTTCTCCAGATAATTCCCAATAGTCATACAGGATTTATTTTACCATTAGCTGGAGTAATTTTCAAGAAAATGATACAATTCCTCCAGATCTGAAAAAGGGATTCCTTCTTCCTCTGCCATCTTTCGCAGCTCTTCCGGAAGGTTTTCTGCCTTCAGATCGGTTTCAAAATAAATCTTATCCGTAACTGCATCATATACCGTCAGATATTCCCCGGTATCTTTCAGATAAAAGGATGCCTGCCCTGATGCATCTGCGTACTTCTGAGACAGAGAATTTTTTGTATTTGTTCCATTCGCAGCAGCAGATGTCCCATCCGGATTTAATGTATCCCATGTTCCGCCTTCAGATACATATCCGACATCTTCCGTACTTTTTTGTTTATCCGTTTCATTTTTTGTATACTGTGCTTCCTGTTCCGTAAGGCTGCGTGCCATACGATAGCTTCCACATGCATAACCGGCAAAAAACATCGCAGCGACCCCAACGACCACCACAAATAAAAATAAGCGAATACTGCGTTTTGAGTTCATATCATTCTCCTTTTTCGCAGTATTCGCCGGAATACAGATTTTTATTCAATTACAGCACATTTTTCCACATGCTGTTTCTTTTTCTTACAGAAGATGCAGTTTTTTTCCGAACCGAATGATCAGCGTTCCCTTCGGGAAGCTCTTCAGCTCTTCCTCTGTCAGTCCCTTGATCAGAAGGATTGCCACGCCATAGACAACGATTCCTACCAGAATCGAGATCAGTGTCCAGATCGCATTGTGTGAAAACAGCTTCATTCCACTATGATATACCACAAATACGATCACACCCATGATTGCTGATGCGATTCCCGGTTTTACAAATGTCTTCATAATGTTCAGATCATACTGGGAATATTTCTGTACGGAAACACCGTTCAGGATACACATGAGCAAAGCGAAAAATGCGGTTGCGATCACGACAGCATAAATATTCAGATCAGCAACTTTCATCAAAAGCACGAGGAACACGATATGGGCGCCCAATGCGATGATCGCATTTCTTACCGGAATGATCATCTTATTGATTCCCTGCAGGATGCCATTGGAAAGTGTGGAAATCGAATAAAAAATAATCGAGATCGCGCCAAGCTGCAGTAACTGTGCAGACAATGGTTCCGCATCCGCAAACAACAGCCGCAGGATTGGGAATGCCAGCACAAGAAATCCTACCGTACACGGGAACGCAATGACCATGATAAAACGCATAGCTGAACTAATCTTACTTTTCACTGCATCCATATCTTTTGCCGCATAAGCTGCTGCCAGACTTGGTACACAGGATGCGCCCATGGCAGAGGCAATAGAGATCGGCACATTGATCAGTACTTTATATTTTCCGGTAAAAATACCCCACCAGTTTGAGATCGTATGGGCGCTGTATCCCTGCATCAATGCAATATTTTTAAAAATACCCTGATCAATGATCGAACTGATATTATATAAAGTAGTGCTGAGCAATACAGGAACAATCGTTAAGATCATTACTTTTATAATAGAACGGTAAGATTCATCTTTTACATTTCCCCGTTTTGCTTCCCTGCGCTCTGCGCGTTTCATTTTCGGCCAGAATGCTGAAAATACAAACAGAACAAATGCAAGGCCTACGACTGCGCCAACTCCGGTACCAAGCGTACCACCGGCTGCACCGTAAGCAGCTGCATACATGTCCTCATTTCCAAGGACTGCTCCGATCCGTTTACCATAACCAAACAGCACATATGCCGCTGCCACGCTGACAATCGCATTTGCGATCTGTTCCAGAACCTGGGATACCGCACTGGGCACCATGGTTCCCATTCCCTGAAAGAATCCACGGATAACACCAAGTACTGCAACAATGATAAGCGTTGGTGCCAGAACACGAAGGGCATAAAAACTCATCGGTGTCTTAAAAATATCTGCCGTTATAAAACGAGCGCCAAAGAATACAATGATACATCCAATCGCACCGGTCACTCCGGCAATCATCAGACCGCCTTTTAATACTTTATGGGCATTGCGCCGCTGCCCTACCGCCACACGGGTGGATACCATCTTTGATACCGCCAGCGGGAGACTGTAGGATGAGATCAGAAGCATCGTACTGTAGATCTCATATGCGCAGCTGTAATAATCATTTCCCACATTTCCAATAATCGCCTGTAAAGGTGCCCGGTACAAAAGTCCGATAATACGGCTGACGATAGAAGCAATCGCGAGAATCGAACCTTGCACAAGAAAACCTGAATCACTTTTTTTCTTTTCGCTCATAAATAACTGTCCCTCAAAACTTTCATCTGAAGTTCCAGTCTATTGCTGAAACTCCTCCATTGTATGATAAAATGTTATTTTATCCGCATAGGTATCCTGAATAATACATACCCATGTCTTTCCCTGATTCACTGTGATCTCTGTACCATCTTCCGTAAAATAACGGGTCGGTGCAGACTGTGAGTCTTTTGACCATGTTACAGGAATGCTTTTTCCATTGGTCACATAGTATCCCCTGCCGCCGGACATAGTATTTACGCTGAGGTATCCAACCTCTTTATCCGCAATACTCCATTCACATACCTGCAAAATGATATTTTTGCACGAAAGTTGCGAATTGTCAATTCCATCTATCTGTTTATCGCCATATTCGTAACGATAATACTGGCCGTCTTCCGGATTATAGACAAACCACGGCTTGTTTACAAGGTAACCGGGCTGTACTACGTATGCATCCTCGCCCTGATCCAGCGTAATCTGTTTTTCATCATCTTCATTCATTTTATAATGGGATGTATAAGATGGCTCATAATCAGTCCGATATCCTTTCAACTGAATTCCTTCTGTCGTCATACTGCCATCGGTGTACAGATTGTGCGGTGCCTTTCTGGAACTGTCCCGTTTATACATGACATTCCCCACTTTACCCTCAAGAGCATTCAAATCATCGATCACACCGCTGTCCAACATACCTTTTGCAAGGTACGCCTGTCCGCAATGTGCATAAAAAGCATCAAATTCCAGTGCCCAATCGATGTAATACAGACGACAGCTGCGAATAGACTCTATCTTTTCCACGCTGGAATAATCTCCAAAAATCCCCATTAACCGTGTTTCTCCGCCTTCTACCGGCGCTTCATACATTATCTGGGCGTTTTTTATGCCATACTGTGGCAAAGCCTTTTTCGTATTACCAATCATTACTGCCAGGGGTCGTTTCTGCACAAGTGCCTCATTGATCCACTCTCCTGTCAGCATGCTTCTGGCTTCGCCCGGATGTAGATCTACCGGTTCCGCCTCTGGCTCTGCACTGATCTCAGCCACCGCGCTGGAACCATCTGACACCGTTGTCTCTTTCTTCCCACAGCCTGTAAAAATCCCCACACACATTGCAGCGCACATTGCGACCACTAATATTTTTTTCATTTTCTTCCCCCTGTCTAAAATAAATGTATTCTCAGAAACTTCTTAAAACAAATATACTATCTTGTAATTTTCAGGTAATCGAGAATTTTTCTCTGATGTTCCTGCATCTCTTGTGCCTCTTCCGGCTCCATATGATCATATCCAAACAGGTGCAGCATACTGTGCACGATCAGAAATGCATATTCTCTTTTCTCACTGTGTCCATATTCCTTCGCCTGTTCACGCACATGATCTACAGAAATCACGATATCTCCCAGCATAACCTCTCCGGTATCCGGATTGATATTATCCCCCATCAGGTCTTCTACCTTTGAAAAATCTCCCGGTGCATCATACTCCAGCAACGGAAAAGACAGTACATCTGTCGCACGGTCGATCTGCCGGTAAGAAGCATTGATCTCCTGTATCGCCGCATCATCTACCAGCGTAAGATTGACTTCCGCCTCATATGGAAAATCTTCAGCCTCCATGCAGGTCTCTATAACCTCTTTTGCCAGTTCTTCATATGGAAACGAAAACTTCGGTTCCACTTCACATTCAAGATGAAATGTCATACACACGTTCCCCCTTTATAGTTATGATTTTTTCCGTTTGGATGTTTTTTCCACTTTTCCACCCTTTAATGCGGCCTGACGTTTCGCATCCTGTTTCATGGCTTTCGTCTCATAGTCTTCATAAGCCTGTACGATTTTCTGTACCAGCGGATGACGCACGACATCCTGACTGGTCAGTTTACAGATGCCGATTTCCGGAATACCGGACAGTACTTTTAATGCCACATCCAATCCCGACTTCGTACCCGGTGCCAGGTCTTTCTGTGTGGCATCACCGGTTATGACTGCTTTTGATCCAAAGCCAAGACGTGTCAGAAACATCTTCATCTGTGCAGGTGTAGTGTTCTGCGCCTCATCCAGAATGATAAACGCATTATCCAGCGTCCGGCCTCTCATATAGGCCAATGGCGCCACTTCGATCAGCCCTTTTTCCTGATTTTTCTGAAAACTTTCTGCTCCCATGATCTGATACAGCGCATCATACAGCGGGCGCAGATACGGATCGATCTTACTTTGCAGATCTCCCGGCAGAAATCCCAGCTTCTCTCCTGCCTCAATCGCCGGCCTTGTCAGTATGATACGGCTGACCTCCTCATTTTTAAATGCCGTGATCGCCATAGCCATGGCAAGATACGTTTTTCCGGTACCCGCCGGCCCCATACCAAACACGATCATTTTTTTGCGAATCTGATCCACATAATCTTTTTGCCCAAGGGTCTTCGGTTTAACCGGTTTTCCCTGGATCGTATGACAGATAATGTCGCCATCCAGCTCCACCAGTGTCGTATTCAATTCACTGCTGCAAAGTTCTAGCACATAATTGACGTTCTGTTCCGTGATCTGATTGCCTCGCCGCGACAGCTCTACTAATTGTGTAAATATATTTTTTGCTGCTATGACCGCCTGTTCTTCTCCGGTCAGCTTCAAGCCCTGTTCCCTTACAACGATCGTCACTTTCAGTGCATTTTCAATCTTTTTCAAATAGGCATCAAACTGACCAAACACGTTTGCCATATGTTCAGTCGGAATCTCCATCTGACCCTGTATCAATCCCATTCGTTTCCTGTCCTTCCTTATCTGACAGAATACGCAACTCTGTTTTCCGGTAACTATCAGCCTTTACAGAGACCTGAAATGATCCGGATACGCATACTGTCTTTTCATTAAATTTTATCTTAACATCTTTCTGCTGTATTTGAAAACCATTTTCCTGCATTTTTTTACAATATATTGCAAGATTTTTCTTTGCCTGTTTTTTGCCTTCCTCTTTTGTAAGATTTCTTGTCATTTTTTCTTCTGCTTCTTCTTTAAACCACTGTATCTGTATCGGAAGGTAAAAATTCTTCCCAATCACAATTGAATTTACCGCGCTTGTCTGTCGGAAAATATCAAAAGGCTGCTTTACTCCTCCCAGTTCAAGATACTGGTTCCCCTTGTAAATTCTGCACCAGCTGCGTGTTTTTCCCGTTGGGGAATACATGGTCGTTTTCCTTGCAAACTCATCTGTATATTCCAGCATTCCATCAATCCAGACATCTGCATCTGCTTTCACATATTTGTATCCACTGATATCTCCATTGTCATTCATATAAGGAATGCATCCACTGACCAGAACGTCTCCTTTCTTTACCTCCATGCCGGCTTCCACCTGGGGCATTCCCTCTCTGGTCACGATAGAAACAACGGTTCCATCCACCGGAGCCAGCAGATCCTGCGCCTCCTCATTTTCCCTGTCTGTCTGCGCTCCCGTCATTGTTTCCTGCAGATCTATAATGAGACGGGTTCCCTGCACCGTGGCGGATACCCAAATAATCTCCGGATATGCATCCCGGATCATTTTTTCCAGTTCTGACATCTGCAGGCTGTCTTTCAGTGCACCATACCCGACACCATTTTCTTTCAGATATGCTTTCAATGCCTGATCCGTAACATAGGAATTGCCCGAAATCTCCACGTTCCAGATAAAACCGGACAATCCATATAATAAAAGCAGACATAATACGATCCCCACAAAAAAACATTTATGTTTCCGATAATGAAAACACAAAAACGGTATGCCTTTCTTTTTTATAATATGTACATGCGTTCCCGACTTTCGAAGCAATGGACGCAGCTCAAAGAAAGAAGCAGCAGAAAGATCCAGTACATATCCGCTTTTGGATGGATGCAGATTCCAGACCGGTATCCCCTGTTTTCTGCATAAATTCAAAAAACGTTCCGGCGCATAGCCGGTTATCTCCACACGGATGCTTCCTTTCAAAAAACTCAGGACTTTGTTCATGCTTTCCGGCCTCTCTCATATTTATTAATCTCTATTCTTTCCGCTTTATCAGATGTTTCAAATTACCAAAGAAATCTCAAATAAATATAATTTTCATACTTACTGCAATCATAAATAACGAATCTGTTCAATACATCCAATGATCTTCATACTATGTTCCGAATAATGCTCAACAAGCAGTTTTTTTCCTGTGATCTCCAATTGTCCACCCTTGATATTTAACCGGATACAGGCATCATGATACACAGCTATCCCCTGATAATTTTCCACATATATCTCTCCACGCCCTATCAGATGCACAAACGTCTCCCCCATTACCAAATCCCTGGGCAGTTCCAGCCGACTGCTGATCTGTTCTTTCCATATATCTTTTTTCTGTCTCTTCATACATACAATATATGAAACTTCCCGCTCTCTATGCACATATTCTCTCAGGTTATTTAACACTGATATCCATTTCACATTCTTCCACTGACAACATAAACAAGTATGAACATATTTTTCCTACTAGTCTGCACCATATTATTCATCTGGCAGCACAACAGGAATTCCTTTTGTATTTGATACGATAATATATATACGTCATCTTGTTATCAAATGAAAAAAGCAAATGTGATCAGCCTGCATGATGACTTTGATTCTTCAACAGAAAAAGGAAAAATCGCAAAAGACGTTTACAAACATGCTGTTCCTCTTATAAACGCAGATCCGTCTTACGGTTTCTACAAATAATCATTTATGCTATACAGACAAATAACTATATACCCAATAATTTAATCTTTTCCAAACGTAAAAAGCAGAAAGCTTATATTGCTTTCTGCTTTTTACTTACCTATGACGCACAAATTATCCGAAACGTCCTGCACGGACATATCACAGATGCTTCCATCATGCTGCTTTTTGCCATCTTTTTACTGCAATCCAGCAAAAAACAGTTCATAAAAGTCATCTTCCCCCTCCAGCATGGGAGAATTTTCTCCTCCGCCATTGGTACTCCGTTTCATCTCTGCATAAAATGTTTCTCCAGCCAGTACAAGATCCATTTCATAAATTTCATATCCCAGTTCTCTGCATTTCCTGCAAAATGCTTCCAACGGATTTTCCGACAACCTCGTTTCCAGAAGTTCTTTCTTTAGTTTTTCATCTTTGTATGCCTTTTTCTGTAATTCATCCAGTTGATCTAAAATATACATAAATACCTCCCGCACAAACAAAAAGAGGCTGAACCGTCTCCGTCCTGCCTCTTTGCAACTCTTTCTTTTATTCTATTTTTCCCGGCTTTGGGAAATACCGGAACAGTGCTTTCGCTATAATCTTGTTTTCTTTTACATAAGTATTGTTCCAGAATCTGGAATCCAGAGAATCTCCACGATTATCTCCCATCATAAAATAGCAGCCATCAGGGACTACATAGGGACCATAATCTCCTGTTGGAACGCCTTTTACATAAGGCTCATCCAATGGTGTATCAGAATCATCAATATAAACCTTGCCATCCCGTATCTCAACGGTCTCACCCGGAAGTCCGATCACTCGCTTAATAAAGACCTGTGACTCATCATCGGGATATTTAAAGATTGCGATATCTCCACGCTCTACATCCGAAAACTTATAGGCCAGTCTGGAACCGATGAGACGATCACCGACATGGATTGTGTCTAACATGGATTCGCTTGGAATCTTCACATTGGCAATCAATACCTTGTTGCAGAACAAAGCAATCAGTGCTGCAATAATGATGATCTTGACGTATCCCCACACTTCTTTTTTCACATTCTCTTTCTTTGTTTCTTTCGTTTCTGTTTCTTTGTTATTTTTTGCTTCCATGGATTTTATAATAGCATAAAACAGATAAATCTACAAGAAAAACCGAACATGTGACTATCATCTATTGGACAAATATCTCAACCACATACACAAGAAATTACTTATGATAAGGTTCATTTGACAAAATCCGATAGCCCCTATAAATCTGTTCCAGAAGGATCACACGCATAAGCTGATGGGGAAATGTCATTTTTGAAAAACTCAGATGCATATCCGCCCGTTTCAGAATCCGTTCTGACAGCCCAAGAGATCCACCAATCACAAATCCAATCTCGCTGGTTCCATGCACACCAAGCATCTCAATTTTTTTGGAAAATTCTACAGAATCCATCATCTTTCCGTCAATAGCAAGCACAATGAGATAGGTGCCGTCCTTTATTTTACTTTCCAGACGTTCTCCCTCTTTTTCCTTAATCTGCTGCTCTTCCGCCGCACTGGCACGATCCGGTGTTTTTTCGTCTGCCACTTCCACAATCTTTAATTTACAATATCTTCCGAGACGTTTTGTATATTCCTCAATCGCCTCACGATAAAATTTTTCTTTGATTTTTCCAACGGTATATAATGTAATATTCATGAAGCTATTTTCTCACAGCCAGTCAATTTTGTAAACTGATTTCTAATCTATACAAATGATTTTGCATACCGGGATTCTAATATCAAAAATCAATTCGCACATCCGGTTTCTAACACATAAAAACTGTTTGGCAAACCAGTTTCTATCGCTTGTATCGTATGTCAGTGTGTGCTATAATAAGCGAAAGCAAATTTACAGGGGGACAACCGACCAATGCAATTACTGGAAGAAAAAATACTTGTCGAAGGACAGGCAGTAGACGAAAATATTTTAAAGGTGGACAGTTTTATTAACCATAAGGTGGATCCTGTTCTTATGATGGAGATTGGAAAAGATTTTGCCAACCATTACAAAGATCAAGGCATTACCAAAGTCGTTACGATAGAAAGTTCAGGCATTGCCCCGGCGCTTACTACCGCATTAGCTATGGGAGTACCTCTCGTTATCCTGAAAAAACAGCCTTCCAAAGTATTAAATAAACATCTGCTTCAGACAGAAGTTACATCTTTTACCAAAGGAACCAGCTATGAGCTGACGCTTTCCGCAGAGCAAATCGATGAAAATGATCATGTACTGATCGTAGATGATTTCCTTGCCAATGGCGAAGCCGCTACTGGTGCAATCCGCCTTTTAAGACATGCACATGCTACCGTTGCAGGTCTTGGCATCCTGATTGAAAAATCTTTCCAGCCAGGACGCGAAAAACTGCAGGAACAGGGCATTCATGTATATTCTCTTGCAAGAATCATTAAAATGGCAAAAGATTACATTGAATTCATTCCGGAGGAAAATGCATAAACACATATACAATATATAACAATGTATTTATAAGCAACGCAAAAGACTGGTTTCTGAATGACAGAAACCAGTCTTTTTATTACAGTCACTATTTACACAGACACACTATCTCTTATTACCTTAGACTTATTCCGGATAATAAATAAAATTAGATCTCAGGATACCGCTTGTTTTTCCAGTGGTATCATCCATAGCAATAACAGAAAGGATGTTATTTCCTTCCGGGATATCCAACGGACCTTCATACTTCTGGGAACCTGTGTCCGGAATACTTCCATCCCATGTGTAATATACAGTTGTACCAGATTTTGATGAAATCGTAACCTGTGATGGCTGTGTAAAGCTTCCACCATCCGGGGAAGCTGTCGGCATATCCGGAGCTTCATACGCGATCTCATATGTTACAGTAAGCACATCAGAATAAATTCCCTGACTGTTCTGTGCGACTGCTTTCAGAACCGTTTCCCCTTCTTCTGAAATCTTTACTGGATCCTTATATTCATCGCCATATTTTTCCGGTTCTTTTCCATCCAGTGTATAAAAAATCTTCTCTCCGCTTTCTGCTGTCAGACTCACTTCTATTGACTTATTATAAGTACCACCCTCGTAAGATGCCACCGGCATGTCTGTCTCATACGCAGAAAACAACGCCAGTATATCTTTATCCGAAACAGTTACAGAGGATTTCAAAGCAAGTATTTGATCTGTATCATTCTCGTACAGTTCCAGTAATGCCTCATATGCATCCAGTGAACTTGGATTCCATTTGATTACCTGTTTCAGACACTTTTCTGCCTTTTCCGTTTCCCCAAGTTCTGCATAAGAACGGCCAAGAAGTAGATATGCCTCTTCTGAATCCGGTTCTTTCAAAACCGCCTTTTCCAGATTATCACAGGCGGTCTGAAACTTACCAGTATTGTATGCCAGTTTACCCTGCTCATACAAATATCCATAGGAATGAATCCTTACAAGATACAGTACAATCACAAGGATTACTACCAAAACTGCCAGTATGCTAAGCAATGTCAGCTTCTTATATGAAGTTTTCTTATGTGTCACCTTCTTTTTTTCTGAAGACAAACTATTTTCTTTCGATTTCGTTTTCTCTGTCGCTGTTCTGGATTTCTTATCAGAAGAACCTTCTATCTTTTTGTCCTGCTTACCGCTGGTCTCCAACAGTTCCTCCAACATATCATCTTCCAGAATCCCGGAATCCGACACTACCTGAATCTCATGACCGCAGACCGGGCAATAAAGCTTTCCCGGCACCACTTCATTTCCACATTTACCACACTTCATTTCTGCCACCCGAATATCATATTCTTCTTCCATCTTTCTTTCCAGACCAACTGCACATACAGCTGTGAAAAGCGTTTATGTTATTCCCTGGAAGCTTCCATGGATTCCACGCAGTTACTCATGAGCATTGCAATCGTCATCGGTCCAACACCACCCGGTACCGGGGTAATGGCAGATACATGAGGCTCCACATCCGCATAGTCCACATCTCCGCACATTTTTCCGTTTTCCTGACGATGGATACCTACATCGATCACAACGGCTCCTTCTTTCATGTAATCTGCAGTAAAGAATTTTGGTTTTCCGATGGCTGCAATCAGGATATCAGCTTCTTTACAGATCTCTTTCAGATTTTTTGTTCTGGAATGTGCAATAGTAACGGTTGCATTTTCACGGAGCATCAGGATTGCCATTGGTTTTCCAACGATATTGCTGCGTCCTACAACAACACAATGCTTGCCTTCAATTTCAATACCGGAACGTTTCAGTAACTGAATGATACCGGCAGGTGTACAGGAAATATATCCCTTCTGACCGATCAGAAGTGCGCCTACATTTTCCGGATGAAAACCATCCACATCTTTCATCGGATCGATGGCTTTGATGATTTTATCTTCACGGATATGTTTTGGAACAGGAAGCTGACAAAGAATGCCATTGACGTCATCTCGCTGGTTTAACTCCCCAATCAATGTCAGTAATTCTTCCTCTGTTGTTGTCTCCGGGAGTTCATAAGACAGAGATTCGATTCCAATATATGCACATGCATTTTTCTTGTTGCGCACATAAATACTGGATGCAGGATCAGCGCCTACCTGTATCACTGCAAGACACGCTGTTTTTCCTGCCGCTTTATCTTCTGCAACCTTTGCTTTCAGTTCGTCTTTTATTTCCTGAGATATCTTTTTGCCATCAATCCGAATAGCCATTTTATTTTCCATCCTTCCAACTGTTTATCATTCCTTTTATGTGACAGTCTTCCTTAAAAGAGACCTGTGATCACGCCATTATCATCTACATCAATATTGTTTGCAGCCGGTTTTTTCGGTAATCCAGGCATCGTCATGATGGCACCGGTAACTACAACAACAAAACCTGCTCCTGCAGATGCATATACTTCACGTACATTGATTGTAAACCCTTCCGGTCTTCCCAACTTATGCTGGTCATCAGACAGAGAATACTGCGTCTTTGCCATACACACCGGGAAATCTCCCATACCAAGATCTTCGATCCGTTTCAGTTCTTTGTTTGCTGCATTGGTATAGGTAACACCATCTGCACCGTAAATCTCTTTTGCAATGGTCTCGATCTTCTCTTTCAGAGACAGGGACTCATCATACAGCACTTTAAAGTTGCTCTCACGTTTTTCAAACGTCTCAAGAACTTTCTCTGCCAGAGCGATACCGCCTTCTCCGCCTTTCTCCCATACTTCAGATAAAGCGAACTCGCATCCGCGCTCTTTACAGAACTGCTCAATGTAAGAAGTCTCTTCCTCTGTATCTGTGACAAAAGAGTTCAATGTTACAACAATCGGCACACCATATTTCTGAAGGTTTTCAATATGTTTCTCCAGATTTACAATACCTTTTTTCAGTGCCTCCAGATTTGGCTCGCCAAGGTCTGCCTTTGCCACGCCGCCATTGTATTTCAGAGCTCGTACTGTGGCAACCAATACAACACAATCCGGTTTCAGACCTGCCATACGGCATTTGATATCATAAAATTTCTCTGCACCAAGATCTGCACCGAAGCCTGCCTCCGTAACAACGATATCCGCCAGTTTCAGGCCCATTTTTGTAGCGCGCACACTGTTGCAACCATGAGCGATATTAGCAAACGGTCCACCATGAACCAGCGCCGGTGTATGCTCCAGTGTCTGGATCAGGTTTGGTTTTAATGCATCTTTCAGTAATGCTGCCATAGAACCGGTAGCCTGAAGGTCATCTGCTGTGATCGGTTTTCCTTCAAAAGAATATGCAACGATCATTCTGCCCAGTCTCTTTTTCAGGTCTTCCATATCATCTGCCAGGCAGAGAACGGCCATGATCTCTGATGCAACAGTAATAACAAAATGGTCTTCACGAACCATACCATCCATCTTGCTGCCGAGGCCTACTACAACGTTTCTCAGCACACGGTCATTCATATCCAGACATCTTTTCCATACAACCTGTCTCGGATCAATGCAAAGCTGATTACCCTGCTGAATATGGTTGTCAAGCAATGCTGCCAGAAGGTTATTGGCAGATGTGATTGCATGAAAATCTCCGGTAAAGTGAAGATTCAGATCTTCCATCGGAACAACCTGCGCATATCCACCGCCTGCGGCACCTCCCTTGATTCCAAAACATGGTCCAAGAGATGGCTCACGAAGTGCGAGAATTGCCTTTTTGCCAAGCTTACCAAATGCCTGGCCAAGCCCTACGCTTGTAGTTGTCTTTCCTTCTCCTGCCGGAGTCGGATTGATGGCAGTTACCAATACAAGTTTTCCATCTGGGTTATCTTTAACCCGCTTCATGAGATCATCGGATAATTTTGCTTTATATTTTCCGTAAAGCTCAAGATCATCCTCCTCAATTCCAAGTTTTGCAGCCACATTCACGATTGGCTCCATGGTTGCTTCCTGTGCGATCTGAATATCAGTCTTCATAGTGATTCTTTCCTCCTAAAAGTGAATTAAAATGTATTCTCTATCTGTAAAACAGCAGCATCTGCCGTCTACATGCGCTTACACATATTCGTCAATATACTGTTCAAATTCTTCCATGCTCATAAGAACTTTACGGGGTTTGGTTCCCTCTTCCGGTCCTACGACGCCTGCTTCTTCCAGCTGATCCATAATCCTTGCTGCACGGTTAAATCCAACCTTGAACATACGCTGCAGCATACCGATGGATCCTTTTTCTTTTTCTATGATAAACTTTCCTGCTTCTGCAAAATAAATATCCCTGTCATCTGCCGAAGAGGTAAATCCACTGCCTCCGCCCATGGAAGAGGTGGCTGCCGATTTTACTTTTTCTTCCACTGATGCATCGTAGCTACCCACACCATTTTTCTCCGTCAGGTATTCTACAACGTCAGAAACTTCGTTATCGGAAACAAACGCACCCTGAACACGCACCGGTTTCTGATATCCCTGGGGATAAAAGAGCATGTCGCCTTTTCCAAGCAGTTTTTCCGCTCCGTTCATATCCAGGATCGTACGGGAATCCACACCGGAAGTTACCGAAAAAGCGATTCGCGACGGCATATTTGCCTTGATCAGACCGGTAATAACATTTACGGAAGGTCGCTGTGTGGCAATGATCAGATGAATGCCTGCCGCACGGGCAAGCTGTGCCAAACGACAGATTGCATCCTCCACATCTCCCGGTGCAACCATCATCAGGTCGGCCAGCTCGTCTACTATGATCACGATCTGCGGCATCTTCTGCGGTTTGTTCGGGTCGTCAATATCCTGAATAGATTCAATTTTTTTATTATACCCCTTCAGATCACGCACATTATATTCTGCGAATTTCTGGTAACGGTCCGTCATCTCGGAAACCGCCCAGTGCAATGCCCCGGCTGCTTTCTTCGGGTCGGTTACCACCGGAATAAACAGATGCGGGATTCCATTATAAACACTCAGCTCTACGACTTTAGGATCGATCATGATTAATTTTACATCTTCTGGATGTGCTTTGTAAAGAATACTCATGATAATCGTATTGATACATACTGATTTTCCTGATCCTGTAGCACCAGCGATCAACAGATGTGGCATTTTCGCAATGTCTGCCACAATCACGTTTCCTGCGATATCCTTGCCGGCCGCAAAAGCGATATTGGATGCATGTCCCTGAAATTCTTTGGACTCCACCAGATCCCGAAATGCAACCGTAACATTCTCTTTATTCGGAACCTCGATTCCAATGGCTGCTTTACCCGGAATCGGCGCTTCAATACGGATGTCAGCCACCGCAAGGTTCAGTTTGATATCATCGGCAAGACCAACGATCTTACTTACCTTTACACCCATTTCCGGCTGAATCTCATATCGGGTAACAGAAGGACCACAAGTAACATTTGTCACATGGGCCTTGACGCCGAAATTTGTCAGCGTCATCTGTAATTTATTGGACATTTCCTGCAAATGCGCTCTGGAATCTCCAGAAGCATTCGGATCGCCTTTTTTCAAAAGTGATACCGGTGGAAATTCGTATCCCGGTTCTATCTCAGCATTCTGTTGGATCTCATCGGAAATATCTGCCACTTCATCCGAAATTGCCGCTGCATCCTGCTTTTTATTTTTTTTCGGTGCCGAAGAGACAGTCGTTTCCTGTGCCTCCGGTGTTTCCTCATTTGCAATATGTATCTGTGGCTCCGGTATCTGCGACTGTGCTTCTGACGGTGTATGCATCTGCGAAGCCGGCACTTCATTCCGGCTTCCTGTTACTCCCGCAGAATGAGAACCATTGTATTTCTGAGAAGCCGGATCCATCTCCTGTGAATTGATCAGCTCGCTATCTCTGGCGCCATGAATTGTTGGTGCTGGATAGTCGTCTTCAAGAACAGTTGCATCTGCAGAGGATATATTTACCGCATTTTGCAATCCAAAATTTCTTAATCCCATTCCATTTGTCGGTTGACATTTTTTCACTTCCCCTGCTGAAGAAGCACTGGTTTGAGATCTTTTCCCCTGAGATTGTTTTGGGATATCCTGTTCCGCCTGAGGAATATCTATAATGATCTCGTTCATATCTTCTGCAAAACGTTTCTTTCTGCCACGTTTCGCCTCTTTCATAGAAGTATTTCCGCCAAAAGCGACGCCGGAAACTTTTCTATCCTGTCGCCGCTGGCTCGTTTCCTGCTTTTTCGTTCTGGAACGCTGCGGTTGAAGATCCGCTTCCTCCATTTCCTGTTCCCGTTTGATCTCCAGCCGTTCTTTATGGCGTCTAACATCCTCCCTAGCGGTTTCGTACACTTTTGCACCGCCTTTTTTCAGCCCGCCAAAGAATGATTTTTCCGTAATCATTACAATGCTGATGATAAGTGCGATCGATGCGATTACATACGCACAGGCAAGTCCTACCGTCTTTGTAAACAGTACACCTAATGCCGCGCCAAGAAGACCTCCTCCATTTTTTTCGGAGATACATGCCTCCAGCAGACTTCCAATGCTCATGGAATCGCTGCCGAACATCAGCAGATGCACCAGTGTGCACAGAAATACAAAGAGGAGCACTGCCGCAGCCGTCTTCATGATAACCTTCCCGTTCCGGTTTTGGTTCGCAGTCAAAAACGCGCTGACCAGAAACAGCCAGAAAGGAAACACATATGCCATCAGGCCAAAGGCACCAAAGAAGAAGGCGCTGATAGCTTTTCCAAACATACCGCCCTGTCCGACCGTGCAGATAAATATTACAATTGAAGCTGCCAGGATCAATAACAGAACCACTTCGTTCTGCAACGAAAATTCCTGCTGCCGGGACTTCCTTCCTTTCGTTTTTTTCTTTGTTTTTGATGCCATACTTCCTCCAAATAACTATCATGTACATTGAAAACGCTTCATCCAGAAGATTTGTGACATACATGATAATACCCTTTTCAAACTGTTCCTATTTTTAAATCCATTCTAAATAAAAGAAAGATTTGAAATCTGTCTCTTACATAAAATATAACATTTTTCATTCATCGCACAGTCTGTAATTTTTTATATACAATTGTATTTTAACACAATATCGAAATTTAATTTTATCACATTTTATTTTAAATGTCATCAATTATATCGTAATGTATTATCAATATTTTTGATAATAGTCTTTTCTTTTTATTGCACAGATTCATATATCATCTGATGCAGACGGGATACCGCGTCGGAGATGCCGCCTACTTCATTGATGATGCCTTCCTGTACCGCTTCATGCCCCACAAGGATTGTTCCAAGGTCTTTCGTCAACATACTGGTGTTCATCATCATTTCCTCAATCCTCTGGCTGCTTGTCTGACAATGATCCGCCACAAAACCGGAAATCCGCTCCTGCATCTGGCGAAAATATTCATAGGTCTGCGGTGCACCGATCACGGTTCCACTCATTCTGACAGGATGAATGACCATCGTACCAGTGGGAACGATAAAAGAATAATCCGCAGCTACCGCAAGCGGTACACCGATAGAATGGCTGCCGCCCAGAACCAGAGATACCGTTGGTTTGCTTAAAGACGCAATCATTTCTGCTATAGCAAGCCCGGATTCCACATCTCCTCCTACCGTATTTAGTAAAATAAGTAACCCATCCACATTGCAGGAATCTTCAATCTGCGCCAGCTGTGGCAATACATGTTCATATTTTGTTGTTTTCGTATTTGCCGCCAGACACTCATGTCCTTCGATCTCTCCGATTACGGAAAGCAGCTGAATCTTGTGATTTTGTGGATTTTCTGCCAGCTGTGCTTCCCCACTGGCAGATATATTTTCCTGAAAACCCTTCTGTTCCGCCTGCTGTTTTTCACTCATACTGATGTCCTCTTTCTCTCAGATTCATTTTGGGATTCCTCCTGTAAAACCATAGAGACAACCTATTCATCAGTATATGTTTTCTTTCCTTTTTTATGCATGATATAACAAATACTGTACTCATTTTTTCCAACAAAAATTTTCAAGAAGATTCCGCAAATACATCATTTATAGCAAGAAAGAGAACCGTCTTTCTCATGCTTTTTCAAGCCATTCAAAAGTCGATTCTCTTATCTGTATCTTCCTGAAACCGTTATGCTTTTTCTCCAATCAGGAAATTATAGACATCTTCATAACGTTTTGCAGAATTTCTCCATGAAAAATCCTGTTCCATGCCGCGATCAACAATCTTATTCCAATTTCTCTTATTTTCAAAATAAATCTTTTTGGAATAGTTGATCACGTCAAGCATTTCCTCTCCGTTGTAATTTGCAAAGGAGAATCCATCACCAGTATTTTCATATTCATTGTACGGTTCTACCGTATCTTTTAATCCACCAGTCTCCCGAACAATCGGCACGGTACCATAGCGGAATGAGATCAGCTGAGTCAGCCCGCAAGGTTCAAATGCAGAAGGCATCAAGAATGCATCCGCTGCTGCATACAGCTTATGAGCCAGATCATCGTTGTAACAGATATTTGCAGAAATTCTGTCGCCATATTTCCATGCGTAATGACGGAACATATCTTCATATCGCCCCTCGCCGGTTCCGATTACAACAAGCTGGGTATAATCATCCACGATTCGATCGATCACAAAATTGATCAGATCCAGACCTTTCTGATCCGTCAGTCTGGATACCAGACCGATCATATATTTTTTCTTATCTACTTCGAGTCCCAGCATTTCCTGGAGTTTTACTTTATTTTCCCACTTCTTTTTCCGGAAATTACTGCTGTCGTAATTCACAAAGATTTTCGGATCAGAAGCCGGGTCATAAATCTCATAATCAATACCGTTTACGATACCCTGCATATCATAATGTCTGGCAGAAAGCAGACCGTCAAGTCCTTCCCCATAATACGGGGTCTGAATCTCCTGGGCATATGTATCGCTTACAGTTGTAATATAATCCGCATACACCAATCCACCTTTTAACATATTGCCATCGTCTTGAAACTCCAGTTTATCAGCAGTAAACAAATTATCCGGCAAGCCGCTCAGACCTTTCAGCGTCTGCATATCCCATACACCCTGAAACTTCAGGTTGTGGATCGTCATCATAGATTTCATACCCCAAAAGAACATGTCTCCCTGAAATTCATTTTTCAGATAAACAGGAATCAGTCCCGTCTGCCAGTCGTGGCAATGAATCAGATCCGGCTGAAATCCAATGACCGGAAGCATGGATAACACTGCTTTATCAAAAAAACAAAACTTTTCGATATCATATCGAACATCGCCATACGGGGTAAAACAGTTAAAGTATTCCTGATTATCAATAAAATAATATGTAATTCCATCCAATTCGTAAGAAAGCACGCCCACATACTTCTCCGGAATATACGGACCGGTTCCCATATAAAAATGTGTCACATATTGAAATTTACTCCGGTACTCTTCCGGTATGCAGGAATAATTTGGTATGACTACGCGGATATCCCAGTATTTTTTATCAAACCATTTCGGTAATGCCCCACATACATCTGCCAGACCACCGGTTTTAATAAATGGTACACATTCAGATGCTGCAAAAAGAACTTTTTTCATGTTTTATCCCCCATACAACTTAGGTGTTTCTGGAATCATCCATCTCATAAATTTTCATTCATAAAATTTCCAAAATACACCTAACATTATTCGATTTATAATTACATTCTCCGGCTATGTAGCTGTCACTCTTTTTGGGTTACTCTTCCCAGTTGTGATATACCTGCTGTACATCATCATCTGCATCCAACAGATCCAGAATACGGTTGATATTATTCAGGTCCTGCTCGTCGGTAAGCTGAACATATGTCTGTGGAATCATGGTAACCTCAGCATTTGCCATCGGGATACCTTCATTCTCCAGTGCCTGTCTTACATCGCTGAAGCTGTCCGGGTCTGTGATGATCTCAAAGCTATCCTCTTCCTCTGAGAAATCTTCTGCACCTGCATCCAGTGCCATCATCATCAGATCATCTGCTTCCATATCGCACTCTTCTTTGTCAACGATAATCTGTCCTTTTTTATCAAACATGTAAGATACGCATCCCGGTGTACCAACGTTTCCCTTTCCTTTTGTAAAAGCATTTCTTACGTTAGCCGCTGTACGGTTTTTATTATCTGTAAGTGCATCTACGATGATTGCTGTACCGCTCGGTCCATATCCTTCATAAGAAACATACTCGTAGTTTACAGAATTTGCATCGCCTGCAGCCTTTTTGATTCCACGGTCAATGGTATCATTCGGCATGTTGTTTGCTTTTGCTTTTGCGATAACATCACGAAGCTTGCTGTTGTTTGCCGGATCCGGACCGCCCTCTTTTACTGCTACAGCGATCTCTCTTCCGATAATGGTAAAGATCTTACCTTTTGCTGCGTCGTTTTTCTCCTTCTTATGTTTAATGTTTGCAAATTTTGAATGTCCTGACATTTCTAAATCTCCTCGTCTTATTGTATCTTAAAAAAATATATTAATTTAATATATTATAAAATATTATCATTGGTATCTGCATTCGTCAAGTTATGTATCCAAATCAAGACTGATGCAGAGTGCCCGGTTGATTTTGTTTATAATTTCTCCGTCCAGATGGCAGATCTTATCCTTCAGTCTGGATTTATCAATGGTACGCACCTGTTCCAATAAAATGACAGAATCTTTGATCATATGATATTTTTCCGCATTCAATTCTATATGCGTAGGCAGTTTTGCTTTATTCATACGGGATGTGATGGCTGCACAGATCACAGTTGGGCTGTGACGATTGCCCACATCATTCTGAATAATCAGCACTGGGCGTATCCCACCCTGCTCGGAACCGATTACCGGTCTCAAATCTGCATAATAGACATCTCCTCTGCGTATTACCATTTCTATACACTCCAATTCAAATGTTTGTTTCCATTATTCCCATTTTCCTCGGATGTATACAAGCTGATATTCTGTTTTAATGTCCTTTTTCCTGTCTCCTGTCAAAATATCACAAAAAACCCACTTCACGGATCGGTCACTTGCCGACAGACTCCCACAGACTTTTTTATTATTCTTCAAAATAATCTTTCCGTCCGGTAATCCTTCCCTTATAGTCATAGACCCTCGGAATCCGTTTGCCAAGATCACAGGCAAATTCATAGTTAAATCTTCCGGAAAGTTCACCGATTGCTTCCATGGTAATCTCTTTTTCGCCGTCTTTTCCAATCAGAACAACCTCATCGCCCACTTTCACGTTTGGGATATCGGTTACATCTACCATGAACTGATCCATACATACCCGTCCGCAGATCGGCGCACGTTTTCCGTGGATGAGAACATATCCTTTATTTGAAAGCGATCGGGCATATCCATCTCCATATCCCACAGGAATGGTAGCAATCTTCTGTTCTTTCTGTACTTCATAAGTACCGCCGTAGCTGATTAGTCTGCCCGGTTCCAGCGTCTTCACATGCACGACATGACTTTTCAGTTCCATGACAGGCCAAAGATCTATCACATCTTTTTGCACCTCATTAGAAGGCCACAGACCGTAAATGATAATGCCTGCCCGAACCAGATCCATATTGGCCTCCGGAAAATCTGTGATGGCTGCACTGTTAGAAACATGGTGCAACGGGATTTCAACCCCACGTTTTTTTAACATATCGATCATATGCAAATATGCATCCAACTGTTTATGGGTAAATGTCTTATCCGTTTCATCCGCTCTGGAAAAATGGGTAAAGATTCCCTCCAGTATCATATGCGGCAATCTGGAGATCTGTGCAATCTCATCTGCTGCTTCCTCTGTAATCTGATAGCCGATGCGACTCATACCAGTGTCCAGTTTAATGTGTACAGGAACTGTCTTCCCCATATGCTCTGCCACTTCTGAAAACTGCTGTGCCATCTCAAGGGAAAAGATTGTCGGACGTACCTGATAAGTGATCATATCTTCATATTGCTCAGGGAAGGTATATCCAAGTACCAGAATATTTTTCTTGATAAAATTATTTCGCAGGATAACTGCCTCATCAATAGTAGCAACTGCATAACCCCAGATAAAATCCATATCTTCCATCAGTTCTGCAAAATTCACTGCTCCATGACTGTAAGCATCCATTTTAATCACAGCAATAATCTGTGTATCTGGTTTAATAACCCTTTTAATTTCTTTCAGATTGTGTTCCAGTGCATCCATGTGGATAGCAGCAAAAACACGCTTGTATTGTTTCAAAGCTGTGTCCTTCTTTCCATTTCTTCTTTTTCACAAATCCGGTGTTGGCTTCCCGCAGCCGGCTTTATTCCTTCTATTGTATCGCATCTTTACCATATTCGTAAAGTACCTCTTTGATCCCATCCAAAAGATTTCGCGCGGTCATACTGTACGCGCCATTCTGTTCCGCAGCTTTCTCCCCTGCCAGACCATGCAGATATACCCCAAGCGAAGCCGCCACTTCCGGTGCCACGCCCTGCGCCAGCAACCCTGCAATAATCCCGGTCAGAACATCCCCAGACCCGCCGGTAGCCATTCCATTGGTGCCGGAGCAGTTAAGATATATCTGGCCATCTGGAAACGCCGTTACCGTCCGGGCATCCTTCAGCGTCAGGATCACATTTTGTTTTTGTGCATACTCTGATGCACTGCCAATCAGATCATCCTGAATCTCAGAGATTTTTCTGCCACAGAGCCGTGCCATCTCCCCAAGATGCGGTGTCAGGATACGTGCAGTTGTATCACTGTGAACAGGAATCTGATCCTTTGCGATCAGGTTCAGCGCATCTGCATCCACAACGCACGGAACATTGGCATGTTTTAAAACAATGCTTACGATCTTACCGGCGGTTTCATCCGTTCCAAGCCCCGGCCCGACCACGATTACGCTCGCCCAGTCAATTACATCCAGCAGCTGTTTTTCATCCAGTGCATCCCTCTGATACGTCGTCAGCACAGCTTCCGGAAGTGCAGACTGTACAATGATCCGGTTCTCTTCCGGTGTAAATACCCGCACTAGTCCTGCTCCTGTCCGATAAGCCGCTGAAGCAGAAAAACATGCTGCGCCTGCCATATTTACCGTGCCGGCGATTACAAGCACTTTTCCATAGGTTCCTTTATTTGAATAGCTTTTCCTTTTTGGCAGCAGTGTCAGATCTTCATTCGTCAGGCATCTGCATTCTGGCAGCTTTCCACGGAATCCATACGCATCGATGCCGATATCTTTTACCGCAAGTCTTCCCGTCCATGCAGCGCCGGGATACAGGATCTGGCCGATCTTTGCAAATCCAAACGTAACCGTCAGCTCTGCCCGAAATGCGATTCCCAGAACTTTCCCGGTATCGGCGCTGACACCGGATGCAATATCAACTGCTACTTTCGTACCTTCCATGGCATTCATCTGCTCGATCATAGAAAAATAATTTCCAGTGATTTCCCGTGACAGACCAATCCCGAAAATACTGTCAAAAATCACATCAAAACGCTGCTTTGCTATTTCTGACAGGTCATACACGATTGGAATCTCATATTTTTCAGCAATAGCTAACTGTCTTGCCGTTTCTGTCGTTGCTTTTTCCCGTTTTCCCACGAAGACAATCTGTACATCAAAACCCTTCAAAAACAAAAGCCGGGCAATTACCAGACCGTCTCCACCGTTATTTCCGCTTCCGCAGACTGACAGGAAGGATTTCGCATCGGGATAGTGATGCAAAACTTCCTCCACAACGCTCAGTGCCGCACGTTCCATCAATACCGCAGATGGCACACCGTAATACTCGATCGTAGCCGTATCGCAGGCTTTCATTTCACTGCTGTTTAATAAATATTTCACAAATGCCTCCATATCACAAACGCTCTGCCAATCCGGCAAAGCGTCTGATATTCTATCTTTATTAATTTTTATGATGTTCTTTTTTCAGTGATTCTTTTTTACGATTCGTCACAATATTATAGGACAATTGCATCAGGCTGTCAGAAAGATGCACATTTTCTACAACGACATCCTCCGGAAGTTCCAGATCCAGATGAGCAAAATTCCAAATTGCTTTAATGCCCAGCGCCACGAGACGGTCTGCACAGGCTTCCGCCTTTTCCTTTGGCATCGTCAGTGCTGCAATATCTACCTGATTGTTTTTTACAAACTCTTCCAGTTCATCCATCATATGGATCTCTATACCACGCACCGTAAGTCCTTCTAATGTCGGATTCACATCAAACAATGCCCGAATGATAAATCCACGTTTTTCAAACTTCACATAGTTTGCCAGTGCCTGTCCCAGATTACCGGCTCCGATCACAATGATATTATGCTGGCAGTCCAACCCCAGGATCTTACCGATCTCCTCATACAGATATTTTACATTATATCCATACCCCTGCTGGCCAAATCCTCCAAAGTTGTTTAAATCCTGTCGTATCTGGGAAGCGGTCACTTTCATTCTCCCGCTCAGCTCATTTGATGATATTCTTTCCACTCCGGCATCGATCAGCTCACCAAGATACCTGTAATAACGCGGCATTCGGCGAATGACTGCCTGTGATATTTCTTTCTGCAAAATTATTCCTCCCACTCTTGCAACAGGATGATATGTCCAATTTTCCCTTTTTTATCATCACTGTTCTTTATATCCTGTCAGTGCATAAACACATCGCAGGATACTATTGTTTAATAGTATAATCCCTATTTTTTTATTTGTCAAACTTTTGTCAAACAAAACATCTGTTTACCGGAGAGAAAATCAAAAAAATTTCCCCAATCTCTCTTCTGTGATCTTGCTATAATCTTTTCATTTTATCCGTGATACTCTCCATTATACTGGATCAATGTAATATCTTCCACATTTGTGATCTTCCGGATCTTCTCTGTGAAATCGAGATCATTCTGCCGACAGAACACTTCAACCGCCATCTCTGTCTTCTCTCCACGCATCGTCTTTGACTTTATGAAATATTTCATTTTTCCAAAGCTGCGGATAATTTCATCACCTGCCTCATCTCCCTGATAATGAATCACTGCGATATAGATCCTGCCCTTCTGTTGCTTATGATAGAACAAAAAGATCATTGCAATCATCACAACTGCCACGATCAGAGCCAGCACATACATTCCTGCTCCGGTTGCGATTCCTGTAGTGATCGCCCAGAAAAGATATAGCAGATCCATCGGATCTTTCACCGCTGTACGAAAACGAACGATAGACAACGCTCCGACCATACCAAGTGAGATCACAATGTTCGTACTGATCGCCAGAGTAACCATACAGGTAAGAAGCGTCATTCCGACCAAAGTAACCGCAAAGCTTCTGGAAAAGATTACCCCAACATAAAATTTTCTGTAAACCATATAGATCACCACTCCAAGAAGCAATGCAATGATCAGCGAAATTGCCATCTTCGGTGCATTAAAGCTGTCAAACACGCCGGATTCCAACACCGACTTCTTAATCATATCTTGTACACTCATAATAGTTTTCTCTCCTGTGTTTCATTCCAATATTCAAATCCATGCAAAT
>USRX01000006.1 GCA_900557275.1 uncultured Roseburia sp.
TTCAGCTTCTGAAATTTGAGGCAGATTGCTCATGTGATATTCCTCCAAATCTTACAAATGTAATAAAAATATTATATATCTTAAAAGGTTATTCTGTCAACGAAATAAAAACTTGACTTTAAATCTTACAGATGTAATAATAGATAAAAATTACACTTGTAAGATTTGGAATGCGAAAGGTTTTTATAAAAATGGGAAGGGTAGTTGTTGTAACATTTGATGAAAATGAGGAAGAAAAATTAAATGAATTATTACATTTTCTGTCTGCTAAAAAATACTCTGAGATGCCTGATAAACAAAATAGGGTACTTGATTACGGAGTATTAAAAATAAATGCGGAATATCGTTCTGTAGAAAGTAATGGTGAGCTGGTTCAATTGACGAATTATGAATTTGAAATATTATATTTGCTGGCAAAAAATCCAGGACGGATATTTTCAAAGGAACAAATATATACACAGGTGTGGAAAGAACCATATTATGGGGCAGAAGATAATGTTATGGGCATAATTAAGTAAAAGATACAAAAAATAGTAGGAGAAATTTTTATGGAAAATGATATTTGGAATAAAATATCCTCTTTTTTGAACCAGTTGCGTTGTGAGAATATAAACAGAGAAAGTTATATCTATTTCCAAGAACTTGCAAATATTCAGTTGAAGAAGAAAATGGAAAAAGAAAAGGTGAATAAACTTCTCGATCATATAAGTAATGAGGACAGGGAGAAGTTGAAGCAATATGGAGAAATTTTGGAAGAAGAAGCGTTTGTGTCAGAACAAAGGGCATATTGTCAAGGATATGTAGATTGTATTCAGTTATTGGCTGGTTTAGGACTCTTGAAAAAATCGATGGATATGGAAAAAATAATTAGCGAGATGAAAAGCAATTAAGTGTGTCGTGGAGGAAAATGTAGTATTTGATAGATAAAAGGATGTTCGTAAAGAAGAAACAGTTATGTTATATCAAGTTGTAATGATATAGCATAACTGTTTTTAACATATGGTAATAGTATTTATTCCACTAATTTTAAATATCGGTAATTATCAGCTATTTATCGGTATTTTACAAGTTTTATTTTGTATCATTAGTAGTGTCTACGTTAGAAATAAAAGGATTAGAATCTAGCAGAGCTGTCGTAGTTGCAAGAATTACCTGTAACTGATAATCATTGCACTGATTTAAGAGCCGAAGAATCTGATCATATGTAGAATTATTTTTATTCTGATTTGGATAAACGTAGTCATCAGCAGAAATATTTAAAGTCTGCATGGTTTTACAAAATAATTCCAGACTGGGACCGCCTTTATGGCGTTCGAGGTCTCCAAGATAAGCCGCCGATATTCCGAGTTTTTCAGCAAGAGCTTCTTGTGTTAAATGCATTTCCATACGCCCTTGTTTTACTAAAGTGGCAAATAATGTTTTTGGAATATCCATGTTTGTATACCTCCATAAACTTAGTGTATTACCCTAAATTTGAAAAGTGAAAAGGGTGTAACATTAGAAAAAACACAGGGTATTACCCGATGAATGAGAAAGCATACAAATCTCTTTCGGTTAAAAAAAACAGATTCCGAAAGAGCAGTATTTGTATGCTTATTTTCTTTTCCGGAATCTAACCGGAGAAAATATGGTTCTTAGCAAGAGTTCAGCTAAAAAATTCTGTTCAACAGAAGGTATTCAATTAAAAAAATCTCAACAATTTCATTAGTAAATGTTGGAATTGAAACTAGGGTAAGAGCCAATAATGAATCCAGGGTAATAAAATATCGAATTAAATGCGTCCATAGGAGTGAAATCTGTCAGGGCGTTTTTTGTTACCTAAATATTGAGAATGAGCAATTCAAAATAAGGTCGATTGTTCGTATTCGTGCCCCGCCTACTGATCTGAATTCAAAAAAATTCAGATTGGAGGAAAGGTCATGGAAGGCAGACAGCCTAAAAGAAGAAAAGATAAATATAACCCATATGAAACCTATGAGAAGGACGGAAAATATTATGTTTCATTTCGTAATGGTGAAAAAGAGTACAAGGATTTGGAAATAGGAAAGAATGTATATGAAGCTTTTAATACGTTTGAATTGCAGGATGTGTCGCATATGAATGTTGTGGACAGGCATCTGGAACAGTCAGAAATCTGGGATTCCAGTTTATATGAACGGATATTTCAGAAAGAAGAAAATGTAGAGAATACGGTTCTGAATAAACTGGAAGCGGAACGGTTACATAGTGCAATCCAGCAGTTGTCGGAAATTCAGAGAAGACGATTGATGAAGTATTATTTTGAAGATAAGAAATATGAGCAGATTGCACAGGAAGAAGGATGCTCTTTTCAGATGGTAGCAAAGTCTGTAAAAGCAGCAATCAGAAATTTGAAAAAGATTTTGAGATAGTGGGTTGAAAAATAGCGTTTAAGTGAGGAAACAGGTGGAAAGAGAAATATTCTGATCCGCCTGTTTCTTCTTTTGTCACGAAAAGACTGGGGAGCGGGACGAACCTTGACAAATTCATATACATTCATCAGACACATTCCTGTTGTTATCGTGATGAGCGTAAGCCACATTAACAGATACGCCATAACACAGATTGGGTAAAGACAGCGAAATCCCACCCGTATACTTCCTTTTGGTTTCAGTTTGTATTCCCCGGACTGTTGAGCGAAAAATATCTGGTTATAGCTGTCAGATTGCTTCTGGCAAGGCGATGACAGACAACAGGCATAATGATACTCCTGTCCGGTCATAAAGTCGTGCATACAAAATATTTCTTTGATGCCGCAACAAGTGAGGGCAGCTTCAGGAGATCCCTGGAGAGGAAAAATCCTAATCCCATATATTTATTTTAAATAAAATCCTGTGGAGCTGATCAGCAGTCAGCCGTCTGATGATTTCCCAATTACAAGTCGGGACGTCGGGGACAAATAGGCTTGTATTTTACATATTTAGGGATAACAACAGTTAGAAAGTCGAGAGGAGATAAAGCAAAGATGGAAGATAGAAACGTCAGGCGTGGGGATATTTATCATGCCGACCTTGATCCTGTATTTGGAAGTGAACAGGGCGGTTATCGTCCGGTGCTGGTGATTCAGAACAATATAGGAAATAAATACAGTCCGACAGTGATTGTGGCAGCAATTACTAGTAAAGAAAAAATGAAACTGCCAACACACATTGCAGTCCCGGAAATGGAAGGGTTAGAAAAAGATTCTGTAGTGCTGTTGGAGCAGCTTAGAACTTTAGATAAAAGACGGTTGGAAAATTATGTGTGTACCTTAGACCGCACTGAAATGGAGAAAATCAATAAAGCAATCCGAAGAAGTACCGGGATACCGAAGATAATTGAAAAACCGTTAGTCGTGAGCTTGTGCAGAGTATGTGCAGGCAATTTTTATGAGGTGCCGGGACATTATATCCGGCGGGTGAATCCGGAGCAGCGATATAAGGATATATGTATGTTTTGCAATGTCAGAAAAGGATATGACTATTATATAGGAAAGAAGAAAGTGTGAGGGTAGTATATGGAGCAAGAAAAGGTACTATTGAATGTAGAAGAAACGGCAGCTTACTTGAATCTTGGGATGACGAAAACCAGAGAATTGATGAAGGAAAATGAAAAAATATTTGTTGTTAAAATTGGCAATCGCAATTATGCACATAAGCTCTTACTGGATAAATGGCTGTTGGCACAGGTTAGACAATAAGTCAAGGATACGAAATAAAAATTTGCATGTTTGTTTTGCACGTTTATGAATGGTAATTTGAAGGAGCAACAGATAAATAGTTTTTTCAGGAGGAAATAATTATGGCAAAAGCATTACCAAGAGGAGTTAGAGAGAAGAACGGTTCATATGAAGCAAGAGCGGTTGTAAATGGAATTAGAATCAATTTATATGGAACAGATCTAAATGAACTGATGGAAGAATTTGAAAAGGCAAAAGAAAATGCCAGGGATACATTGGATTATAGAAAAACCAGAATCACATTGAATGAGTGGTTTGAAGAATGGTTTTCAGAGGTAAAGCAACACCGGGTGAAGGAAACGAGTATTGCACCGATGAAAAATAATTTCAAAAGAACATTTGGCTTTTATATTGGTTCAATGAAGTTGAAAGATATTAAACCGTTGGATGTTCAGAGAGCATTAAATGCAATGGAACAGAATCATGTATCGCACAGTGCAATGCGAGAAGCATTGGGGCGTTTAAGAGAATGCTTAGATTTTGCATTAGGAAACCAATTAATTAAAGTAAATCCATGTTTGATTGTAGAAGTACCATGGACATTTAAACAATCAAAAGAAGAAATTGCATTAACCCAGGAAGAACAGGACAATTTCCTGAGTGAGATGGAGGATAGCTGGTATAAAGAAATGTTTTATTTCATGTGTCTGACAGGTGTCCGAGTTGGAGAACTTGGTGGAATGAAATGGAGCGATATAGATTTTAAAAAGAAAGTAGTTCACGTCAGACGTTCCTTGAGTTGTAGTTATTATAATGGAGAAAAGAGAATGATGCTTGTAACTCCTAAAACGGTAAATTCAATCAGAGAGATTCCGTTTTTAGGAGAAATGGAAGAAATATTAAAAGCTCAGAAGAAAAAACAGAATAAGCTAAAAGAGGAACTGGGCAGTCGCTGGAGAAGTAAGGATGATTTAAAAGATTTGGTATTTACAACAGGTATGGGAAGTCCCTGCGTCAGATATGTTGTAGAAAAAGAAATTAAAAAGGCTTTAAAGAGAATGAGAGAAAAAGAAGGAGTTCTGGCAGTACAAGAAAATAGAGAACCCAGAGAAATCAGGGACTTCCACCCACATAGTTTACGGCATACATTTGCTACAAGATGCTTTGAAAAGAAAATGGAACCGAAGGTTGTCCAGAGGTTGATGGGACATTCGAGTATCAGCATTACATTAAACATTTATACACATGTCTTGGATAATATGATGGAAGAAGAAATTAAGAAATTTGGAGTGGCGAAGACGCAGACACCGGAAGTATATTATAATGAAGAAATTCGAAGAACTAGAATTTCTGCTATGAGTCACTGCTGATTATAAAGTTGGGGAACGAAAATACTCCCCAACTTTATAAAAAGGATTCCCCAAATAAGAAAAAATGAAATTGAAATCAAGCAACAAATGCTCAGAATCATTCCCCAACTTAAAAAATTGGGGAACACAGGAAATCGTTAATTAGCTGGAAAGACCAATTTATTGAAAATACTGATAAATACATAGCTTTATTATATATAAGTAGCAATACAGGCAGGAATATAATTTCAAAGTTCACAAATCAGGCTGGAATGTAATCCAAAAGTCGCAAAACAGATGCAGAACGCATAAGCTAGATACAGATATTGTATTGAGGCTCTGAATTTGAAACACCCCTCGCAAATGGTTGTAATACTATTTGTGAGGGGTGTTTTTTGTGTAAAAATATGGTAAGATAAAACTATTATCATAAAAATAATCATACCAAAAAAGATTGCGAAATGATTGGTATATTATGTATGAGAAAAAACGGGACTATTTGCACCAATGAAAATAGAGTAATGAAAATGTGGCTTGTTGCGTCAGATATTATAGAAGGGGAGAGGATAAAATATGCTTTCTTTGAAAGACAGAGAGGTCAATACAGGGCGGCAGCGGGAACTTGATCTGGTAAAGGGGTTCCTGATGATTATGATCGTATTTATACACTCATTCCAGACGATAGCGGGGGATGAAGCAGCAACATCAAATGTACATGAGATCCTGTTTGCGATATTTATGCCGACAGGCGCCTGCCTGTATCTGTTTACGATGGGATTTGGAAGCGTTTTTACCCGTCATTCCAACCCTGGGGACATGGTTAAAAACGGTGTAAAATTATTAATATACCAGGGAATCAGCAACTTATGTTATGCGGCAGCGATTATGATCAGTTTTCATATCAGAAATCTGATCACAGGCGAAGTTGCTGGCAGCAGGGCACTATATGAAGCAAACCTGTATTCCATGCTTACATTTGTAAATATATTCTTTATCTCCGGTATGTGTTATCTTATACTGGCGTTGTACAGAAAATTGAATGTAAAATTACACTGGTATGTAATAAGTGCGGTCATCGTCGGAATCGTAACGCCGTTTACAAAATTACTGGTTTCTGATAACCAGCTGCTTAACTGGATCCTGGATATGACGTTTGGTGGAAATGGTAACACAAGTTTTTGCTTCTTCCCATATTTGAGTTATGTATTTTTAGGATATGTTTTTGCAAAAGTTATCAGAAGGATACCGGAGGATGAAAAAGGGCTTTTTTATAAAAAGAGTGGAATCGTATGTGGCATCATAGCGGCGGTGTGGTTTGTGTGCTGTATCATAACACATCCAAACGTTGACGCATTCTTTGGTTATATGCTTGAACAATACAGAACACCGGGGCTTATAAAAATAATTGGAAGTTTTTGCACGATTCTGTTTGTATTTGCAATCGCATTCTGGATCATGCCGATAGTAGAAAAATGGAAATTTGGATAT
This sequence comes from uncultured Roseburia sp., assembly GCA_900557275.1. The sequence goes on from USRX01000006.1 coordinate 6,514, forward strand.
AACAGATTGAGTTTTTATTCCAAACAAATATCTAAAATGTATGCGATACATATAGGCGTATATTATGCGATTGGAGGATTGGCTGCATTTTACGCATTTGATGTGAAAGCGTGTCTGCTGTGGGCTGTGGCAGTATTGATCATAACAGATTTCATTGTACATGGATATCTTGCGGTTACCGGTAACATGTCAAAGCGACAGAAATGCTCAACTGTAAATATAAAAAATGTATAAATTCTGTCGGAATGGTTTTGTTTGAGAAACACATTTGGTATGATAATAATATGCAGAAATTGACAGTCTGAGCCGTTTTTATATAAGGTTAGATACAATCATTGGCTGATGTCTGGTTGCTCTAATTGAAAAGGATGCTGTTTTTTCATAGCAGGAAATCAGGGCAAAGAAAACATTCTGCAAATTTAGATTTAAGTCAGGAGAGTACTATGATGATTGACGAAATTTTAGCCTACAACAAAAAATTTGTGGAGGAAAAACGATACGAGCAGTATGCAGCAAGCAAATATCCAAATAAAAAGATTGCGATCATAACCTGTATGGATACCAGGCTGGTAGAACTTCTTCCGGCAGCGCTGGGATTTAAAAACGGAGATGTGAAGATTATTAAGAATGCCGGCGGTGTTGTCAGCAACCCTTTTGGAAGTGTGATCCGAAGCCTTTTGGTGGCAATTATCGAGCTTGGTGTGGAAGAAGTCATGGTCATCGGTCATACAGACTGTGGCGTACAGCATATTGACAGTGAGATGATGATCCGTCATATGAAGGAACGTGGCATCACGCAGGACTCCATTGATCTGATGAAATATTGCGGTGTGAACTTCGAAAACTGGCTGGCAGGATTTGATACGGTGGAGCAGTCTGTAACAGACACGGTAGATACGATCAGACACCATCCTTTGATGCCACAGGATATTAAGATAGGTGGTTATGTGATTGATTCTGTGACCGGAGAATTGCATGTGATCTGCTGATGAATTTGTGACTGGGAGTTGGCAAACGATACGGAAGGATTTATATAGTCGGATAAAATTATGGCGTACATAAATTTTAAAAATATTACAAAAGAATATATTGTAGGAGAAAAGCCGATCCGTGCGGTAGATGATGCATCGTTTACAGTGGAAAAAGGGGAGTTCGCCATTATTCTTGGCGCTTCCGGAGCTGGAAAGACGACGGCTCTGAATATTCTCGGTGGTATGGATGTGGCGACTTCCGGTCATATTTCTGTCGATGGCAGGGATATTACGGAATATACCAGGGAACAGTTGGTAGGCTATCGGCGTACCGATATCGGATTTGTATTTCAGTTTTACAATCTGGTGCCTAATCTGACAGCGCTGGAAAACGTAGAACTGGCGGCACAGGTCTGTAAAGATTCCCTGGATGCGGCTGAAACGTTGAAAAAAGTAGGCCTTGGGGAGCGTATGAACAATTTCCCGGCACAGCTATCCGGTGGAGAACAGCAGAGGGTATCCATTGTCCGTGCACTTGCAAAAAATCCAAAGCTGCTTCTCTGCGATGAACCGACGGGTGCACTGGATTATGCCACCGGCAGACAGATTCTGAAGCTTTTGCAGGATACTTGCAGAAGCGAGGGCATTACCGTGGTACTGATCACGCATAATTCTGCACTGGCGCCGATGGCAGACCGACTGATTCGGTTTCGCAGTGGAAAAGTTGTAGAAATGACTTGCAATGAATGTCCGGTTCCGGTATCGGAGATTGAGTGGTAGACCCTATGCGAGCAGATAAAAAAGATATCATAAGAACGATAAAAAAGGGGAAAAAGAGATTTTTTTCTATTTTACTGATTACAGCATTGGGCGCGACCATGATGACAGGGCTGAAAGCGGCCTGTGTGGATTTGCGTTATTCTGCAGATCAGCTGTATGACAGTCAGAAACTGTTTGATATCAGTGTTGCATCTACCCTTGGACTGGACGAGGATGACCTGAAAGAGCTGCGGGCTGTGGAAGGTGTGCAAACAGCAGAAGGCGAATACAGCGCATCGGTATATACGGATATTAACGGAGCCAGACAGGAAGCGGAGATCCGCACGATTGGCGAGTCACTGAACCGACCCACGGTTGTAAAGGGAAGTCTCCCGGAAGCGGCAAATGAGGTAGCGGTAACGGAATCTTATCTGGCAGATACAGGGAAACAGATCGGGGATACGCTTAACTTTGACGAGGAAGAAGATAGCGACGTTTTTCCGGATGGAGTATATACGATCACGGCGGAAGTGCTGAATCCCATGGATGTGAATAACCGGGAAGGAAGTGTTTCCTTCCGTTCTACTTCTTCTACGGATTATACAATTTTTGTCCCGGCAAAAGCGGCAGACACAGAAGTGTATACCGCCATCTATCTGTCTTTGGAAGGATCGGATGAGCTGATGTGTTATACGGATGCTTATCGCTTACAGGTTCGTCAGGTGGAAGACCAGATAGAAAAAGAGTTAAAGGAAAAACGGCAGACAGCCCGGTATGAGTCTGTAAAAAAAGAGGCACAGGATGCTTATGATGAAGCATCAGAAGAGGCAATGCAGAAGCTGGAGGATGCGAGACAGGAGCTCATCGATGCCAGAACTGAGATTACAGATGGTCAGAATCAGCTGAATGATGGGAAAGAAGAACTTAAAAAGCAGGAAGCCATAGCAAACCAGGAGTTTGCGAAAGCAAAACAGCAGCTGCAGGAGTCTTCAAATCAGATAAAAGCATCGGAAGAGCAGCTGGCAGCTTCCGAACAGGAATTGCAGGCTGGAAAAACAGCCCTTTCTCAGGCGAGAGAGACTCTGGAACAGCAGGAGCAGGCATCCCTGTCCGAACTGGAATCCGGAAAAATGATGTTGCAGGAGACTCTGAAAAGTACGCAGGCATCCCTGCAACAGCTGCAGGAGCTGGAACGGCAGATGCAGCAGGTGCCGGGGGCAGATCTGACAGAGATACAGGGGCAGATTGCACAGGCACAGCAGGGTATAGCCCAGATACAGGCGCAGATGGAAACTTTGCAGCAACAGGAAAAGGCTGCAAAAGAACAGTTTACAGCTGGCAGAAGACAGCTGGAGGAACAGGAAGCGGCACTCTCTTCCGGTGAACAGCAGCTGGCGGATGGCAAGGTACAGCTGGAAGCAGGCAAAGCACAACTTCGTTCTGGCGAGCAGGCATTAAAAGAACAGGAAGTGCAGGCGACAGCTAAGATTGCAGAGAGCCGTGCCCTGCTGGAAGAAAAACAGCAGGAATTGGATGACGGTCTGCAAAAACTCGTGGATGGCGAGCAGGAGCTTGCCGAAAATGAAGAGAAAGTTGCCGGGGAACTTGCTGATGCACAGCAGGAGATTGACAATATCTCCATGGCGAAATGGTATGTGCAGGGACGGGATTCCCTGAGTGGCTATTCTAATGTGGATAATGATGCGATTTCAATTGAGGGGCTGGCTAATTTCTTTCCGTTAATCTTTTTTATTGTGGCAATACTAATCAGTCTGACGACAATCACAAGAATGGTAGAAGAAGACAGGGGTCTGATTGGAACATACAAAGCACTTGGTTTTAAAAACCGGGAGATCCGCAGAAAATATGTTGTCTATGCGGCAAGCGCCTGCATTACGGGTGGTATTGTTGGAGATCTGTGTGGCTTTGTTGTTTTACCGAAGATTATCTTTGTATTTTTCCGTATGATGTATGTGATTCCAACGTATGTGATCCGTCCGGAGTGGGTCTCCGGAATCATCAGCATTCTGCTTTTTACCGGCGGTATTCTGATCGCTGCTTTATGGGCGTGCAGAGTGGAACTGTCTCACATGCCGGCAGTGCTTATGCGTCCTCAGGCGCCAAAAGAAGGATCCCGCATTTTTCTGGAACGGATTCCTGCCCTGTGGAAACGTTTTTCATTTTTGAATAAGGTAACTGCACGAAATCTGTTTCGTTATAAGAAACGTCTGATCATGACAGTGGCCGGAATCATGGGATGTACGGCATTGCTTGTATGCGGATTTGCTATAAAAAATACAGTGACAGAACTGATGCCGTTGCAATATGAAAAGGTAAATCATTATGATCTTCTTGCAGCAGCACAGGAAAAGGATAATGAGAAGCTGCTGACGTATATGGATGACACACAAAACATAGAATCTTATCTGAATATACAGCTTACCAGCGTAAAGCTGTCCAATGCGGAAGGAAAAGAGCAAAGCGTCCAGATGTTTGTCATTCCTGAAGGACAGGATCTGGAAACGTTTATCCGTCTGGCGGATCAGAAAGGGAAGAAACTTTCTCTGGATGATGTGGGAATCCTGATAACTAAAAGCACCTCGGATGTACTGGGGGCAAAAAACGGTGCCCGGTTGACTGTAAGAGACCTTTCCATGAATGAAAGTACCGTGGAGGTTGCCGGCGTAACGGAAAACTATCTGGGCGACATTGTGTATGTCAGCCAGACGTATTATGAAGCACATTTTGGTACAATGGAACCTAATGCAGTGCTGGTAAGGTTTACGGATCAGTGTAAAGATCGGCAAGCATATGTAAAACAGATCAGTGAGAAAGAGGAGATCATTTCTGCGACAGGAACAGATACACTGAAAGCAGAGTTTTCCCAGGCATTTTCTCTGATGAACATGGTCGTCTATGTCATTATCCTGATGGCGGCGGGACTTGCCTTTGTCGTATTGTTTACCTTGTCTACGACCAATATTTCCGAACGTTGCCGGGAACTTGCCACTATAAAAGTACTGGGATTTTATGACAGGGAAGTGCATATGTATGTAAATAAGGAAACGATCATTCTTTCTTTAATTGGCATTGCATTTGGTCTTCCGGCCGGATATTTCTTAAGTAACTGTTTGACATGGGCATTAAAGATACCGGGACTGTACTTTGCTGTCAGCATCTATCCGGTCAGCTATGTATTTGCAGCAGTGATCGCATTTGTATTTACCCTGATCGTAAATCTGATCACAAACAGACTGTTAAATGTGATCGATCCGGTAGAAGCTTTGAAAAGTGTTGAATAGATAATGATTATATACCCAAAAAAGGTTGAAACCGCAGAGGTTTCAACCTTTTTTCTTAATGATGAAAAGGGTACGGTATTTTTTTGGTAGAATCAATGGAAGGTCGCGCACAAAAAATGATTGCGAAGTCTGAGATATAGATGTCTGTGTTGCATAAAAAATCTGTAATCTGTTGTGATAAAAATGCCACATATAAAGAGCCTTTATGAGATAGAAGATATGAATAACATATTTGCGGTGTGCGGATGATTGGATTTAAGGGTTTTGAGAAACAACATATTCGTTAGATAGGTTTGACAGAACGCCCGGTAAGATGGTACAATGGGCGCTGGTAAAACAGCATGTTTCCTGTTGGGAAAGTCTGAAAGGATGACAGGCAGGATCAGCGTTGTATAGGAAAATGGAACGCTGATAAAAACGGATGATTGTATGGAACATAGATAAAAACAGATTGCTATAAAGCACATAGAAACAGAATATAAAGAACAAATATACAGGAGAGATTACCTTATGTTAAACCAGTTTTCGAGAACCCAGCTTCTGATCGGCAAAGATAATATGGACCGTCTGAAAAATGCCCGTGTGGCAGTGTTTGGCATTGGCGGCGTAGGTGGCTATACCGTAGAAGCACTGGCGAGAAGCGGTGTGGGTACGTTAGATCTGATCGATGATGACAAAGTATGTCTGACCAACCTGAACAGACAGATCCTTGCCACGAGAAAGACCATTGGAAAATATAAAGTTGATGTGGCGAAAGAGCGTATTCTGGACATCAATCCGGATGCGGTTGTAAATACGTATAAGACCTTTTTTATGCCGGATACCGCAGAGCAGTTTGATTTTTCTCGGTATGATTATGTGGTAGATGCCATTGATACGGTAACCGGAAAGATCCAGCTTGTGATGCAGGCACAGGAGAGCGGGGTGCCGATCATCAGCTCTATGGGAGCTGGGAATAAGATGGATGCGGCAGCGTTTGAGGTTGCGGACATCTATAAGACATCCGTCTGCCCGCTGGCAAAGGTTATGCGCCGGGAATTAAAAAAGCGCGGTGTGAAAAAACTGAAAGTGGTATATTCAAAAGAAAAACCCCTGACACCGATTGATGACATGGAAATCAGCTGTAAGAACCATTGCGTCTGCCCACCGGGAACGGAAAGAAGTTGTACACAGAGGCGACAGATCCCGGGAAGCAATGCATTTGTTCCGTCTGTGGTGGGGCTTATTATTGCCGGAGAGATCATAAAGGATCTTACAGTTCCGGTAACAATGGATCATGAATAACAAGTGCGGAACAAAAAAGATGATAGAGCTCTGCTTTTACGCAGGGCTTTTCTTTTTTCATGATTGCCAAATCTTAAAAATGTGTTACAATAGTTATGTACATTTAGAGAGACGGGAAAAGTTCGCTTATTTTCACGTCGGGAAGGGGAATTATGAGCAGAATTTTGCTTAAATTGAGCGGGGAAGCCCTCGCAGGAGATAAAAAAACAGGCTTTGACGAGCCTACCGTAACAGCTGTAGCAAAACAGGTAAAACAGCTTGTAGACAATGGTACAGAGGTTGGTGTCGTAATTGGTGGCGGAAACTTCTGGCGTGGACGTACCAGTGAGACGATCGACCGTACAAAGGCAGATCAGATCGGTATGCTGGCTACTGTAATGAACTGTATTTATGTTTCTGAGATTTTCCGTTCCGTTGGAATGAAAACAGCAGTTATGACTCCTTTCGTATGTGGAGCATTTACAGAGCTTTTCTCCAAAGACAATGCAAATCAGAAGTTTGCAGAGGGAAGCGTTGTATTTTTTGCAGGAGGAACCGGTCATCCATATTTCTCCACAGATACAGCAACCGTACTTCGTGCCATCGAGATTGAAGCAGAGTGCATCATGCTTGCAAAATCAATCGATGGCGTTTATGACAGTGATCCGGAGAAAAATCCAAATGCTGTAAAATATAGTGAAGTTACAATCCAGGATGTCATCGACCAGAAGCTTGCTGTTGTAGATATGACAGCATCCATTCTCTGTATGGAGAATAAAATGCCGATGTTCGTATTCGGCTTAAACGAAGAAAACAGCATCGTGAGAGCGATGAAAGGCGAGATCGACGGAACAAAAGTTACGGTCTAGCCGAAAAAGGCCATTCATGCCACAACAATAAAATATTTTTTGGAGGTTTTCATTATGAATGACAAAATCAAGCCATTTGAGGAGAAAATGCAGAAATCCTATAATAACCTGTTAGATGAGTTTGGCTCTATCCGTGCAGGTCGTGCAAATCCGCATGTATTAGATCAGTTAAGAGTAGATTACTATGGTGCACCGACACCAATCCAGTCTGTGGCAAATGTATCTGTTCCGGAAGCAAGAATGATCCAGATCCAGCCATGGGAAGGCTCCATGTTAAAAGAAATCGAGAAAGCAATCCTTGTATCTGATCTTGGAATCAATCCCACCAACGATGGTAAATGCATCCGTCTTGTATTCCCGGAACTGACCGAGGAGAGACGTAAAGATCTGGCAAAGGATATCAAGAAAAAAGGCGAAGGCGCCAAAGTCGCTGTCCGCAATATCCGCAGAGATGCTAATGACAGCATGAAAAAACTTGGAAAATCCGGCGATGTTTCTGAAGATGAGATCAAAGATCTCGAGTCACAGGTACAAAAAGTAACAGATAAATACATTGCTGAGATCGATAAAGCAGTGGCAGAAAAAACAAAAGAGATCATGACAGTATAGTCAGTCTCTCAACATAGTTGAAAAAACCGGGGGGACATGTGCGGTGATGCGCTATATGTCCCTTTTGGTTCGTCTGACATAAAGGAGAACGCAAATGATGGAATTAGAAGGTCTGAAAATACCGACGCATGTATCGATCATTCTGGATGGAAATGGCAGATGGGCAAAAAGCAAAGGTATGCCTAGAACCTATGGACATACGGTTGGCGCAAAAAATATCGAGCAGATCTGTATGGATGCAGATGAGATTGGTATCAAATATCTTACTGTATATGCATTTTCCACGGAGAACTGGAATCGTCCATCCACAGAAGTAGCAGCGTTGATGAAACTGTTAACCCATTATCTCCGCACGATCGGGAAAAAAGCGATGAAAAATAATATGCGCATGCGTATTATCGGGGATCGCGAGGGTTTGTCGGATGATATTCAGGATGCAATCGTAAAGTTGGAAGATCTGACGAAAAATAATACCGGTCTGCAGTTTCAGATCGCTATCAATTATGGAAGCCGGGATGAAATGCTCCGTGCCATGAAAAAGATGCTAGTGGATTACAAAGAAGATAAGTTTACTTTAGATGAGCTGGATGATGCGAAATACGCATCGTATCTGGATACGGCAGATATTCCGGACCCGGATCTGATGATCCGCACCAGTGGTGAGGAACGGCTCAGTAATTATCTCATGTGGCAGCATGCTTACAGCGAATTTTATTTTACAAAGATTCCCTGGCCGGATTTCAGCAAAAAAGATCTGATGGATGCAATTCGCACATATACGGGAAGAGATCGTCGGTATGGAGCAATCGCAGAAGAGTAATTATGACGGTAAAATGTATTTTATACAAAATAAACAGGAAAGTATTGAGAAAAAAATATGTTTAAGCAAAGATTAATAAGTGGTGTCATACTGGTTATACTGGCACTGATCTTTATTATACAGGGAGGGTATCTGCTGCTTGCGGTATTGGGTATCATTTCCCTGATCGGACTGTATGAATTATATCGTGTATTTAAGATTGAAAAATCGTTACCGGCGTTGTTTGGATATATCGCCTCGGTTGTGTTTTATCTGAATCTTGGATTTCATTTTATCCCGGATATCATGCTGTTTGTGATGGCATTGCTGATCCTGTGCATGTGTTCGTTTGTATTTTGTTATCCAAAATATCATGCAAATCAGATCATCGCTGCATTTTTCGGCGTATTTTATGTGTCTGTGATGTTGTCCTGCATCTATCAGACCAGAGAGCTTCCGGGAGGCCGTTATCTTGTATGGCTAATCTTCCTGTGTTCCTGGGGATGTGACACATGCGCGTACTGTGTGGGAATGCTGTTTGGCAAACATAAGATGACGCCAAAGCTCAGTCCGAAGAAATCGGTAGAAGGAGCTGTAGGAGGCGTTGTAGGTGCAGCGATCCTGACAATCATCTATGGATTTATCTTTAAAGGACATATGGGTGCAGACAATGCATATATTTTCATGATGGCAGGTATCTGCGCAGCAGGCGCTCTGTTATCTATGGTGGGAGATCTTGCAGCATCTGCCATCAAACGGAATTTTGATATCAAAGATTATGGAAAACTGATTCCGGGACATGGCGGCATCATGGATCGATTTGACAGTGTGATCTTTACGGCACCGGTAATTTTCTATCTGTCGCTGTATTTGATTCGGTAATTTTATAAAGACAAAAGATAGCATTTATTTTTATAAATTGGATAGATAAAAGTGTTAATATGAAAGATACATTTTCATATCTGTATGATTTCTTCCACTAAAGGCGATGGAATAGATATCAGTATGAAAAATACTTTTCATGACGGTTTGTTCTGCTGGAAAACTGACGGAATGAACGCTTATATAACGAATATAAGTATCGGGGTATCAGAAAATGAAAAAAAGAAAACATATAGCAATCCTTGGTTCCACCGGATCGATCGGAACGCAGACATTGGATGTGGTGCGGGAACAGGGAGATATTTGTGTAACGGCACTGGCGGCCGGAAATAATATAACGCTTTTGGAACAGCAGATCCGGGAATTCCATCCGGTACTGGCGGCAGTATGGGAGGAAAACCGGGCAAAAGAACTGAGAGAAAAGATCAAAGACTGTAATACAAAAGTTGTATCTGGTATGGAAGGGCTTTTGGAGATTGCCGTGCAGCCAGAGGCAGAGATCCTTGTGACGGCGATCGTTGGAATGCTTGGCATTCGTCCGACCATTGCGGCAATGAGGGCAGGAAAGGATATTGCTCTTGCCAACAAGGAGACACTGGTCACAGCAGGTCATCTGATTATGCCTCTTGCAAAAGAACAGGGAGTTTCTATCTTGCCGGTGGACAGTGAACATAGTGCGATCTTCCAGTCTTTGAACGGAGAACATGGAAATAAGATCGACAAGATTCTTTTAACTGCTTCCGGTGGTCCGTTCCGTGGTAGAAAAAGAGTTGAACTGGAAAATATTCAGGTAGAAGATGCCCTGAAGCATCCAAACTGGTCCATGGGTCGAAAAATTACGATCGATTCTGCGACACTGGTCAACAAAGGTCTGGAAGTCATGGAAGCGAAATGGCTGTTCGGTACGGAATTGGAACAGATTCAGGTGGTGGTACATCCGCAGAGTGTGATCCATTCTATGGTACAGTATGAGGATGGCGCTGTGATTGCGCAGCTTGGAACACCGGATATGCGTCTGCCGATTCAGTATGCCCTGTATTATCCGCAGCGGCGTACATTAAGCGGAAAAAGACTGGACTTTTATGAACTGGCAAATCTGACCTTTGAGAAGCCGGATCTGGATACATTTACAGGTTTGAAATTGGCAATGGAGGCATTAAAGCAGGGCGGAAATATCCCAACTGCGTTTAATGCAGCAAATGAACGGGCAGTGGCAAAATTTCTGGACAGAAAGATCCGTTTTCTTGAGATTCCGGAGATCATTGCAGCGTGTATGGAACATTGTACTTATATTGCACATCCGGGAGTAGAAGAGATCCTGGATACAGAACAGGCAGCGTATGAATATATAGAAGGCAGGTGGTAGATTGAAATTTGTTGTTGCGATCGTTCTTTTCAGTGTGATCATACTGTTCCATGAATGGGGACATTTTCTGCTGGCAAAAAAGAACGGTATTCGGGTAAATGAATTTTGTCTTGGATTGGGACCTACGATTGTAGGATTTACCCGAGGAGAAACAAAATATTCGATAAAACTGCTGCCTTTTGGCGGTGCCTGCATGATGGAGGGCGAGGATGGAGAGAGTGACGATCAGCGTTCTTTTAACAGTAAATCGCCTCTGGCCCGTATCAGTGTAGTTGCGGCCGGACCGGTGTTTAATTTCCTGATGGCATTTGTGTTTTCTGTTATTCTGATCGGTTGTCATGGATTTGTGGAGCCAGTGGTAAAGGATGTTATGGAAGGATATCCGGCGCAGGAATCCGGCATTACAGCCGGAGACCGTATCACAAAGCTAGATCACAAAAATATCCATTTTTATGAAGAAGTATCAGCATATCTGGCATTTCATACCGGACAGGAAGTACAGGTAACCTATGAGCGGGATGGCAAAAGCTATGAGACGACACTGTCTCCGCAATACGATTCAGAAAGTGGTCGATACCTGATCGGTTTGTACAGCAGTGGAGAATATGTCAAAACCGGTCCTTTACAGACGTTGAAATACGGAGCGCTGGAAATGAAATACTGGGTCTGGTATACCGTAAACAGTCTGAAAATGCTGGTAACCGGGCGGGTCAGTGTAAATGATATGTCCGGACCGGTGGGAATTGTAACAACCGTAGCGAATGTTTACGATCAGAGCCGGGCAGACGGATTTTATTATGTCTTTTTAAATATGTTGAATATCGGCATTCTTCTGTCGGCGAACCTGGGCGTTATGAACCTGCTACCGATCCCGGCGTTGGATGGTGGACGTCTGGTATTTCTGGTCATCGAATTGATACGAGGGAAAAAAGTTGATCCAAACCGGGAAGGAATGGTTCATTTCATAGGTTTGATGTGCCTGTTTGGATTGATGATACTGATAATGATGAATGATGTGAGAAAATTGCTATGAGAACAAAAACAGTTAAAATTGGGGACAGGGTTATCGGTGGTGAAAATCCGATTCTGATCCAGTCAATGACAAATACAAAAACAGAAGATGTAAAAGCTACCGTAGATCAGATCAACCGGCTTGCAGCAGCAGGCTGTGATATTATCCGCTGTGCGGTGCCGACGATGGAAGCGGCAGAAGCATTAAAACAGATCAAAGAACAGATATCGATTCCTTTGGTGGCGGATATCCATTTTGATTACCGGCTGGCTATCGCTGCTATGGAAAACGGTGCAGATAAGATCCGCATTAATCCGGGGAACATTGGTTCTGATGAGCGGATTCAGGCAGTTATTGATGTAGCTGCAAAACGGAATATTCCGATCCGTGTAGGGGTAAACAGCGGTTCGCTGGAAAAACATCTGGTAGAAAAATACCATGGCGTTACCGCAGAAGGACTGGTGGAGAGCGCATTGGACAAAGTGCATCTGATCGAACGGTTCGGATATGACAATCTGGTCATCAGCATTAAGTCCTCTGATGTGCTGATGTGTGTCAAAGCCCATGAACTTCTTGCAGACCAGACAGATCATCCGTTGCATGTAGGCATTACAGAAGCGGGAACGATCATCAGCGGTAATATCAAATCCGCCATCGGACTGGGACTGATTCTGCATCAGGGGATCGGAGATACGATCCGTGTTTCACTGACGGGAGATCCACTGGAAGAGATTAAATCTGCCAAACTGATTCTAAAGACGCTTGGGCTTCGCAAAGGCGGTATCGAGGTCGTATCCTGTCCGACCTGTGGAAGAACACAGATTGATCTGATCGGTCTGGCAAATCAGGTGGAAAATATGGTAGCAGATATTCCGTTGGATATCAAAGTTGCGGTAATGGGCTGTGTTGTCAACGGCCCGGGAGAAGCAAAAGAAGCAGATATCGGCATTGCCGGTGGAAAAGGCGAAGGTCTTCTGATCCGTCACGGAGAGATCATTAAAAAAGTTCCGGAGGATCAGTTGCTGCCTGCCTTAAGAGAAGAACTGCTTCACTGGCAGGGTTAGATTTTGAAACACATGTTATTTTCGCACATGATATAATGAGCGCAAGAGAGTCAATATACTCGTATGATTGACGAACGGCGAATGCTGATCATGAACTATTTTTGTTCATGATATAATGAGCGCAAGAGAGTCAACGTGCTCGCATGATTGGCATAGAAACAGAAAGCTGGAGTTTTAGGTACATGGCAAAAGAATTTTTTGACGTATTTTCAGAACTGAATCTGAATGATGATCTGAAAGGACTGTTTTCAGATGTGAGCATTGTACGTGTCGGACGTGTCCAGAGCCGGGAGATGCTGCGCATTTATATACAGGGGCATCGTCTGATCACGAAAGATAAGATCTTTGCGGTAGAACGGGAGATCAAACGTCAGTATTTTCCTCAGAAAGAACTGAAGATCAAATTGATGGAAAAATTCCAGCTTTCCGGGCAGTATACACCGGAAAATCTGTACCGTGTGTACTGGAAAAGCATTCTGGAGGAATTCCGTAATTACAGTATGTTGGAATACGATCTTCTGCGGACAAGCAAGGTTACGTTTCCGAGCGAGGATGTCATAGACATTTCCCTGAAGGATACCGCAGTTGCCCATGAACGGGAAGATGACCTCTATGAGATACTGGAAAAGATCTTCTGCGGCAGATGCGGCATGAAAGTAAAGGTGTCATTTTCCTACTATCAGGAGGAAGAAAACCGGTTTCAGAAAAATGCAGAGATCATGATCAAAAATAAAGTTGCGGCGATCATGACACGGTCGGGGATGTCACATGCGGCTTTTCCAGGAGAGGAAACGCAGCCGACGTCCATGCCTGAAAATACCGGAAACCATGCGAACGCACCAAAACCGGAGCAGGCTGCGCCGATAACATCTGTGGAAAAGAAAGAAGAAATCGGCAAAGCAGATGGCAAAGGAAAGAGCAGCTTTCGTAAAGATGGAGGCGGAAAATGGGAGAAGAAGGACCGAGGATTCTTCCGACGCTCCGATAATCCCGATGTTGTGTATGGACGGGATTTTGAAGAGGAGACAACGCCTATCGAGCAGATCATGGGAGAAATCGGAGAGGTATGTATCCGTGGAAAAGTGCTTTCCTATGAAGGCAGGGAGCTACGTAATGAAAAAACGCTGATCATGTTTGCAATCTCAGATTTTACGGATACCATTATGGTTAAGATCTTCTGTAAAAATGAATATCTGGATCAGCTTGCACCACACATTCAAAAGGGCGCTTTTATCAAGTTAAAAGGCATCCCCATGGTAGATAAATATGACCATGACCTGACCATCAGTTCCGTGTCCGGTATTAAAAAGATTCCGGATTTTACAGAAAGCAGAATGGATAACAGTCCGGTAAAGCGTGTGGAATTGCATTGCCATACAAAGATGAGTGATATGGACGGCGTTTCCGATGTGCAGGATATTATTGCACGGGCAGATGCCTGGGGACATCCGGCTATTGCCATCACAGATCATGGCGCAGTACAGGCTTTCCCGGAGGCAAATCATGCTAAGATTAAGAATCCGGATTTTAAAGTTATCTATGGTGTGGAAGCTTACCTGGTGGATGATTCCAAGGGACTGGTTTCCAACCCACAGGGACAGGCGCTGACAGATACTTATGTGGTATTCGATCTGGAGACCACCGGATTCAGCCCATTGAAAAATAAGATCATTGAGATCGGTGCGGTCAAAGTGCAGAACCAGGAGATCACAGACCGGTTCAGCACTTTTGTAAATCCACAGGTTCCGATTCCTTATGAGATTGAACAGCTGACCAGCATTAACGATGATATGGTGCTGGATGCACCTGTAATTGAAGAAATCCTTCCGAAATTTATGGAATTTTGCGAGGGTGCGGTCATGGTGGCGCATAATGCAGATTTTGATATGAGCTTTATCAAATATAACTGCAAGCAGCAAGGGCTTCCCTGTGAGAAGTCCGTTGTAGATACCGTCGCACTGTCCAGAGCCCTTCTCCCAAGTCTGAACAGATTCAAATTGGATACCGTGGCAAAAGCACTTGGTGTAGCGCTGGGACATCATCACAGGGCGGTAGATGATGCGGCATGTACAGCAGAGATCATGTTGAAGCTTATCAAAATGCTGCAGGATCGCGGGGTGGAAAATCTGGATGACCTGAAAGATATGGGCGATATGAACGTGGAAACGGTTAAGAAGCTGCCGACTTATCATGCCATTATACTGGCGACCAATGATATCGGCAGGGTCAATCTGTACCGTCTGGTATCCATGTCCCATATCAAGTATTATCACAGACGTCCTAGGATTCCAAAGAGCGAACTGGAAAAATACCGGGAGGGACTGCTTCTCGGTTCCGCCTGCGAAGCAGGTGAATTATACCGGGCGCTGCTTGGCGGTCAGCCGGATGAAGAGATTGCCCGGATCGTGAAATTTTATGATTATCTGGAGATTCAGCCTCTGGGAAACAATGAGTTCATGCTTCGCAGTGAGAAGGAACCGGTGCAGTCCTGGGATGATATCAAAGATATTAACCGCAGGATCGTAGAACTGGGAGAGGAATTCAAAAAGCCGGTCGTTGCTACGTGCGATGTACATTTCCTGGATCCGGAAGATGAAGTGTACCGCCGAATCATTATGGCAGGAAAGGGATTTAAGGATGCAGATGATCAGGCGCCGCTGTATCTGCGTACGACAGAAGAGATGCTACAGGAGTTTTCTTATCTTGGAAGTGAAAAAGCAGAAGAAGTCGTTATAACCAATACAAATAAGATCGCCAATATGTGTGAGAAGATCTCTCCGGTAAGACCGGATAAATGTCCGCCGGTCATTGAAAATTCGGATCAGACACTGCGAGATATCTGTTATACGAAAGCCCATGAGATTTATGGAGAAGATCTCCCGGAAGTCGTTACAGAGCGACTGGAGCGTGAGCTGAATTCCATCATTTCCAATGGATTTGCCGTAATGTACATTATTGCCCAGAAACTAGTGTGGAAGTCTAATGAGGATGGTTACCTGGTAGGATCCCGTGGCTCCGTAGGTTCCTCATTTGTTGCCACCATGGCAGGTATCACGGAAGTAAATCCATTAAGTCCCCATTATATCTGCGGGAACTGCCATTTCGTGGATTTTGATTCTGAGGAAGTAAAGAAATATGCTGGGAAAGCCGGATGTGATATGCCGGATCGTCTCTGTCCGGTCTGTGGCGAAAAATTACAGAAAGAGGGCTTTGATATTCCATTTGAGACATTTCTTGGATTTAAGGGAAATAAAGAGCCGGATATTGATCTGAATTTTTCCGGCGATTATCAGAGTAAGGCACATAAATATACCGAGGTTATTTTTGGAGACGGTCAGACGTTTCGTGCCGGTACGATCGGTACGCTGGCGGATAAGACAGCGTTTGGTTATGTAAAAAATTATTACGAGGAACGGGGCGTTCATAAGAGAAACTGTGAGATTGACCGTATCGTACAGGGATGTGTCGGAGTCAGAAGGACGACGGGGCAGCATCCGGGCGGAATCATCGTACTTCCTCTCGGGGAAGATATATATTCTTTTACCCCGGTGCAGCATCCGGCAAATGATATGACCACGGATACGATCACGACTCATTTTGATTACCATTCCATTGACCACAACCTGTTAAAGCTTGATATTCTCGGACACGATGATCCTACCATGATCCGTATGCTGCAGGATCTGACCGGTGTAGATCCGACGGACATTCCGCTGGATAATAAAGAGGTCATGTCTCTGTTTCAGAATACGGATGCATTGGGAGTAAAACCGGAAGATATCAACGGCTGTCCGCTTGGGGCACTTGGCATACCGGAGTTCGGTACCGACTTTGCAATGCAGATGTTGATTGATACCAAACCGCAGGCGTTTTCGGATCTGGTGCGAATCGCCGGACTTTCCCATGGTACGGACGTATGGTTGGGAAATGCCCAGACGCTGTTACAGGAAGGAAAAGCTACGATTTCTACAGCAATCTGTACCCGTGATGATATTATGACGTATCTGATCGGTAAAGGGCTTGACAGCGAGGAATCTTTTACGATTATGGAGCGTGTCCGTAAGGGAGCTGTTGCAAATGGAAAATGTAAGGAATGGCCGGAATATAAAAAGGACATGTTAGATCATGGTGTGCCGGACTGGTATGTCTGGTCCTGCGAGAAGATCAAATACATGTTCCCGAAGGCCCATGCGGCAGCTTATGTTATGATGGCATGGCGTATCGCATACTGTAAGGTGTTTTATCCGCTTGCTTATTATGCGGCATTTTTCAGTATCCGTGCCACTTCCTTTAACTATGAACTGATGTGTCAGGGAAAAGAGAGGCTGGAGCATCATATGCATGATTACGAGAGTCGGAAGGATACATTGAGCAAAAAGGAGCAGGATACGTATAAGGATATGAGGATCGTGCAGGAAATGTATGCCCGTGGATTTGAATTTATGCCCATTGATATTTACCGGGCGCAGGCGCATCATTTTCAGATCATAGATGACAAGCTGATGCCATCCATCAGTACGATCGACGGACTCGGAGATAAGGCGGCAGATGCCGTGGTGGAGGCTGCAAAAGATGGTCCGTTCTTATCGCGGGATGATTTCCGACAGCGGACGAAAGTCAGTAAGACGGTTATTGATCTTATGGCAGAACTGAAATTACTGGGAGATCTGCCAGAGTCCAACCAGCTGTCGTTGTTTGATCTGTAGAGTTGTGTTTTGGGATATATGTATCGTCTGTGTCATACGAAGAGATTGTCAAACGGTAAATGTCGATCATGAACGAGAATTATTTTGATGATAAATAAAAATTACCAGAGGAGAGACTATAACATGAGAGATCTTGGGGAAATACGAAAAGATATCGATGCCATTGACCAGCAGATCACAGCGCTGTTTGAACAGCGCATGAATCTGACCCGTCAGGTGGCAGAATATAAACTTGCCAGTGGAAAACCGGTACTGGACCCTGCGAGAGAGGAGCAGAAACTGGATGCCCTTGCCGGACAGACGCATTCTGAGCAGAATGCGCAGGGAATCCGGGAACTGTATGAGCTGGTCATGGCGATCAGCAGACGACAGCAGCAGGAGCTGATCCGTCAGGAAAAGCAGGAGTATAAGTAGCCCCTAGCGAGAACAGGTATTTTATGACAGAAAACTTTTAATGATAATAGTGTGAAAAATATTTTTCATATGACTATTTGTACCTCTGGAAAACTGGAGGAATGTACATTCATATATTCGATAGATTGCATATGAATAGAAGAAAAATGTTCTGTCGGTATGAAAAAACAGTGAATATGGAGTAGGGAACTGACAAAAGGATTCCGGAAAGGACAGGGTATGAAGATCGTAACACTTGCCTCCATTTATATTGGATCTTACGAGATCTGTATGAAGATTCAGGAGCTTTTACCGGGGAAAAAGCAGATCCACGATGTGGATCAGATTCGCAGCAGGCTGGATCTCGGCCGTGAAGTGTATGAAAACGGCAGGATTGGCTATAAAAAAGTAGATGAGCTGTGTGAAGTATTGAATGAATTTAATGAGATCAGCCAGAGCTATCGATGTGAGGAATGTCTGGTGTTTGCCGGCAGCACATTTAAAAACGCATCCAATATGATTTTCGTACTGGAACAGATCCGTGTCCGCACTGGGATCAGCATACAGGTACTGAGCAATTCGGAACAGCGTGCGCTTGGGTACAAAGTAGTGTCCGGAATGGAAGATTTTCCACTGTTGATCCAGGAAGGATGTGTCCTGATCGATGTAGGCGGTCGAAGTATTCAGATCACGGTATTTGACGCCGGACATATGGTATTTACGAAGCAGGTGGCGATCGGTTCCCTGCGGCTGCTGCAGGCGCTTTCCCTTGCCCGCAGCAATGAAGAAAAACGGGAAAAACAGATTCTGGAAATGGTGGAAAAAGAGATCGTGGCATTTCGGTCGATCTATGGAAACGGAAGAACACCCCGTCATCTGATCTTTATGGGGCAGTATCTGGATGAGATTTTTCATAACAAACTAAAAAGCCCGAAACTGTTGGGAATGGAATCCGGTTCAGATGTAAAAACAGTTATGCCTGCCGGAACCTTTCATGAGAAGATTAAAAATATCTACCGGTCAGATATGGATGCGCTCAGTGATAAATATGATTTTTTAAACGTGAATGACCCGAATTTCAAGCCGAGCATGATTATGTACGATGGTCTGGTTCGCGAATTGCAGCCGGAGTTTATATGGATCACGGGCTTTGAGATGACAGATGGCATTGCCTGCGATTATGCGTTAAAGAAAAAGATATTGAAAAATCCCCATGATTATGATGATGATATTCTTTCCAGTGCAAGAGAGATCGCTGCGCGTTATAAATGCCATGAACCGCATATAAAAGCGATGGAAAAGATTGCGGTTGCCGTATTTAATGCCTCAAAGAAGGTAAATGGAATGACGGTAAGAGACCGGCTTTTGCTGCAGACAGCCGTGTACCTTCATGACTGTGGCAAATATGTGTCTATGGCTGACCATGCGGATATGTCCTATCATATTATTATGGGATCGGAGATACTTGGACTTACCCACAGTGAGCGGCAGGTCATCGCCTTTGCCGTAAAATATCATAAGGTGGAACTTGCGCCTTATGAAGAGTTGAAAGATATCCTCAATATGGAAGAATATATTCTGGTGGCAAAGATCGCAGCAATCTTAAGACTGGCGAATGCGTTGGATCGGAGTCATAAACAGAAAATCCAGGAATTAAAAGTTGTGTTAAAAGAAAAACAGCTTGTGATGACGGTGGATGTGACGAAGAACTCCGTATGGGAACAGATTCGGTTTGAACAGCAGGCAGATCTGTTTGAACAGGTGTTTAGTCTGCAGCCTGTATTAAAAGAAAAACGAAAATAGGGGGAGGAAATGTGATGAACGAGATGAAAAGTTTTGACCGCCCGGAAAATTTTGAGAACCGGGAACTGAGCTGGCTGAAATTTAACGGCAGAGTATTAAACGAAGCAAGAGATAAGACGCTGCCGCTTCTGGAACGTCTGAAATTTGTCAGTATCACATCTTCCAATCTGGACGAGTTTATCATGGTTCGAGTAGCGTCCCTGAAAGATATGGTACATGCCAAATATAAGAAAAAAGACATTGCAGGCATGACGGCTGCAGACCAGCTGGAAGCCATTAACCGGGATACGAGAAACCTTGTGGAATTGCAGTATTCTACCTATAACCGTTCCCTTGTGCCGCAGCTTCGCAGCAACGGCATTGTAATCGTTGATGAATTTGAAACGCTTACAGCAGAACAGGGCGAATATGTGGATCGGTATTTTCAGGAAAATGTGTATCCGGTACTGACACCTATGGCAGTGGATGCATCCCGACCATTCCCATTGATCCGGAATAAATCCCTGAACATTGCAGCACTTCTGGAAGATAAAGAAAATCCGGAAAACACAGAATTTGCTACGGTACAGGTTCCGTCTGTGTTGCCACGTTATATTCGGATTCCATCCGCTTCTGAAGCAGAGAAAGATACGTTTATCCTTCTGGAACAGGTTATTGAGAAAAATATCGGAAGTCTGTTCCTGAATTATAATGTCATATGCGCATATCCGTACCGGATTATGAGAAATGCAGATTTTAATATTGACGAGGATGAAGCAGAAGATCTGTTGAAGGAGATCGAGAGTAAATTAAAACAGCGCCAGTGGGGCGAAGTCATTCGTCTGGAAGTGGAAGAAAAGGTTAATAAAAAATTATTGAAGATTTTGAAGGAATCTTTCCATATTGCTTCTGAGGATATTTTTAAGATACCGGGACCGATCGACCTGACATTTCTGATGAAAATGTACGGACTGGAAGGCTATGATCATTTGCGGAATGTTCCGTATAAGCCGCAGCCGGTACCGGAGATTCCGGAAGGATCAGATATTTTTGCACAGATCCGAAAAGGCGATATCCTGATGCATCATCCG
The DNA here is from genome assembly GCA_900557275.1 of uncultured Roseburia sp. The sequence continues at coordinate 27,382 of USRX01000006.1, forward strand.
TATCAGACCTTTGATCCGGTGGTCAATTTTATCCGGCAGGCTTCTGTAGATCCGGACGTGCTTGCTATCAAGCAGACACTGTATCGTGTCAGCGGCAATTCTCCGATCATCGCATCTCTTGCCCAGGCGGCAGAGAATGGAAAACAGGTTACGGTTTTGGTAGAGCTGAAAGCCCGTTTTGACGAGGAACACAATATTGTATGGGCGAGAAAACTGGAAAAAGCAGGCTGCCATGTTATTTACGGATTAGTTGGCTTGAAAACCCACAGTAAGATCGCACTGGTCGTTCGTCGGGAAGAAGATGGCATCCGTCGTTATGTGCATCTTGGAACCGGAAATTATAATGATTCAACAGCAAAATTATATACCGATACGGGAATGTTTACCTGTGCAGAAAGCTATGGGGAGGATGCAACCGCTGTCTTCAATATGCTTTCCGGCTATTCAGAACCTAAAGGTTGGAACAGACTTCTTGTAGCACCGATCTGGCTGCGAAAGAAATTTCTGCGTCTGATCCAGAGAGAAACAGAACATGCCCGGGATGGAAAAGAAGCGCATATCATTGCAAAGATGAACTCACTGTGTGATAAAGAGATCATCCTTGCATTGTATGAGGCATCTGCAGTTGGTGTAAAGATTGACCTGATCATTCGGGGAATCTGCTGCCTGCGTACAGGAATTCCGGGGATCAGTGAAAATATTACGGTGCATTCCATTGTGGGCAATTTTTTGGAACACAGTCGGATCTTCTATTTCCGTAACGATGGATTTGAAGAATATTATATGGGAAGTGCGGACTGGATGCCGAGAAACCTTGATCGCCGTGTAGAGATTACATTCCCGGTAGAAGATGAAGCGCTACAGAAAAAAGTTCGTCATATTCTGGATGTGCAGCTTGCGGATAACATCAAAGCCCATATTATGCAGCCAGACGGGAACTATGAAAAGATAGACAAGCGCGGAAAAGTTCTGGTGGGAAGTCAGGCACAGTTTTGTGAGGAAGCCATTGAATTGGCAAAACAGGAAGCAGAGGATGTGGATGATCGGGTATTTATCCCGGCGGAACCGGCAGAATAGCCGGGAGAATCTGAAAATGATATGGGAATGGATATTATAATGAATAAAAATGGAGTTGAAAGGGGTGGGAGTATTGAGCAGAAAAATTATCTTTGTGGATTTGGATGGCACTTTATTAAGAGATGATAAAACGATTTCGGATGTAAACCGTCAGGCACTGCAGGAGGCTCTGGAGGTGGGGCATTATATTGTGTTTGCTACCGGTCGTGCGGTATCCAGTGGAAGAAATATTGCAAAAAAACTGGAACTGGAAAAACCGGGCTGTTATCTGATCGCATACAATGGGGCGGTAATCTACGATTGTGCGGCAGAACGCACACTGAACCGCAAGAGTATGCCTATTGAATATGCGGAATACCTTACGAGGGAAGCAGAAAAAGCGGGATTATATATCCAGGCGTATTCCGAATCCCAGATACTGACCAGAAAACATACGAAAGAACTGGATCTGTATCTGAAACGCACCGGTATGCAGTACCGGATCGAGAAAGATATCTGGTCTCTGTTGAATCAGGAACCGCCGAAAATGCTTTTGATCAGTCTGGATCATCCGGACAAACTGCACCAGTTCCAAGAAGAACACAGAGCATGGGAAGAAGGAAAATGTACCAGCTTTTTTTCCTGTGCGGAATATCTGGAATATTGCCCGTATGCGGTAACAAAAGGAATTGGCGTGGAATATCTGCAGAAGTTCCTGAATATCCAGCCGGAGAATACCATTGCCATCGGAGATCATGAAAATGATATTTCGATGATCCAGAATGCCTATCTTGGCGTGGCGATGCAAAATGCGCAGCCAGTTGTGAAAGAATGTGCAGACTACATCACAGAAAATGACAACGAACATGACGGTGTGGCAGAAGTAATCCATAAATTTGTGCTGTAGGATTATCTGTGAAAAATTATTGTGACAATAGGAAATATAGGGATACTTATTTTGGAAGTATTTCATAAAATAAGGCTCTGAGAAAAATAAGGGTCTGTTAAGAGCAGATCATTATTTTCCCGGAGCCTTTAAAAATTCAATAAATGGATATTTTCTTGCGATAATTGATGGGATAATACAATATATCACTTGTTTAAATCGTTTCGAGACGGTCTGTTTTAGAGTTTCGAGACGGGTGTTTGTGTGTTACCTGTATAAAATACCAGCATTAGTTTTATGATTTTCATATTTTTTACGCAGCTTCTCCAACAATTCATAAGGGATTTCCAGATTCCCTTTTCCGCTTCCTAATTGGATATCCGGTTTGTTGGAACCGTGGAAGTCGGAACCGCCGGAGATTGCAAGATGATATTTTTCGGCAAGAGAAGAATAGTAGGCTTCATCATTGCTTTTGTTGCAGGAATAGATGGCTTCGATACCGTCCAGACCGACAGCGCACATGGCTTCAAGCATAGATAACAGTTCGGTTTCTTCTAATTTATAGAGGCATGGATGTGCGAGGATAGCGATACCGCCTGCCTGATGGATAAGCTTGACTGCTTCTACCGGGGAGACTTTCGGACGGTCTACATAGCATTTGCATCCATTGCCAATGTATTCGTTAAAGACGATGGAAAGTTCAGGAACCTGTCTGGTGTCCACCAGATAACGGGCGATATGTGCTCTTGTCATGACGCAGTCGCCAAATTTGTCATGCAGATCCTGCTCTTTAATATGGAAACCTTCCTCCTGAAGCCGCTCCAGCATTTTGATATTTCGGTTGTCCCTGCAATCCCGGAAGTTCCGCAGATGCTCTGCAAAAGGCTGATACTGCCAGTCAATGAACAACCCTACCACATGGATTTCCGTACCATTATATTCAGTGGAAAGTTCCACTCCGGGAATGACTTCTATATCGCTGTCTTTGGATGCACTCAGTGCCTCTTCCAGACCTTCAGTGCTGTCATGGTCTGTGAGGGCAAAAGCAGAAAGTCCCTGTTTTCTGGCGAGGGCTACAAGCTCTGCTGGAGCGAAAGTCCCGTCAGAAGCAGTGGAGTGAACGTGGAGATCTATTCGTTTTTTCATTATAAAACCTCTTTTCTGTACAAACTGTGAGTACTTTTTCCTGTTTTGTATTCCTTATGGACAGGCTTTACATAGATAACAGAAAATGATACGGTAATAGAGTACATGATTTTTTCATATTCGTAAAGTTGCAAAAGAGGTTTTATAATGAAAATTTTTTTGGAGGCAGGATACATGTCTTGGTGTACAGAAAGAAGACAGACCTGCATTTACAGAAAAATGATTTATGGAAAATCGAAAGAAAATATAAAAAAGTGTTGACGCCAATATGGAAATGTGATAAATTAATGGAGTTGTAAGAAAACGAAGTAGAGTATCCACTCTCACCTTAGCGCAGATGTGCGACTAACGGTTTATATTTCAAATTTCAATATCTGATGTTTGGATGAATTGTTGTGGATAGTCTGCCTATCCATTTTTTTATTTTGGAGGTGCAAAACCATTAGCGAATTAAAAATTAACGAACAAATCAGAGATAAGGAAGTGCGCGTGATCGGAACAGACGGAGAGCAGCTTGGCATCATGTCTTCCAGAGAGGCGTACAAACTTGCACAGGAAGCAGAACTGGATCTGGTAAAGATCGCACCGACTGCAAAACCACCTGTATGTAAGATCATTGACTACGGTAAATATCGTTACGAAATGGCTCGTAAAGAAAAAGAAGCCAAGAAGAAACAGAAGACCGTTGAACTGAAAGAAGTAAGATTATCTCCGAACATTGATACCAATGATTTGAACACCAAAATAAATGCGGCAAAGAAATTCATCTCAAAGGGAAATAAAGTAAAAGTCACACTTCGTTTCCGCGGAAGAGAGATGGCTCATGTGCAGAACAGCAGACATATTCTGGATGATTTTGCAAAAGAGCTGGAAGAGATTGCCACAGTGGAAAAGGCACCCAAACTGGAAGGTCGGAATATGAGCATGGTTCTGACCGAAAAACGTTAGAGACTATTTTGAGGAGGAAACATCAATGCCAAAAATGAAAACTAGCAGAGCTGCTGCAAAACGTTTCAAAAAAACAGGAACAGGAAAGTTAAAAAGAAATAAAGCTTATAAAAGCCACATTTTAACAAAGAAAACTACTAAGAGAAAAAGAAATCTTAGAAAATCCACCGTTACAGATGCTACAAATGTTAAGAACATGAAGAAGATTTTACCGTATCTGTAAGATTTGTAAAGGAGGAAAATAGAAATGGCAAGAATTAAAGGCGGCATGAACGCTAAAAAGAAACATAATAGAGTATTAAAACTGGCAAAAGGCTACAGAGGAGCTAGATCCAAACAGTATCGTGTAGCAAAACAGTCTGTTATGAGAGCACTTACCAGCTCTTATGCAGGAAGAAAACAGAAAAAGAGACAGTTCAGACAGCTTTGGATCGCTCGTATCAACGCTGCTGCAAGAATGAACGGTCTTTCCTACAGCAAATTTATGTATGGTCTGAAACTTGCAGAAGTAGAGATCAACAGAAAAATGCTTGCTGAGATGGCAGTTAATGATGCTGCAGGCTTCACAGCTTTAGTAGAGCTTGCAAAAACAAAACTGGCTTAATTCCGGGAGAAGATATTATAAATAAAGGACGTACTGTATGATTTCCTGTTCTGGAAACAGAATAGAAGTCTAAAAGGGGGGCCATTTTATATGGCGTCCCTGCGGGAACGCTCCGTTATAAGATCTCATGTCGAAAAAATAAAAAAGTTGAAAAAAGTACTTGACTTTTTACTCAGACTGAAATAAAATAATCAACGTTGCAGCTCGCAACAAAAGATAAAAATGGTTCGTTGGTCAAGCGGTTAAGACGTCGCCCTCTCACGGCGAAAACAGGGGTTCGATTCCCCTACGAACTGTTGACTGTTTAAATGACAGCCCAACCCGAAAGGTATCTGCAACATGTGTTGCAGATATTTTTTTCTTAAAAGCTTGCAAAGTAGTGCATAGCGTGCTATAGTAAGTTATAAGTAAGAATAAAGATGTTATGATTAAGAGTGGGTGTGAGCCCACTCTTAATTCCTTGTTTGGAGAAATGGCAGGTGATAAGATGTCAAAAAGAGAACAGTATGAAGCACGGACGGAAGAACTGCTGCTTCCAATCCTGAACGAAAATAACTTTGAACTGGTAGATGTTGAATATGTAAAAGAAGGCAGCAACTGGTATCTGCGCGCATATATCGACAAAGAAGGCGGTATTACGGTAAACGACTGTGAACTGGTAAGTAGAGCCATGAATGAGATTCTGGATGCAGAAGATTATATCGAAGATTCCTATATTTTTGAAGTAAGTTCACCGGGACTTGGCAGACCGCTGAAAAAGGAACGGGATTATGTACGTAGTATGGGGAAAGAGCTTGAGATTCGTACCTATCGTTCCATTGATAGAAAAAAAGAATTTTATGGCATATTGAAGGCATATGATGATTCTTCTGTTACAATTGAAAGTGAAGATGGAACAGAACAATTATTTCAGAAGGCAGATATAGCCCTGATCCGGCTGGCGTTTGATTTTTAATACGATAATCGGGAAGAGAAAAAGGAGGACAAAAAGAAAAAATGGCTAGATCAACAAAAAGCAGCAAAAAAAGTGATGCAAATGAATTATTAGAAGCTTTAACCATTTTGGAAAAAGAAAAAAATATCAGCAAAGATACGTTATTGGAAGCAATTGAGAATTCACTTCTTACAGCATGCAAACAGCATTTTGGAAAAGCAGATAATATCAAAGTCATTATTGATCCGGAAACCTGTGAATTTCATGTATATGCAGAGAAAACAGTAGTGGAACAGGTTGAAGATCCGGTACTGGAGGTTAGTCTTGCAGAAGCAAGAATCATTGATTCCAGCATGATGGTCGGCGATGTGATGAAATTTGAAGTAAAATCCAAAGAATTTGGACGTATTGCCACTCAGAATGCAAAAAATGTTATCTTACAGAAAATTCGTGAGGAAGAACGAAAAGCAATCTTTGATCAGTATAATGGAAGAGCAAGAGATGTTGTGACCGGTATCGTACAGCGTTATATTGGAAAAAATGTCAGCATTGATCTGGGTAAAGCAGATGCCATCCTGAATGAGAACGAGATGATCAAAGGAGAGACTTTCGAGCCGACAGAACGTATAAAGGTATATATTCTTGAAGTAAAATCTACTTCCAAAGGACCGAAGATCCTTGTATCAAGAACCCATCCGGAGCTGGTTAAACGTCTGTTTGAGGAAGAAGTTGCAGAAGTTCGTGAAGGAATCGTGGAGATCAAGTGCATCGCCCGTGAAGCAGGAAGCAGAACAAAGATGGCTGTATGGTCTAATGACCCGGACGTTGATCCGGTAGGCGCCTGTGTCGGTATGAATGGTGCACGTGTAAATGCGATCGTCGATGAACTGAATGGCGAGAAGATTGATATTATTAATTGGAATGAGAATCCGGCAATGCTTATTGAGAATGCACTGAGCCCGGCAAAAGTTATTTCTGTTATCGCAGATGCAGAGGAGAAATCCGCAAAGGTAGTTGTCCCGGATTATCAGTTGTCTCTTGCAATCGGTAAAGAAGGACAGAATGCCCGTCTGGCAGCCCGTCTGACCGGATTTAAGATTGACATCAAGAGTGAGACACAGGCAAGAGAAGCCGGCGACTTCATGGATTATGAGACTGAGTATGAGGATTATGAAGAAGACGCATACGAAGATGACTATGAAGATGCAGACTCCGACAATGAAAATGCAGAAGATGTGACAGAAGAAGCGTATTCTGAGGAAGAAGCAGAGGATATTCCGATGGAAGAAGATTTTGCTTCAGATATGGAAGAGGAAGAAGACAATGAATAAAAAGATTCCGGTTCGGTTATGTGTAGGCTGTGGAGAGATGAAACCGAAAAAAGATCTGATGCGCGTGATCCGCACACCGGATGACCAGATTCTTCTGGATGTATCGGGAAGACAGAACGGCCGGGGCGCATATATCTGCCGATCTGCAGAATGCCTTAAAAATGCATGTGATCGAAAAGGACTGGAACGTTCGTTGAAAACCGGAATTTCAAAGGAAATAAAAGAGAATCTTTTAAAGGAGATGGAAGCGCTTGTTGAAAAATAGATTATTTTCAAATATCAGCCTTGCACAGAAGGCAGGAAAAGTTGCAAGCGGAGAGTATGCCACGGAGATGGCAGTAAAGAGTGGAAAAGCGTATATGGTCATTGTTGCAGAAGATGCATCTGACAATACGAAAAAGAAAATGATGAATATGACACAGTATTACGAAGTGCCTATCCATATGATCGGTACAAAGGAAGAACTGGGGCATTATATCGGAAAAGAATATCGTTCCATGCTCGCGGTGCTGGATGCCGGATTTGCATCATCCTTTGAAAAACAGATTCAGAAGATTATGACAACTAAATAAGGAGGAACAAGATGGCAAAAATGAAAGTACACGAGCTTGCAAAGGAATTAAATGTTCAGTCAAAAGATGTGGTTGAATATTTGAAAAACAATAATGTAGAGGTAGCTTCCCATATGAGCGTTTTAGATGAGAAAGCAGCATCTATGGTTAAGAATAAATTTGGAAAAAAAGAGAATACTGTAAAGAAAGACGATGGCGAAAAAACGGCTGAGAGACCGAAGAAAAAAGCCAGCATTTCTGCAGTTTACAATCCGCAGAACAGCAAAATGGGAAATCGTAGAGGCGGACAGAAAGGACAGAGCGGAAACCGCTCTGACAGACAGGATCGTTCTTCTAACAGAACACAGAACGACCGTCCGGCACGTCCGAACCGCCCGATCAAACCGAGACCGGATCGCCTGCGCCCGTCACAGGCAATTCATTCTGAGGAAGCAGATGAGCAGCGTCCGGTAAGAAATCAGGGAGAGCGTTCTGACAGACAGGATCGTTCCTTCAACAGAAACCAGGGGGATCGTCCTTACAACAGAAATCAGAATGACCGTTCCAGAAATCAGGGAGAGCGTTCTGACAGACAAGATCGTTCCTTTAACAAAAATCAAGGAGACCGTCCGGTAAGAAATCGCCAGGAGAATGGAGATGGAAGATATGCGCGGAATGAAAGAACGGATCGCAATGGTCAGAAAAATGTATCGGGCACTCGGAATGTTTACAGTGATCGTCAAGGTAATCGAAACGGCCGTCAAGACGGTGCAAGTAGTGCAAGAGAACCGAAGAGAAGATTAGATCAGGAAATCTCCCGCATGAACCGCGATATGGCAAAACCGGCAATGGATGATTTCCGTGGAAAAGATTCCAGAGATGCAGGAAGAAATAAAAACAGCGGCAAAGGCGGAAACAAAAAACAGGATTATGATAAACTGGGCGGAAAGAAACAGGAACGTTACGTAAACCTGGAGAAGAAGACTGGCCATAAGAAGAGAAATGCGCAGCCACAGACACCGGCAGAGAAGAAAAAAGAGGAAGAAGTAAAGAATATTACACTTCCGGAGATTATGACCGTAAGAGAGCTGGCTGACAAGATGAAAATTCAGGCTTCTGCGATCGTGAAAAAACTGTTTATGCAGGGCGAGATGGTAACTGTAAATCAGGAGATCGACTTTGCGAAAGCAGAAGAGATCGCGCTGGAGTTCAACTGTATTGCAGAGCTGGAAGAAAAAGTAGATGTGATCGAAGAACTTCTGAAAGAGGAAGAAGAAGATGAATCTACAATGGTATCCCGTGCACCGGTCGTATGTGTAATGGGTCATGTAGATCATGGTAAAACCTCTCTTCTTGATGCAATCCGAAGCACCCGTGTAACTGATAAAGAGGCTGGTGGTATCACACAGCATATTGGTGCTTCTGTTGTAAAAATCAATGGACAGAAGATTACATTCCTGGATACTCCGGGTCATGAGGCATTTACTTCCATGCGTATGCGTGGTGCAAACTCCACAGATATTGCGATTCTGGTAGTTGCTGCGGATGATGGTGTAATGCCGCAGACCGTAGAAGCGATCAACCATGCAAAAGCCGCAGGAATTGAGATCATTGTTGCTGTAAACAAGATCGATAAACCGGGTGCAAACATTGATAAAGTAAAACAGGGTCTTGCTGAATATGAGCTGATTCCGGAAGACTGGGGCGGAAGCACTATTTTTGTACCGGTATCTGCAAAGACACACGAAGGTATTGATCAGCTTCTGGAAATGGTACTTCTTACCGCAGAGATTCTTGAACTGAAAGCAAATCCGAACCGTAATGCAAGAGGTCTTGTCATCGAGGCTCAGCTTGATAAAGGCCGCGGTGCAGTTGCAACCGTTCTCGTACAGAAAGGTACCTTAAAGATTGGTCAGCCGGTAGCAGCAGGAAGCAGCTATGGCAAGATCCGTGCCATGATCGATGATCAGGGTCGTCGGATTAAAGTTGCAGGTCCGTCTACACCGGTAGAGATCCTTGGTCTGAACAGCGTTCCAAATGCCGGAGAGGTATTTGTTGCATGTGACTCTGAGAAAGAGGCAAGAAGCTTTGCTGATACTTTTGTATCACAGAACAAAGAGAAACTTCTCGAAGAGACACGACACAGAATGTCACTGGATGATCTTTTCTCACAGATTCAGGCCGGCAATCTGAAAGAGCTGAACTTGATCGTAAAAGCAGATGTACAGGGTTCTGTAGAGGCTGTAAAACAGAGTCTTGAGAAACTTTCCAATGAGGAAGTCGTTGTAAAAGTAATCCATGGCGGCGTAGGTGCTGTAAACGAATCCGATATCATCCTTGCATCTGCATCCAATGCGATCATCATCGCATTTAACGTAAAAACAGACCCGGTTGCAAAATCTACTGCAGAGCAGGAAGGTGTGGATATCCGTCAGTACTCCGTTATCTACAATGCTATTGAGGATGTGGAAGCAGCTATGAAAGGTATGCTTGATCCGATCTTTGAGGAGAAGGTTCTCGGTCATGCAGAGATCCGTCAGCTTTTCAAAGCTTCCGGCGTAGGTACAATTGCAGGTTCTTATGTCCTTGATGGTGTATTTGAACGCGGATGTAAGGTGCGTATTTCCAGAGAGGGAGAGCAGATTTTCGAAGGAAATCTTGCATCTCTGAAACGTTTTAAAGATGATGTAAAAGAAGTCAAAGCCGGTTTTGAGTGTGGTCTTGTCTTTGAAGGGTTCAACGATTTCCAGGAACTGGATGTTGTAGAAGCTTATAAGATGGTAGAAGTACCTCGATAGGAGTTTTGCTATGAGAAAAAACAGTATAAAAAATACAAGGATCAACGAAGAAGTGATGCGGGAACTGGCAAAGATCATCCGTGAGGAGATTAAAGATCCGCGGATTCATCCAATGACCAGCATTGCTTCCGTAGAAGTTGCTCCGGATTTGAAGACCTGTAAAGCATTTATCAGCGTGCTGGGAGATGAGAGCGCGCAGAAAGATACTCTTGCAGGGCTGAAAAGCGCAGCAGGTTATGTGAGACGGTGTTTGGCAAAAAGCCTGAATCTCAGAAATACGCCGGAGATCCGTTTCATTCTTGATCAGTCCATTGAGTACGGTATTGAAATGTCCAAGAAGATTGACGCACTGTCTTACAGCGAACAGTCAGAAGAGACGTCTGAAACAACGGAAGATTAGGACACAGGAAGCAAGGAACAGGCAGACAATATGAAACGTTTAGAACAGATTGTTGCAGGCGCCCACAGCGTGGCACTGTCCGGTCATGTACGGCCGGACGGTGACTGTGTGGGCTCCTGCCTTGCAGTATATAACTACATCAGAGAAAATTTTCCGGAGATTTCCGTCACGGTATATCTGCAGGAAATTCCAAATATCTTCAAATTTCTGAAACATGCAGACCAGATCGTACATGACTGTTCACGGGAACGCAAATATGATCTTTTTATTGCGCTGGATTGCGGAGATCTGGGACGTCTTGGGGATGCAGCAGAGTATTTTCGGACGGCAGAAAGAACCTTTTGCGTGGATCATCACAAAAGCAATGCTTCTTTTGCAGATGAAAATACTATTCATCCGGAGGCAAGCTCTACCAGTGAACTGGTATATGAATTGATGGATCCGGATAAAATTTCAAAAGAGGTAGCAGAGTGCATCTACCTTGGAATCGTACATGATACCGGTGTGTTCCAGTATTCCTGTACGTCCTCAAAAACAATGAGCATTGCCGGCGCATTGATGGACCGTGGGATTGATTACTCTGCGATCATTAATGACACATTTTTTGCGAAGACTTTTGAACAGAACCGGATTCTGGGACATGCGCTTTTAAAAGCACGCCGGTATATGAAAGACCGGTGTATCTACACCTGTATCACAAAAGAAGAGATGGAGCAGTTCCATGTGCTCCCAAAACATCTGGAAGGTATCGTTAGCCAGCTGCACGCTACAAAAGATGTAGAAGTGGCAGTATTTCTCTATCAGAGTGATACAGAAGATTTCAAAGTCAGCATGCGTTCCGGAAATTTGGTAGATGTATCGGAGATCGCTGTAAAATACGGCGGCGGCGGTCATGCAAAAGCAGCCGGTGTCACAATGAAAGGAACGGAAGAAGAGATCAGGGATCTGATCCTTGCAGATATTGCATCCGTTCTGGAAAACGTATAAAGGAATATGTGGATCATTTTATGAAAAACGGAATTATCATTATTGACAAAGAACAGGGGTTTACTTCTTTTGACGTGGTAGCAAAGCTTCGTGGAATCTGCGGGCAGAAAAAGATCGGTCATACGGGAACACTGGACCCGGATGCAACAGGAGTGCTCCCGGTGTGCCTTGGAAATGCGACAAAGGTCTGTGATATGCTCACGGACAGTGACAAGACGTATCAGGCGGTGTTGCTTCTTGGAAAGGAAACAGATACGCAGGATATGACCGGAACGGTTCTTGCAGAAAAACCGGTTACAGCAGATGAACAGATGGTATCGGAAGTGATCCGAAGTTTTTGCGGTAAACAGATGCAGATTCCGCCCATGTATTCGGCGTTGAAAGTCAATGGACAGAAGCTTTGTGATCTGGCTAGGGCAGGAAAGACGGTAGAGCGAAAGGCACGTCAGATAACGGTATATGACATTGTGATCTGCGAAATGGATCTGCCACGGGTAACGATAGAAGTGCATTGTTCCAAAGGCACGTATATCCGTACACTCTGCCATGATATCGGGCAGAAGCTGGGGTGTGGCGGCTGCATGGAATCTCTGCGGCGAACCCGTGCGGCTGGATTTACTATAGAACAGGCATTGACGCTTTCACAGGTACAGCAGGCAAAAGAAGAAGGCAGGCTGGAAGATCTGATCCGTTCGGTGGACACCGTTTTTTCAGAGTATCCGGCACTGATGGTCAAAGCAACCGCGCAGCAGAAGCTGTTGAATGGCAATGCATTGTGTGCAGATGATTTCGTTTTTGTACAGGAAGAGGCTTTTGTACAGCCGGTAAGGATCTATGACAGTAACAGCCGCTTTACTGCCGTCTATGGATTTCAGAAAGAAAAAGGTTGTTTTAAACCGGTAAAAATGTTTCTGTCATAAAATAAATTACAGTTCAGGAAAAGATTATGCAATATATAAAGGGTACATTGGATTTTCATATTACGGAGCCGGCAGTCGTCACGCTTGGAAAGTTTGACGGTCTGCATCTTGGACATAAATATCTGCTCCAGGAGCTGGAAAAAGGAAAAAAGAACGGCCTTAAGACCGTGATCTTTACTTTTGATATCCCGCCGAAATCCATACACCAGAATACCTATAAAGTATTATCAACAAATAAAGAAAAAGAACAGATTTTTGAAAATGCAGGCATTGATTATGTCATTGAGTGTCCATTTACTGATGCGTTCAAACATCTGGATCCGCGGTCATTTCTTCTGATGCTGAGAGAAAAAATCTGTGTGAAACAGATCGTAGCCGGAAAAGATTTCCGGTTTGGATGCAACCGCAGCGGAAGCTATGTGGATCTGATCCGATATGAGCAGGAACTGGGTTATCATGCCGTGATCGTAGATAAAATCCAGTATGAAGGGGAAGATATCAGCAGTACCCGAATCCGTGACCTGATCCATCGGGGAGATTTGAAGACAGCAAATTATCTTCTTGGGTACGATTATTTTCTTACCGCTCCGGTATTACATGGCAATGAGATCGGGCGTACGCTTGGTTTCCCGACGGTAAATCAGCTGCCGGATTCGGAGAAACTGTTACCGCCCAATGGTGTGTACGCATCCCGGATCCGCATAGGAGACCAGCTTTACGCCGGTATCAGCAATATCGGCTGTAAACCGACGATCGAAGGTACATATCCGGTGGGTGTGGAAACGAATATTTTTGATTTCCATGAAAATATTTATGATAAAGAAATCCAGGTTTCTTTTCTGGAGTTCATCCGTCCGGAACAGAAATTTGCATCTCTGGATGCATTGCGGGAGCAGATCGACCGGGATCGGGAAAACGTACGGAAATTTTTCAGAAGCAGAGATTAATGTAATGGGTTTGTTAAGCCCTCAGAGCAAATGAAACGGCGTATAGTAGTTATCTTGAAATCTTCCAATGATAGAAAAACGCTATCTTCAGAAAAAATATGTTTACAAGCAAATAAAACTATGATAAACTGATACAGTGTGAGTAAAGAGCCCATACTCAGTAACTGGATTCTCCAACCTGTTACTTAGTACCTCACAATGAAAACGGGCGATTATAGAAAACAGGAGGAAATTGTAATGATTTCAAAAGAAAAAAAAGCAGCAATTATGGCAGAGTATGGCAGAACACCGAACGATACCGGTTCACCGGAAGTTCAGATCGCAGTTCTGACAGCAAGAATCAGAGAGCTTACTGATCATCTGAAAGAGCATCCGAAGGATCATCACTCCAGAAGAGGTATGTTAAAGATGATCGGACAGAGACGTGGTCTGCTGGATTATCTGAAGAGAAAAGATCTGGAAGGATATCGTGCTCTGATTGCAAAATTAGGTATCAGAAAATAATCCGACCGGATTATGCAGGATAGAGCGGAAATTTGTTTCCGCTCTATTTTACCTTAAAATGGTAACATCAGCAGAAGAGCTATTGCCGAGACCACTGATATGTCTGTATCATGTATGCGGCTGTATCAGTAGTTTCGGATTCTTCTGCTGAAAATAATATATTTTTAATAAGGAGAATACGCATGTACAAGAGTTATTCTATGGAACTCGCCGGCAGAACACTTCGTGTGGATGTTGGCAGAGTGGCAGCACAGGCAAATGGCGCTGCATTAATGCATTATGGAGATACTGTTGTTTTATGTACTGCAACAGCATCTGACAAACCAAGAGACGGTATTGATTTCTTCCCACTCAGTGTTGAATTTGAGGAGAAAATGTATGCCGTAGGCAAGATCCCGGGTGGATTTAACAAACGTGAGGGAAAAGCATCTGAGAACTCTGTTCTGACAGCCCGCGTTATCGACAGACCGATGCGTCCGCTGTTCCCGAAAGATTACAGAAATGATGTTACACTGAACAACCTGGTACTCAGTGTGGATCCACAGTGCCGTCCGGAGCTGGTAGCCATGATTGGTTCTGCTTTGGCAACAAGCATTTCAGATATCCCGTTTTGCGGACCGTGTGCCATGACACAGATTGGTATGGTAGATGGAGAATTCGTTGTAAACCCGTCTCAGGAACAGTGGGATAACGGAGATCTTCAGCTTACCGTTGCCTCTACTTCAGAGAAAGTTATCATGATCGAGGCAGGCGCAAACGAGATCAAAGAAGAGAAAATGATCGAAGCGATCTATAAAGCACATGACATCAACCAGACGATCATTGCTTTCATCAATCAGATCGTAGCAGAAGTAGGCAAAGAAAAACATGCTTATGAGAGCTGTGCGATTCCGGAAGAAATGTTTGATGCGATCAAAGAGATCGTTCCGCCGGCAGAGATGGAAGAAGCTGTATTTACAGATGTAAAACAGGTTCGTGAAGAAAATATCCGCCAGATTACAGAAAAACTGGAAGAAGCTTTTGCTGAAAATGAAGAGTGGCTTGCAGTTCTCGGCGAGGCTGTATATCAGTATCAGAAAAAGACCGTTCGTAAGATGATCTTAAAAGATCACAAACGTCCGGATGGAAGAGCGATCAACCAGATCCGTCCACTGGCTGCAGAAGTAGATCTGATCCCGCGTGTACATGGTTCTGCCATGTTTACCAGAGGACAGACACAGATCTGCACTATCACAACACTGGCTCCGCTTTCTGAGTCACAGAGAATCGATGGATTGGATGAAAATATTACAGGAAAACGTTACATGCATCATTACAACTTCCCGTCTTACTCTGTAGGTGAGACAAAACCGTCCAGAGGACCGGGACGTCGTGAGATCGGACATGGAGCACTTGCAGAAAAAGCGCTTGTTCCGGTACTTCCGAGTGAGGAAGAGTTCCCATATGCGATCCGTACCGTATCTGAGACATTTGAGTCCAACGGATCTACTTCACAGGCAAGTATCTGTGCATCTACCATGTCTCTGATGGCAGCTGGTGTACCAATCAAAAAACCGGTTGCAGGTATTTCCTGTGGTCTGGTTACCGGAGAGACAGACGATGATTATCTGGTATTGACTGATATCCAGGGTCTGGAAGATTTCTTCGGCGATATGGACTTTAAGGTGGCAGGTACTCATGACGGTATCACAGCAATCCAGATGGATATCAAGATCCATGGTCTGACCCGTCCGATTGTAGAAGAAGCAATCGCAAGAACAAAAGAAGCAAGAGAGTATATCTTAAATGAGATCATGACTCCGGCTATCGCTGAACCGAGAAAACAGGTTGGCGAGTTTGCACCGAAGATCATCTCCATGCAGATCGATCCTCAGAAGATCGGTGATGTTGTCGGTCAGAGAGGTAAGACCATCAATGCAATCATCGAGGAGACTGGAGTTAAGATCGATATTTCTGATGAAGGTGTTGTATCTATCTGCGGACTGGATGCTGCAATGATGGACAAAGCTGCAGAGTATGTTCGTATCATCACAACAGATTTTGAAGCTGGACAGGTATTTACCGGTAAAGTTGTAAGTATCAAAGAGTTTGGCGCATTTATCGAATTCGCTCCGGGCAAAGAAGGAATGGTTCACATTTCCAAGATTGCCAAAGAGCGTATCAACCGTGTAGAAGATGTACTGACTCTCGGCGATGTTGTAAAAGTTGTGTGCCTTGGTAAAGATAAAATGGGCAGAATCAGCTTCAGCATGAAAGATGTGAAATAATCGGTTGGGTTATTTCTCGGTAATATAATATTATATAAAGAATATGTCGTGTGCCGCCGATAAAGAGTAATCTGTCGGCGGCATTTTTTAGCACGGCAGAACAGGCGCCTGAATATTGTAATAAAAAAGGATTGTTATGAATCGTGTATTAAAGATCATCCATGCTTCTTATGCATATGAGCGTGGAATCTATGGTTCCGGCATTCCGGTTGCAATATTGGATACGGGGGTCTATCCCCATCAGGCAGTTCGGGATCGTATCCTGTCTTTCCACGATTTTGTGGGAGAACAGAAAAAGTGTTATGACAATAACGGACATGGAACGCATATCTCCGGCATTGTGGGCGGATATTTACCTGCTCAACAGTTTCAGGGTGTGGCGCCGAGATGCGGTTTTCATATTTATAAAGTGTTGAATGCCATGGGCAATGGTAAAATAGATGTTCTGATTGCTGCGCTCCGTCAGATTCTGGAAGAACAGCCGAAGAATCAGATCCGGGTCATGAATATTTCTGTTGGAATGACGCAGAATCCGGGGCAGGCACAGCAGCAACGGTTGATAGAAGTGATTGATGCTGTCTGGCAGGCAGGAATTATCGTGGTTGCCGCTGCCGGGAATAACGGACCGGGCGAAAATACGATAACCTGTCCTGGCATTGCAAAGAAGATCATAACTGTGGGAAGCGCAGATGATCAGAAAACGATGCTTGGGCATGGACTGAAACGTGGTTATTCCGGCAGAGGACCTACCAGGGATTGTATTGTGAAACCGGAGATTCTTGCCCCGGGAACGGGTATCCGCAGCTGTGGAAATATGGGAACCCGCTCATTTTCCATCAAAAGCGGTACATCTATGGCGGCACCGGTAGTGACCGGAATGCTTGCTCTCTTACTGGAAAAATATCCGGGACTGACCCCCAATCAGGTAAAACGTCATCTTTACGATACCTGTATTCCGGCACCGGAAGAGCTGGGATGTTGGGGATATCTGTCTGTGCCAAAACTTCTGGCATAAAAGTTTTGGCGAATATGATATAATGAGCGCAAGAGAGTCAACATACTCGTATGATTGACGAACGGCGAATGTCGATCATAAGCCGATTTTGCTTATGATATAATGAGCGCAAGAGGGTCAACATACTCGTATGATTGATGATAAGAACCAAACAGGAACGGAGAAACAGAATGGATTTGAAGGTAAAGCTAGAGAGCTTTGAAGGACCATTAGATCTGCTTTTGCATCTACTGGAGAAAAATAAAGTAAATATTTATGATATTCCCATCGTAGAGATCACGGAACAGTATATGGAGTATATCCGTGAAATGCAGCGGCAAGATCTGAACATCATGAGCGAATTTCTGGTCATGGCAGCTACTTTGCTGGATATCAAATCGAAAATGCTTCTTCCGGTAGAAGAGAAAGAAGAAGAGGAAGAGACAGATCCGCGGGCAGAGCTTGTGGAGCAGCTGTTACAGTACAAGATGTATAAGTATATGTCATTTGAACTGAAAGATCGCCAGTTGGATGCCGGACGCCTGATGTTCAAGCCGCCTACTGTGCCGGAGGAGGTCATAAAGTATCAGGAACCAATCGATTTGGATGCATTGACTGCAGGAATGAATCTGAAAAAACTCAATCAGATCTTTCAGTCTGTCATAAAGAAGCAGGAAGATAAGACCGATCCGATCCGATCTAAATTTGGAAAGATTGAAAAAGAAGAAGTTTCCATGGACGAGAAGATGGCATATCTGGAGAACTATGCATCGACGCACAAAGAATTTGGTTTCCGGGAACTTCTGGAGTGCCAGAAAAGTAAGGCAGAAGTTATCGTAACCTTTCTGTCAGTACTGGAATTGATGAAAACAGGAAAAATTGAAGTTGTACAGAAAGAGTTGTTTGATGAGATCTGGATTCGTTCCAGATGTGTGGGAAAACAGAATGGGATAGATAGCAGAGGATAGGACATATGAATGAAATAAATTACGAAGCGGCGATAGAAGCCATCCTGTTTACCATGGGAAATTCCGTGGAGTTAAAAAAAATAGCATCTGCCCTGGAACTTCCAGAACAACAGACCCGTGAGATTATGGAAGGTCTGATACAGAAATATCAGGATTCTTCCAGCGGTATGCAGATCGTAGAACTGGAAGATTCTTTCCAGATGTGTACAAAACCGGAATATTATGAATATCTGATCCGTATTGCCAGACAGCCCAAGAAACATGTGTTGACGGATGTTGTTCTGGAAACGTTGTCTATCGTAGCCTATAAACAGCCAGTCACAAGGATTGAGATTGAGAAAATCCGCGGCGTATCCTGTGAGCATGCTATTAACAAACTGATCGAATATGGACTGATCCAGGAAGTGGGACGTTTGGATGCACCGGGAAAACCGATTCTGTTTGGCACTACGGAAGAGTTTTTGCGTTGCTTTGGCGTGCAGACAGTAGATGATCTGCCATCTCTGGACCCGGAAAAAGTAGATGAATTTAAACAGGAAGCACAGGAAGAGATTGAATTAAAATTAAAAATCTGAACATTTATAAAGCAGCATTTTATTGCCCGTTATTTATGGGGAATGGAATGCTGTTGTTTTATTTTGGCGAAATTAGCGCTCAGGGCACAGAGTCAGAGACAAATAAAACATCTGCCTTAACATATAAAACAACCAGAGAAGTCTGATAATATATAAGGATTTTTTGTAAAAGTATTAATAAATCCTCAATGTAGAAGGATTTATCACTAAAAATTTACAGAGAGCTTTGGGTAATTCTTCTATATACAGGTATGCTTTTACAAAGCAAAAGAAAAAACTGCCTAATATAAAACTGTATTTTTTGTGAAAATGTTATAAAAAATAGGTGTGAAAGTAGTAACCAACTGAGGGAAAAGTGAGTATAATACACAAAAATGGACTTGTATAAAAAAAAAATATCAATTAGAATAGAGCTACAGAACACAATGTTATTTGGTAAATATAACCAAATGGCTGGACATTTATAAGTAGTGGGATGTCCGGCTATTATTATGTTACTGAAAATGATACACGATTAAAGGTGTATGTTGAGGAGGATGTAAAATGAGTCGATTATCAGTGTTGTCAACCGACAAGGTAGATGCAACGACAGAGAAACTGATGAAGGAATTCACACAGCGTATCGTTGCAAATCCGCCAGGGGTCTGTCCCGTAGATATGCTGCTTGCATTTTTGAAAGTCTGTCATGCACAGACCTGTGGAAAGTGTGTGCCATGTCGTGTCGGACTTGGAAAACTAGAGGATTTATTAGAGAGCGTGCTGGATAATACAGCGACAGTCAGAACATTAGATCTCATAGAAAAAACAGCAGAAAATATTAAAAACTCAGCTGATTGTGCTATCGGTTTTGAATCTGCACGTATGGTACTGGCCGGATTTGAAGGATTTAAAGAAGATTTTATTTCTCATGTGGAAAAACATCAGTGTCTTGGTACTTTTGAACAGCCGATTCCGTGTGTTACCTTATGTCCTGCAAATGTGGATATCCCTGGATATATTGCACTGGCAGGAGAGGGACGCTGTGCAGATGCGGTCCGCCTGATCCGTAAGGACAATCCGTTCCCGACAGCCTGTGCGCTGATCTGCGAACATCCGTGTGAGGAACGATGCCGCAGAAATATCATTGATGATTCCATCAATATCCGTGGCATGAAACGTTACATTGTAGATCATGCTCCGGCAGATCAGGTACCGGTACCGGAAAAAGCTCCGGCAACAGGTAAAAAAGTGGCAATCATCGGTGGTGGTCCATGTGGATTGACGGCAGCATATTTCCTTCAGCTTATGGGACATCAGACGACGGTATTTGAAGAAAAATCAAAACTTGGCGGTATGCTCCGTTATGGTATTCCGAATTACCGATTCCCAAGGGAACGTTTGCAGCAGGATATCGATGCCATTCTTTCAACCGGCGTTGATGTTAAGATGAATGTACAGATCGGTACAGAACAGATGAATCAGATCCGCAAAGAATATGATGCTGTATATATTGCCATTGGCGCTCATACAGATAAAAAACTTGGCCTTGAAGGAGAAGACAGCAACAATGTAATCTCTGCTGTTGATATGCTTCGTAAGATTGGTGATGGTAATTATCCGGATTTCAGCGGCAAACGTGTTGTAGTCGTTGGTGGTGGAAATGTGGCTATGGACTGTGCAAGAACAGCTATACGTTCCAATGCAGAGACGGTAAGCATTGTATACCGCAGACGACAGGAAGACATGACTGCATTAGCAGCAGAGGTAGAAGGAGCGATTGCAGAGGGCATTGAGCTTCTGACTTTAAAAGCGCCATTGCGTGTAGAAGCAGATGAGAACGGAAATGCCTGCGCACTTTGGGTACAGCCACAGATCATTGGACCGGTAAAAGGTGGAAGACCTGCACCGAGAAAAGCTAATAAACCAGAAGAACGTATCGAATGCGATATCGTTTTAGTTGCAATCGGTCAGGATATCGTTTCCAAACCGTTTGAAGATTTTGGAATTGCCGCAAATCGTGGCCGTCTGTGTGCAGATGACTCAGGAGCCCTGAATATGGTCGGAATTTATGCTGGTGGTGACTGCGTATCCGGTCCTGCAACTGTTATTAAAGCCATTGCAGCAGGAAAGGCAGCTGCAGCAAATATTGACGAATATCTCGGATTCCATCATCCGATCTCCGTTGATGTGGATATTCCGGAGCCGTTATTAAATGATAAAGTTCCGTGTGGCCGTGTGAACCTGTCAGAGAAAGAAGCCTGGGCCCGCAGAGATAATTTTGAAGGAATTGAATATAGCATGAGTAACGAAGAGGCAGTACAGGAAGCAAGCCGCTGTCTGCGCTGCGATCGTCATGGATGTGGTGTGTTGAGAGGAGGCAGACAGGACAGATGGTAAATTTAACGATTAATAATAAAAAAGTACAGGTACCGGAAGGCACAACAATTCTGAATGCTGCTGCAACGATCGGCATTCGTATTCCTACATTATGTTATTTGAAAGAGATCAACGAGATCGGCGCCTGCCGTGTCTGCTGTGTAGAGGTAGAAGGAAAAGAGACGCTCGTTGCATCCTGTAATACTGCCGTAGAAGAAGGCATGGTCATCTACACTAACAGTCAGAAAGCGCAGTATGCCCGCAGAATGAATGTGCAGTTTATTCTTTCTCAGCATGATTATCGCTGTGCAGCATGTCAGCGAAGCGGCAACTGTACATTGCAGGAGATCGCAAATGACCTGAACATTCATGATGTTCCGTTTGAACAGTCTTATACACCGGATGAATGGCCAAAAGATTTCCCACTGATCAGAGATGCAAGCAAGTGTATCAAATGTATGCGGTGCGTACAGATCTGTGATAAAGTACAGGGATTAAATATCTGGGATATTGTAAATACAGGAAAACGTACTGATGTCAATGTCTCACAGCGCAAAAAGATCACAGATGCAGACTGTGCAGTCTGCGGACAGTGTATTACCCATTGTCCGACTGGTGCCCTGCATGAAAGAGATGATATCCAGAAAGTTATGGATGCAGTTCATGACCCTGACAAGATTGTAGTTGTACAGATTGCGCCTGCAGTCCGTGCAGCATGGGGCGAGGGCCTGGGACTTCCTGCATCTATGGCAACGGAGAAACGTATGGCGGCTGCAGTCCGTGCAGTTGGTGTAGATTATGTATTTGATACAAACTTCTCTGCTGACCTTACGATCATGGAGGAAGGAAATGAATTCCTGGAACGTATGACGCACCGGGATCAGTATAAATGGCCGATGTTTACTTCCTGTTGTCCGGGATGGGTAAGATTCCTGAAATCCCAGTATCCGGATATGGAAGATCAGCTTTCTACAGCAAAATCTCCGCAGCAGATGTTTGGCGCAGTGGCAAAGAGCTATTATGCGCAGATCCTGGATGTAGATCCTTCCAGAATCTTTTCTGTGTCCATCATGCCATGTACTGCAAAAAAAGCAGAATGCGATCTGCCGGTCATGAACGATGCCGGATCTGGTCAGGATGTTGATGTATCTCTGACAACCCGTGAGCTGGATCGTATGCTGAAAGCAGAACTGGTATCTCCGGCGATGCTTCCGGAAGAAGAGTTTGATATGCCGCTTGGCGTTGGTACCGGTGCAGCTGTTATTTTTGGTGCAACCGGTGGCGTTATGGAAGCTGCATTGCGTACTGCATATTATGTACTGAATGGCGAAAATCCGGATCCAGATGCATTCCAGTCTGTCAGAGGTATGGATGGTATCAAAGAACAGACCGTAGAGATTGCCGGCATTAAAGTACGTGCAGCAGTAGTCAGTGGACTTGGCAATGCGAGAAAGCTGATCGAGAAAGTCCGTGCCGGAGAGGCAGAATATGATTTCGTAGAGATCATGGCATGCCCTGGCGGATGTGCAGGCGGTGGCGGACAGCCGATTACAGATGGTGTGGAACTGGCAGATGTCCGTGGAGCAAGGCTGTATGCACTGGATAAAAATAATCCACTCCGTTTCTCACATGAGAATCCATCTGTACTTGCAGCTTATAAAGATTTCTTTGAGAAACCATTGTCTCACAAATCCCATGAGCTTCTGCATACCGATCATCATGCATGGAAGATGCCTGGAGAAAATTAATATAGACATTTCGTTTTAAACGGATAGGATTTTGAAGACTTCTTTTGTCGGATATGAACTGTATCGACATAAGAAGTCTTCTTTTGTTAGATATAAAATAATATTAATAAACGCCAGAAACATGTGATTTTGTGAATTTGGGCAGTGGAAAGACTGTAAATATAAATGCAAAAGCCAGTTGAAGATTTTTAATCTTGTATATAGATATGGGTGGATTCAATGTCTATTTATATAAAATGGGCATAAGCTGATATAAAAGAAGAAAATGAAGTAAATATGAAATTGTATTTTCAAAATAGATATAGAGGATTTTACAATAGATGTTCTGGAAGCAACTGTCCGGGGAAGAGAAGAAAAGGAGTACAAATTTTTTTCGGCATCATAGTCATTGCTATGAGTACAACGCTGGCAAATTCCAGCATTTGTGAGGGAATGGTGTATGCTGCCGGATATGAACGCTCAAAGTGGGAAACGTACCTTCTGGCAGAAAGCGTACCAGAGGCACAGGAGGCATTGCCGGTTACGGTGTCGGATGCGGACCAAAACAAAGACCTGAATCTTTATGCACAGGCGGCTGCTTTGCTGGACGGAGAAACCGGACGGATTTTGTATGGGAAAAATGCGGAAGCGCTGATGCCCAATGCGAGTACGACAAAGATACTGACCTGTATCATCGCAATCGAACAGGGCAATCTGGATCAGATCTGTACGGCATCGGAATATGCGTGCAGCATGCCGGAAACAAAATGCGGATTTGCTCCGGGAGAAAGCTTTTATCTGAAAGATCTGTTGTATTCCCTTATGCTTGAGTCTCAGAATGATTCGGCAGTAGTGATCGCAGAGACCATCGGAGGCAATGTGGAACAATTTGCCACATTGATGAATGAAAAAGCGGCAGAGATCGGATGTCAGACGTATCATTTTGTGACGCCAAACGGACTGGATGGAGAAGATGCGCAGGGAAGTCATGGTGTGAGTGCGGCAGATCTGGCAAAAATCATGAACTATTGCAGGAAAAATAAGACATTTCTTGAAATTACGCAGGCTGCAGACCACAGTTTTTCCAATACAGAAGGCACGAGACAGTATCAGGTGCAGAATAAAAATGCATTTCTGACAATGCAGAACGGAATCGTGTCGGGAAAGACAGGGTATACGTCTAAGGCAGGGTATTGCTATGTATGTTCTTATGAAGAAAATGGTAGATCCTATTCAATCGCACTGCTGGCATGTGGATGGCCGAACCATAAAAATTACAAGTGGGAGGATGCAAAAAAACTGATTGCATATGGAAATGAGCATTTTGAAAGAAAAGATATCCGGCAGCAGAACGTTGAACAGCAGGCGGAAGTGACCGGGGGTATCCGATTTACAGAAGATGGCTGGGAATTTCCCCAAAGCGTATCTCTGCAACCTGGGAAGGAGACGATAGAGCGGCTGCTTGCACTGGATGAAACTGTTACGACACAGGTGCGGTTGGATCGTAAGATCACATTTCCTACCAATACAGATACAGCAGTTGGCAGTTTGGAATTATATGTGGGAAAGGATTTGGTAGGAAGCCAGAAATTATATGTAAAGGATGAAATCGAGCCGTTTGAATATTCTTTGTGTGTAAAATTAGTTTTGAAGGAATTCCTGCAAAATCTTTTTACTTAATATGAAAAACGTGATACAATAGATGAAAAGTGTCAAAATGTCGAACCTGGAGGTTCAGAATGGGAAATACAAATGAATTGACGAACCGTATCAATCAGAAATACAGTTCCATGAGCAAGGGTCAGAAGCTTCTTGCTACTTACATTTCAGATAATTATGATAAAGCGGTCTTTCTTACCGCAGAACGTCTGGGAAAGGTCGTAGGCGTCAGCGAATCCACGGTTGTGCGTTTTGCTACGTTTCTCGGCTATAAGGGCTATCCGGAATTTCAGAAGGCACTGGAAGGTTTGGTGCGTAATAAACTCAATTCCATTCAGCGGATGGAAGTGACTTATGGCAGAATCAGTCAGTCTGAGATTCTGGAAACGGTATTACAGTCTGATGCGGAGAAAATAAAGAATACGTTGGATATCATCGACCAGAAGGCCTTTGAACAGGCGCTGGAGATTATCTTACGGGCAGAACATGTTTATATCATGGGAATCCGAAGCTGTGCGCCACTGGCCAGCTTCATGGCGTTTTATTTTAACCTTATCTTGGATAATGTGCATCTGATTCATACGAACAATTCCAGTGAAGTGTTTGAACAGATGGTGCGCATCAGTGAAAAGGATGTAATCATCGGCATCAGCTTTCCGCGCTATTCCATGCGGACATTAAAAGCCATGGAATTTGCAAATAACCGGAATGCAAAAGTGATTACATTGACAGACAGTGTACATTCGCCCATGAACCTGTATTCTTCCTGTAATCTCATTGCAAACAGCGATATGGCTTCCATTGTGGATTCCCTGGTGGCACCTCTGAGCGTAATCAATGCGCTGATTGTGGCGTTATGTATGAAGAAACAGTCAGAGGTGGCAAAGACATTGGAAATGCTGGAAGATATCTGGGATGAATATCAGGTATACGAAAGTGACGAGATCAATCATATTGATGATCATATAAAAACAAGATATGCGAAATTGGAGGATTCCAATGGCTAATGTGATCGTGATCGGAGCCGGTGCAGCAGGAATGATGGCTGCCTATGCAGCATCTCTGTGCGGACATCAGGTTCTGATACTGGAAAAAAATGAAAAAGCCGGGAAAAAGATATATATAACCGGAAAAGGACGCTGCAATCTGACCAATGCATCAGATCTGGAAACGATATTTGCGTCCATTGTGCACAATGGAAAATTTATGTATAGCAGTCTGTATACCTTTGATAATCAGGCGGTCATGGACTTTTTTATTACAAATGGTCTGGAGATAAAGACAGAACGGGGTAATCGTGTGTTCCCACAGTCAGATCATTCATCCGATGTTATCCGCACATTGGTACAGGTGCTGAAAAAACAGGGAGTGGAAACCCGGCTTCATGCAGAGGTTACGGATTTGGTACAGAAGGATGGGAAGATTACAGGCGTAAAAGTTCGTTCCGGGAAGAAACAGGAAACGCTTTCTGCAGATGCTGTGATTTGCACCTGTGGAGGGCAGTCTTATCCGTCTACCGGTTCGGATGGAAATGGTTACCGGCTTGCAGCGTCCTGTGGACATACGATCCAGACACCGACACCGGCACTTGTACCGCTTGTGACAAAGGAAAGCTATATCCCACAGCTACAGGGACTTTCCCTGAAAAATGTGTCTGTCACGATCTGTCGTGGAAAGAAAAAATTATACGAAGAATTTGGCGAAATGCTGTTTACACATTTTGGTGTCAGTGGTCCGTTGATCTTAAGCGCCAGCAGCATCATTTCAGATGCACTGGAAAAAGGATCTCTTTCCATGGAAATCGATCTGAAACCGGCGCTTACAGAAGAACAGCTGGATCATCGCATTCAGAGAGATTTTCAAAACAATCTGAATAAGGCATTTAAAAATGCAATCACAGGTCTGCTTCCGGCAAAACTTCTTCCTGTTATTATAGAATTGTCCGGAATCGACGGCGACCGGAAAGCGAATTCCATTACAAAAGAAGAACGTATGACACTGATCCGTCTGCTCAAAGCATTTCCATGTACGATCATTGGCAAACGGGGATGGAACGAGGCAATCATCACGCGGGGAGGCATTTCTGTAAAAGAAGTCAATCCGTCCACTATGGAATCAAAACTGGTCAAAGGGCTTTATTTTGCGGGCGAGATATTGGATGTGGATGCGCTGACTGGCGGTTACAATCTGCAGATCGCATGGTCCACCGGATACCTTGCCGGTGTCAGTATTGAATGTTGATCATGAACTGTTTTTGTTCATGATATAATGAACGTAAGAGAGTCAATATACATGTATGATTAATGAGTAGAAAATTGTTGATTATATATCGTTTTTATATATAACATAGTAAACACCGAACATATATAATTGATATATGACAGATAAATGGAAGAATAACAGGATTGGGAGAAAGGAGAATCATCCTTCCTGCTATAAAACAGGATTTTTGGATGATGATAAAAGATGAGTTACAATATAGCGATTGACGGACCTGCAGGAGCAGGAAAAAGTACAATAGCAAAAAAGGCAGCAGCAGAACTTGGGTTTCTGTATGTGGATACCGGCGCAATGTACCGTGCCATTGCGTTGTACATGTTGCAGCATAATATTACATTATCAGACGAATCTGCTGTTGCAGAAGCATGTAAGGATATCGACATTGAACTGAAATATGAGGATCAGACACAGCAGGTGTATCTGAACGGCACAAATGTATCGGCGGAAATCCGAAAAGAAGAAGTTGGAAATGCGGCGTCTGTAGTAAGCGCTTATCCGACCGTGCGAAAAACGTTACTTGGACTGCAGCAGCAGATCGCTGCAAGAGAAAATATTCTTATGGATGGAAGAGATATCGGAACCTGTGTGCTGCCAAACGCACAGTTGAAGATTTATCTGACCGCAAGCGTGCATACAAGGGCGCTGCGCCGTTATAAAGAACTGCAGGAAAAAGGAACTACATGCGTATTGGAAGAGATTGAAAAAGATATTGAGGACAGAGATTATCGGGATATGCACCGGGAAATCGCCCCGCTGAAAGTTGCAGATGATGCAGAAGTCATTGATTCTTCTGATATGACCATTGATGAAGTGGTAGAAAAAATCCTGTCACTGGCAAAATAAATATTTGAGCGTGAGATAGATTTGCTTACAGATGTTTTTTGCGAAGAATGGTCTGGCATCTGTGGGATAAAAATAGTATATAAAATAAATTTTCACAGTGTTCGTCTTACGGGCTGAAAGGTCAGTGGAACAGATGTTTATCTGGAGTGAAGAACTTAATGTGAAGATAGAAAGGCGGTTTTGCTGAAATATGAAGGTAGTGCTTGCAAAAAGTGCTGGATTTTGCTTTGGCGTAAAACGTGCAGTAAATAAAGTATATGAAGTGGCAACAGAGGGACAGGCTCCCGTGGATACGTTTGGCCCGATTATCCATAATGAAGAAGTGGTAAAGGAACTGGAAGAAAAGGGCGTACATGTGATCCATGATCTGGATGGGTTGAAACAGAAAAAAGAAGGCACAATCGTAATCCGTTCCCACGGCGTATCCCGTGATGTATATGAAAAAATGCAGCAGTGCGGATGTGAAATTGTAGATGCAACCTGTCCGTTTGTTCTCCGTATCCATCAGCTGGTACAGGAATACAGTGAGAAGGGATACTGGATCGTGATCGCGGGAAGCCATGATCATCCGGAGGTACAGGGAATCTGTGGCTGGTCAGCTCCGGAGAAAACGACAGTAATTGAGACAAAAGAAGATGCGGCAGATCTGGATATACCGAAAAACGAAAAACTTTGTATTGTCGCACAGACGACATTTAATTACAACAAATTTCAAGATATGGTTGAAATTATATCAAAAAAAGGGTATGATAGAACTGTTCGGAATACAATTTGCAGTGCCACCGAAGAACGGCAGAAGGAAGCAGCACAGATTTCTGCTGAAGTGGATGCAATGATTGTAATCGGTGGAACAAACAGTTCTAATTCCAGGAAACTGTTTGAAATATGTTCTGAGAGATGCAAAAATACTTACTTTATACAAACGAAAGACGATTTGGACTGGTCCAAGTTTGAGCGTTTCGACTACGTAGGTATTACAGCGGGGGCTTCAACCCCAAATAATATTATTGAGGAGGTTCAAAAGTATGTCAGAAATGAGCTTTGAACAAATGTTGGAAGAATCTTTAAAAACAATAAGAAATGGAGAGGTAGTCGAAGGCACAGTTATAGATGTTAAACCGGATGAAATTATCCTGAACATTGGCTATAAATCAGACGGCATCATTACCCGTAACGAATATACAAATGATTCAAGCGTAAACCTGTGCGACGTTGTTTCCGTTGGCGACACTATGGAAGCAAAAGTTCTCAAAGTAAATGATGGAGAGGGACAGGTTCTGCTTACATACAAACGTCTTGCTGCTGAAAAAGGAAGCAAACGTCTGGAAGAAGCATTCAATAACGGCGAGATCCTGAAAGCACCGGTTACTCAGGTACTGGATGGCGGATTAAGCGTTGTAGTTGATGAAACAAGAGTATTCATCCCGGCAAGCCTTGTATCAGATGTATACGAGAAAGATCTTGGAAAATACAAAGATCAGGAGATTGAGTTCGTTCTTACTGAGTTCAACCCGAGAAAGAGAAGAATCATCGGCGACAGAAAACAGCTCCTCCTTGCTGAGAAAGCAGAAAAACAGAAAGAGCTTCTTGAGAAGATCAATGTAGGCGATGTTATGGAAGGAACTGTTAAAAACATTACAGACTTCGGTGCATTCATCGACCTTGGCGGAGCAGACGGTCTGCTTCATATTTCTGAGATGTCCTGGGGACGTGTTGAGAGCCCGAAAAAAGCTTTCAAAGTTGGTCAGCAGGTTAAAGTATTCATCAAAGATATCAGAGATACCAAAATCGCACTCAGCATGAAATTCCCGGAGGACAACCCATGGAACAATGCTGCTGAGAAATATGCAGTTGGTACTATTGTAACTGGTAAAGTTGCAAGAATGACAGACTTCGGTGCATTCGTTGAACTTGCTCCTGGCGTAGATGCACTTCTTCATGTATCTCAGATTTCAAGAGAGCATGTTGACAAACCATCTGACGTATTAGCAGTAGGTCAGGAGATCGAAGCTAAGATCGTAGACTTCAACGAAGATGACAGAAAGATTAGTCTGAGCATGAAAGCAATCGCTAACGAGGCTGATGATCAGGACGAAGAGTAAGAGACAGGATGACCGTATTGGTCAGTCTGATGATTACTAAAATTATATGATTTTAAAAAGGACGGCTTTGCCGTCCTTTTTTTGATATTATAACATTGGTTTGAATTTTTTTAACCGTTCGGCAATCAACAGCTGCAATTCCTCCTGAAGAACAGAAGTGATATCTGCTGATAAAATCTTTTGATCTACATCAAGTAAATCAGACAGATCCATATAGTACGTCTTATCCTTGCGGTCTTGCTGAAAACGGAAGAAATCACTTTTTTTATTACTGGCAAGAAACATACCCTTCTTTGGTAAATAACAGTTATCAGGGGTTGCTTTCTGGCAGAACTGAGAATCTACAAACTGTGCAATGCTTTTATGTATAATTGTATGTTCTTCTGTCAGGTAATAGTAGTTTTTATAATCCGGAAGATAATAGTGAAATGTATCTTCATACACGGGCAAACTGACGATTCCCTCCTTGCCATGAAACAGAAAACGAATCTGCTCATTTACACCGGTAATGTTTTTGGGTAGCCCATCAGAAAGAGACAGATGGATTTCCAGAGAATTCCGCTCCGTGCCGAGATGATCCTTTTCAGTTATGACGTGCATGGACTGAATCTTAAACTCTCCCTGAAAAAGAATGTTATACTGATAGATCGGAAGAAGCCGGAGCATTCCCAACATATCTTCATGGTTGTGCAGCCGGAGCAGATGCTCTAACTCAGGATCCTGTGTTTCTTCATATTTCATATATACAGAGATCAGTTTGCCGCCATCATAAAGATCTTCCCGGTCGATGCCAAGAAATTGTTCCAGATCCTTTTGCCGCAGATGGGTCAGCTGGAGCAGATTTTTTAATGGGCGGAAGTCCTGTAACAGATCTTTCCCCGGATAATCAGCTGCTGAAAATGACAAGCCATGAAGTGCACACCGCTTTTCCAGAAAGGGAAGATCAAAGGTTTTTCCATTAAATGTAAAAATACTGTTACAGTTTTTGGAAAGAAAATCCAGAAATTCAGACAGGATTTCTTTTTCTTCCTGTCGTTTTTGTGCAAACAACTGCCGGATAAGAATCTGATCATTTTGGAAAAATGCCAGACCAATGCAATAAATATTGTATTTTTTTGAAGACAATCCGGTTGTCTCAATATCTACAAAAATAGTTCCATACGGAATAGAACATGACAAAAATGTTTTAAACTGAGTTAAACTGTATGATTTGTTATAAATTTTCATAAAATACCTCGCAAAAAAGAGTATAACATACATAGAATTTTTTGTAAAAATTTAAATTCCTTAAAATTTGATAAAAAAATTCTGTCATTTTATTGATAAGATGTGATATAATGTATCTTGATTTTTTATGGAATTACCATAGGAATAGAATGATAGAAAGAAGGGCACAGAATATGGGTTTATGTACTTTTAAGGGCGGCGTACATCCGTATGACGGAAAAGAGCTGTCCAAGGATAAGCCAATTCGGGATTATTTACCCAAGGGAGATTTGGTATATCCGCTGTCTCAGCATATTGGTGCACCGGCAAAACCTGTAGTTGCTGTAGGTGATGAAGTCCTCAAAGGACAGATGATCGCAGAAGCAGGCGGTTTTGTTTCAGCTCCAATCTATGCAAGTGCTTCTGGTAAGATCAAAGCGATCGAGCCGAGAAGAACCGTTGTTGGAGATATGGTGAATGCCATTATTCTTGAAAATGACGGAGAGTTCAAAGAAGTAGAATATCAGGCAGTTGATGATGTGAGCGCATTATCAAAAGAAGAGATCATGAAACGGATTCAGGATGCAGGCGTTGTTGGTATGGGTGGCGCCGGTTTCCCGACTCACGTTAAACTTTCTCCGAAAGAGCCGGAAAAGATCGACTACATTATCGCAAACTGCGCAGAGTGTGAGCCGTATCTGACCGCGGATTACCGCAGAATGGTAGAAGAGCCGGAGAAACTGATCGAAGGTATGCGCATCATCCTTTCCATGTTTGACAATGCAAAAGGTATCTTCGGTGTAGAGGATAACAAACCGGATTGTATCGCAAAACTGCGTGAGCTTGTAAAAAATGAGCCGCGTATGGAAGTAAAAGCATTAAAAACAAAATATCCGCAGGGTTCCGAGCGTCAGCTGATTTATGCTGCTACCGGTCGTGCAATCAATTCAACTATGCTTCCGGCAGACGCTGGCTGTATCGTTGATAACGTAGACACAATTGTGGCAATTTATCATGCTGTAAAATTCGGCATGCCGCTGATCCAGCGTATCGTTACCATTACCGGAGATGCGGTAACAGAACCGCAGAACCTGCGTGTGAATATCGGTACAAGCTTTGCAGAGCTTCTGGAAGCTGCAGGTGGAACAAAAGTTCAGCCGAAGAAAGTTATCGCAGGCGGTCCTATGATGGGATTTGCGATGTTTGATCTGAATTGTCCGACTACCAAAACAACGGGTGGACTTCTCCTTCTTGCCAAAGATGATGTAGAAGAAGCAGAAGCACAGGAAACAGCATGTATTAACTGTGGCCGCTGTGTAGCAGCCTGTCCTTCCCGTATGGTTCCGTCCAGACTTGCTGATTTTGCAGAACAGCATCGTCCTGAGATGTTTGAAGCATGGCACGGTATGGAATGTATGGAATGCGGAAGCTGTAGTTATACATGTCCTGCAAAACGTAATCTTGCACAGGCAATTAAATCAATGAGAAAAACGATTCTTGCAAACAGACGCAAGAAATAATGATTATCATACGTTAGAAAGAGGTGGATTATTGTGAGTGATTTATATAATGTTACTTCATCACCACATGTGAGATCCAATGCCAGCACGCAGAAAATCATGCTTTGCGTTATCATTGCATTATTGCCTGCTACGGTTTTTGGTATCTTTAACTTCGGACCGCGTGCTCTGGCTGTTATCGTAGTTACGATCGCCAGCTGTATGGTATCCGAATATGTGTTTAACAAATTAAGACATAAAAAACAGACGGTTGGCGATCTCAGCTGTATCGTAACCGGACTTCTTCTTGCACTGAACCTGACATCTACGATTCCTTTCTGGATCGCAATCCTTGGTGGTGCATTTGCTATCATCGTAGTAAAGATGATCTTCGGCGGACTTGGACAGAACTTCATGAACCCTGCACTGGGCGCAAGATGTTTCCTGCTCCTTGCTTTTACAGCTCCGATGACAAGCTTTACCTTTGATGGTGTGACAGGAGCAACTCCTCTTGCAGTGATCAAAGAGAACGGTACACTGTTCGATAATACGCTGGCAATGTTTACCGGACGTATCGCAGGTACCATCGGTGAGACATCTGTAATTGCTCTGCTGATCGGTGCAATTTTCCTGATCGCATTGAAAATTATCGATTTCCGTATTCCGGTTACATACATTGTTACATTTGTAATCTTTATCGTACTGTTCGGCGGACATCTTACAACCGGCGATCTCGGTACATTTGTTATCCAGGAAGTATGTGGTGGTGGTCTGATCCTTGGCGCATTCTTCATGGCAACTGATTATGTAACTTCTCCGATCACACCGCGGGGCAGAATCCTTTACGGTATCATCTGCGGATGTCTTCTTGGAATCTTCCGTATGTTCGGCGCATCTGCAGAGGGATGTTCTTACTCCATCATCTTTGCAAACATGCTTGTACCGCTCATCGAGAGAGTTACAATTCCGAAACCATTTGGTAAAGGAGGGGAAAAATAATGAACAAATCAATCATTAAAGACGCCCTGATCCTTTTTGTGATCACACTGATCGCCGGCTTTGGTCTTGGCGCAGTTTATCAGATCACAGCAGAGCCGATTGAAAAGGCAAATTACAACATTCAGCAGGAAGCTTATAAAACCGTATTCCCGGATGCTGCAAAATTTGTAGATATGGATGGTTTTGATTCTGACGCTGCAACAAAAATCGTAAGCGATGCAGGATATCCGGACACCATCGAAGGATGTGTACTTGCAGAAGATAACAGTGGCAATACCCTTGGTTATGTCATTACAGTAACAGACCCGAACAGTTACGGCGGAAATGTTACATTCTCTCTTGGTATCACAGAAGATGGTACTTTAAATGGATATTCCATCACAAGCATTAATGATACACCCGGTCTTGGTATGAAAGCAAAAGAGGCTTCTTTCTCAGATCAGTTTAAGGACAAACAGGTTGACTCCTTTACTGTAACCAAAACAGGTGCATCTTCCGACTCCGAGATCGATGCCATCAGTGGTGCGACTATCACATCCAAAGCTGTGACAAGCGGTGTCAACGCCGGATTAGCTTATTATAAAGAATTAACGACAGGAGGGGCAAATTAATGAATAAATGTGTAGAACGCGTTTATAACGGTATTGTAAAAGAAAACCCTACCTTCGTTATGCTGATCGGTATGTGTCCGACACTGGCTGTTACTACATCAGCAATGAATGGTATCGGTATGGGTCTGTCAACGACTCTTGTATTGGTATTTTCCAACTTGCTTATTTCACTGCTTCGTAAGATTATCCCGGACAAATGTCGTGTACCTGGATTTATCGTAATCGTAGCTTCACTGGTTACTATCGTACAGTTCCTGCTGGAAGGTTTTGTTCCTTCCCTGTATGCTTCACTGGGACTTTATATTCCTCTGATCGTAGTAAACTGTATCATCCTTGGCCGTGCAGAAAGTTATGCATCTAAAAATCCAGTTCTTCCGTCTATCTTCGATGGTATCGGTATGGGACTTGGATTTACTGTTGCACTGACCTGTATCGGTGCAGTTCGTGAGATTCTTGGTGCCGGACAGATTTTCGGCTATCAGCTCCTCCCGCTGGCAGATGAGACAGCTAAGATTACGACAGGATTTACTCCGATCACTATTTTCGTACTGGCGCCTGGCGCATTCTTTGTACTGGCTATGCTGATCGCTATTCAGAACGCTTTCCGTGAGAGCAGACGTAAAAAAGGTCTTGCTGTCAAGAAGAGAGGCGGATGTCTGGAAGGCGATTGCGGCGCATGTGCAGAAGGCTGCAGTACGGTTGATGAAGTTATCACTGCCGGAACAGATGAGAAAGAATAGGAGGAAAGGTTCAGATGAAAGAAGTAATTTTACTTGCAATTGGTTCTGCCATTGTGAACAACGTAGTACTGAGCCAGTTCCTGGGTCTGTGTCCGTTCTTTGGTGTTTCTAAAAAGGTAGAGACAGCAGCTGGAATGGGTATGGCAGTTGTATTCGTTATCACAATCGCATCATTTATCACAAGTGTACTGGATAAACTTATCTTACAGAATTTTGACATTATTTATCTGCGTACAATCGTATTTATTCTGGTTATTGCAGCACTGGTACAGTTCGTTGAAATGTTCCTGCGTAAGTCAATGCCATCCCTGTACAACTCACTTGGTATTTTCCTTCCGCTGATCACAACAAACTGTGCGGTTCTCGGTGTGGCTCTTACCAATGTACAGGCAAACGGTAATGTTGGTTACAGTATCGGTGTCAGCACAATCAACGGTCTTGCTACCGCTGTCGGCTTTACCATCGCTATTGTTATCATGGCTGGTATCCGTGAAAAAATGGAATATAATGATATTCCGGTCCCATTCAAAGGTTCTGCAATCGTACTTGTTACAGCAGGTCTGATGGCAATTGCATTTATGGGATTTTCCGGAGTAATTTAAGGAGGGTGCATAGATGAGTGGAGCTATTATTCTTGCCGCTGCTGTAGTCGGCATAGTAGGTATTGTCATCGGTATCATCCTTGGAATTGCCGGTGAAAAATTTAAAGTAGAAGTAGATCCGAGAGAAGAGCAGGTTCTGGATGCACTTCCGGGCAACAACTGTGGTGGTTGTGGTTTCGCCGGATGTTCCGGTCTTGCTGCTGCAATCGCAAAAGGCGAAGCAGAAGTAAATGCCTGCCCGGTTGGCGGAGCGCCTGTTGCTGCCAAGATTGGTGAGATCATGGGATTGGATGCTGGAGATGCTGTTCGCATGACTGCATTTGTAAAATGTGCAGGTACCTGTGAGCAGGCAAAACAGGATTATGAGTACCATGGTGTGCAGGATTGTTCTATGATGGCATTTGTGCCAAACGGTGGTGCAAAGACATGTAATCATGGA
The DNA here is from genome assembly GCA_900557275.1 of uncultured Roseburia sp. The sequence goes on from USRX01000006.1 coordinate 63,260, forward strand.
TGTCTTGGATTTGGCGAGTGTGTAAAGGCTTGTCCTTTTGATGCAATTCATATTAAAGATGGTATCGCAGTTGTAGATAAGGAAAACTGTAAAGCATGTGGAAAATGTATCAAAGCATGCCCGAAAGATCTTATCGAACTCATTCCATATGACGCAAAATATGCTGTTCAGTGTAACTCCAAAGATTTTGGTAAAACAGTTATGCAGGCATGTAAAGTCGGATGTATCGGATGTAAGATGTGTGAGAGAGTCTGCGAAGCAGGCGCTGTTACTGTGGAGAATAACATCGCACATATTGATCAGACAAAATGTACCGGATGCGGCGCATGTGCTGAGAAATGTCCGAAGAAGATCATTACAAAAGAAGCATAAAAATGTTTCTGTGAGTTTTTTGATCTGACAGTAAAATATGGAGCAGCATTTTGTTAGAGATTTTCTTTGTAGTGAAATTTTGCTCAAGATTATAAGGTACTCCCTTTCAGATAGACAGTAAAAGAAAAACTGTTTATCATGGAAGGGAGTATTTTTGTGCATAGATTATTAAAATGAAAGGATATTTTGTAAGACAATACTTCTATAAAGAGAAAATTTCTTTATGTGTCAAAATTATTTCTGCTAAAACTATTCGGTGTAGATTTTGGTACATTTACTTTGTTTTCATAGGAAATTGTGATACAATGAGTGCTAATAGGTCAACATAGCATGGCTGTTACAAACGATTATATCTTTGTATGAAAAATAAACGAACGACCTGTTAGCAACAAATATCAGTCAAAATATATTACTGAGATAAAAAATATAGGATGTAAAAAGATAGTACAGGAGATAGACGAAAAATATGAATGTAAATGACTATTTCAAATATAAAAAGAGGATTGTGGTTAAGATTGGTTCTTCTTCCCTGCATCATGAAAACAGTGGAAGGCTGAATCTGATCAAAATGGAAAAGCTGGTCAGAGAGCTTTGTGACATTAAAAATCAGGGGACAGATGTATGTCTGGTAAGTTCGGGTGCGATTGCAGTAGGGCGGAAAGTAATCGGTATTCAGGAACGACCGAAAGATTTGGCCACAAAACAGGCATGCGCTGCGGTAGGACAGGCGCGTCTTATGATGGTATATCAGCGGTTGTTCGGTGAATATTCTCAGATCGCCAGTCAGATTCTTATGACAAAAAGTACAATGGTTAATACGGTTTCCAGAGAAAATGCGAAAAACTGTTTTGATGAACTGTTTCGTATGGGCATTATACCGATTGTAAATGAAAATGATACTATTTCTACTCATGAGATGCAGTTTGGTGACAATGATTCCTTGTCCGCTGTCGTGGCATCTCTGACAGAAGCGGATCTGCTGATCCTGTTATCGGATATTGATGGTCTGTACACCGATGATCCGCATACAAACCCGGATGCAGTTCTGATTGAACGAGTGGATGATCTGGGAGAAGATTACCTGAATATGGCAAAAGACAGTACAGGAAGCGATGTAGGTACCGGTGGAATGTCTACCAAATTAAAGGCTGCGCAGATTGCTATGGCATCCGGCGCAGATATGATCATTGCAAACGGAAAAGATGTGGGGATTCTGCATCAGATTATTGAAGGCAATTTCAAAGGAACACTGTTTAAAGGCAAAAAAGACAGCAGTTTTAACTTGAATCAGTATATTGAAGAACATTTTGAATCAATGAATTAAGGAACAGATAACTATGAATGAAGAGAAAATCGCAAGAATTAATGAATTATCAAGAAAATCAAAGGCAGAAGGTCTGACGGAAGCTGAGAAAAAGGAGCAGGCGATGCTTCGCCAGGAGTATATCGCAAGTGTAAAAAGAAATCTGGTCAGCCAGCTGAATAATATTGATATGGTTGAAAAAGACGGAAGTATCGTAAATCTCGGAGAAGAGTATGCAAAAAAGAAGTTCAAAAAAAACTGAGAATTTTTTGACAAAAAATATAGTCGGGCAAAATCAGGAAAAACCGAAGATATCAGAACAATTAGATCAGATAAAAAAGAAATTGCGCATAAAAGCAAAGGGGATCCGCAAAGGTCTTTCTGTAGAGGAACGAAAGCAGGCAGCGCAAATGATTTGCAGTCAGCTGGTAGAATGGTTTGAGAAATCACAGATTTCACGGGTATATTGTTATTACCCGCTGGGAAATGAAGCAAATATTCTGGAACTGACGAAAGAGCTTCTGAAAAAAGGGATTGCTATCGCATTTCCAAAAGTATTTGGAGAAGACATGATCTTTTATGAAATCCATGATTTTGAGTATGATTTTGCAGAGGGAAGTTTTCATATTATGGAACCGTGTACAGAAGAAATCGCAGACTGGCCGGATGCCTGCGTATTGGTTCCAGGGCTGGGATTCGATCTTGCCGGAAACCGGCTGGGTTATGGCAAAGGATATTATGACCGTTATTTTTCAACTCATGAATATCAGAAACTGATCGGTGTAGCGTATGAAGCTTCTGTGTTTGAGCAGCTTCCTTCACAGGGGAGAGATCTGAAGATGGATTTTCTCTGTACAGAAGAGCGACTGTATTGTTTTAAATGAAAGGTATGATACGGGAAACTTCTTTTTAGTGTTTATAATGTATCATGTAATAGTAAAATCAGGAGGGCGGTATGGAATTATTAGAAATCTGTCAAAGAGCCAAAACAGCAGAACGTGAGCTTGGCAGGATAAAAACGACTCAGAAAAACGAAGCACTTTGTAAAATTGCACAAGATCTGTGCATGCATACAGAAGAGATTTTGAAAGAAAATGAAAAAGATCTGGAACAGGCAAAAGCGAAAAATATGCCATCCGGTTTGATCGACCGACTCTGCCTGACAAAGGATCGTATCGTACAGATGGCAGAAGGATTAAAACAGATTGCCGGTCTGGATGATCCGATCGGGGAAGTGCTGGGAATGAAACAAAGACCCAATGGATTGATGATTGGACAAAAGAGAGTGCCGTTAGGTGTGGTTGGCATCATATATGAATCACGTCCAAATGTAACGGCAGATGCCTTCGGTCTTTGCTTTAAGACCAGTAATGTTGTGATCTTAAAGGGAGGCAGCGATGCAATTCATAGCAATGTTGCCATTGTACATACTATCCAGAATTCCCTGCAGGATATGGGACTGAATCCGGATTATATTCAGATTATCGAAGATACGGACAGAGAGACAACAGCAAAATTTATGAAGATGAATGCATATGTGGATGTGTTGATACCGAGAGGCGGTGCAGGACTGATCCGGTCTGTTGTAGAAAATGCCACGATTCCGGTTATTGAAACCGGTACAGGAAATTGCCACATCTATGTAGATGAATCTGCAGATCTGGATATGGCAGTCAATATTATTCTTAACGCAAAGACCCAGCGAGTGGGAGTGTGCAATGCCTGTGAATCCCTTTTGATCCATGAAAAAGTCGCAGATGCGATCATGCCGGTTCTGGCAAAAAAATTACAGGAAAAACAGGTAACCATGGTTGCAGATGAGAACCTTGTTTCCAAAGCAGACGGCATTGGCGCAGCAACAGAAGAGGACTGGGGAAAAGAGTATTTGGATTATAAGATTTCCATGAAGACGGTATCCAATGTAGATGAGGCGATTGCTCATATCAATAAATATAACACCGGTCATTCAGAATCGATTATTACAAAAAATTATGAAAACGCTATGAAATTTCTGGATGAAGTAGATGCAGCTGCGGTCTATGTCAATGCTTCCACGCGCTTTACCGATGGATTTGAATTTGGTTTTGGCGCAGAGATCGGCATCAGTACGCAGAAATTGCATGCCAGAGGACCGATGGGGCTTCAGGCGCTTACTACGACCAAGTATATTATTTTTGGTAATGGTCAGGTTCGTCCGTAATGGATATGTGAGATAGTCAGAACGTTAGTTGGTCTTAATACCAAATAAGAGTTCCACTAAAGAAAACAATATTCAAAAAGACCATATAGCAGATTGAATCAAAAAATATTTTTTGAAATTCAATCTGCTATATGGTCTTTTTCTAACATTAGGATAAACCAAGGTAGATGTTTTATATTAGACTGTTTCCTCGTAACAAAGCCTCATATATACCTTTAACAGAGGCTTCCTCTACAGAAATATGATTTACCGGTTCATTCATATCGTTCAGGGAGTGGGCATCAGAAGAAGTCAGAAATCCACATCCATTCAGATAGGGATATCGCTGACAGAAATCCTCTTTCTGGCGGATATCATGCAGTTCTGCAATCTGAAACGTACTGTCCGGCGGAATGAAACCGAGGTTACTGATAAGACTGTTACTTGATTTGTCAATGTGCGCCGGTATCATGATCCCCTGATAAGGACATAGCAGGGCAGGAAGCTGGGAAAAGGAGATTGTAGTGGCACTGATCAGAAGCTTTTCCAGCGTTCCGGCTTTTTCGTCTTGTTTATCGTAAATGATCTGATTCCCGAAAAACAGCGGATTATTCTCAATGTCCGGCAATGCCTGTTCATAGACATAGTCATCAAAAGCCATTGCCTCGTCTAAACCGGGAAAAAAACAGAGCACATGGACTTCTTCGGAAGTACAAAGCTCCATGCCAGGCATGACAGTGACACCATATAATTCTCCGGCAGCGATCGCGGCAGGACAGTTCCGGCAGGTGTTGTGATCTGTAAGAGCGATAGCATCCAGACCGATCACGGCAGCCATGCCTACCATATTTGCCGGTGTCATATCATCATCGCCACAGGGTGACAGACAAGAGTGCAGATGAAAATCGTAACTAATGTTTTTCATGGATCTGCTCATATATCCAGAGGGCTGTCTCAAAAATCGGCTGTTCCGTACGCAGAAGAGTGATGCCTTCCAGTTCTGCTTTTAATTTCATATTATCATCAATGGCGGTTCCACCGCATAAGATTACACATCCTGCTTCTGTCAGGGAGGCAACAGCAAGAGTATTCATATTTCCCATAACCGTACACCATGCACATCCTGCAGGCGCATTTCCCATGGCAACGCTGAGCAAATCGCAGCAGTAGGGGGCGCTGATCTCCTGGTCTGTATTTTTCCCCTGACTGATTACCTCGAATTGTTCGGAAGTCAGAAGTTTTTTAATTGTCATGCTTTTTTTCCTCCTTAAATAACGGACTGTTCTTTAATGCATCATAATAATCCCGCAACAGATAGATACAGTCCTCTTTTTTTGCATTTAATTTTCCTTTTACAATATCTTCGGCCAATGACCTGCAGGTTGGTGCGCCGCAGGATCCGCAGTCCAGTTGTGGCAGTTCACGCAGCAATTTTTCCACTTCGGAAAGCTGCTGCATGCTTTCAATCATATTGTTGCCAAGCTGATAGACCGGTTCATAAGTAACGGTATCATTCCAGAATAATTCTTTTGATTCCAACTGTGGACATTCTTCTACTCGCTGTTTGGAGACAGGGAGGTATTTATTCAGCTGTTTGATCTTTGCTTTCGCTATGTAAGGATTTTCCACGTTCAGTACACCGCCTACACATCCTCCATTACAGGAATTTAATTCAATAAACTGCAGGTTCTCCGGGAATTTTTCGTCCTCCAAATCTTCCAGCACGCGGATTACGTTTTCGATACCGTCTGCAGCTACATAACTATTGGAAAGCAGACCGGCGGCTTCTCCACCGCTGATACCCCAGCCGATGCCGATTTTTCCTGACATTGCCAGAGATTTTGGCTGCTTTTCTGCCTGTTTCATATGAGGGAGCAGAAGAGGATAGATATCCTGGATAGCGAGAACTGCATCTACATTACTTTTTTTCAGTCCTAATGGTTCCTGGATAAAAGTAACTTTAGAAGGGCAGGGAGAAATAAAAATAATCCCGATCTGGCTTCCCATCAAACCGGAGTCCTGGATTGCCTTTTTTCTTGCTGCGATTGCTGCAATCTCCATCGGCGGGAGAATTGGAAGAAGATGATCAATGAGATTAGGAAAACGTACCCGGATCAGACGTTCAATAGTAGGACAGGCGGTACTGATAAAAGGCCAGCCTTCCGGATGTGCAGCTACATATTTCCGGCTTGCATCGGAGACTAACTCAGCGCCTGCGCTGACTTCATATACATCATCAAATCCCATACTTAAAAGTGCTGTCAGGATAATATTCACATCATTCATGTGATTATACTGACTGTACAGGGACGGGGCAGGCAGCGCTACAGTATATTCAAACTGCTGAAGCACATCCGGACTGTCACGTTTTGTCATTTTTGCATGATGTGGGCAGTGGCGGACGCATTCGCCACAGTCGATGCAGTATTCCGGGATGATATGGGCTTTTCTTTCCTTCACACGGATCGCCTGTGTAGGGCAGCGCCGGAGACAGGTAATGCATCCGCAGCATTTTTCTTCATTTAAATAGACAGAATGAAAAAACTTACTCATAAGATAATACTCCAGAATCAGTAATTAATCCGCATGGTAACGGTTGTTCCTACGCCAAGGACAGAATCAATCTGCATCTCATCAGAAGCCCGTTTCATATTAGGAAGTCCCATGCCGGCTCCGAATCCGAGGCTGACGATTTCGTCCGGCGCAGTGGAATAGCCCTCCTGCATCGCCTTGTCAATGTCCGGGATTCCCGGTCCCTGATCTTTTAATGTAAGCATCAGATGCTCTGGATAAAGATCTACATCGATCGTTCCGCCATCTGCATGGATGACCATATTAATTTCGCCTTCATACATGGCAATGGCAACTCTGCGTACAACAGCAGGATCCAGATTCATCGTCTTTAATTTATTTTTCATATCGCTGCTGGCTTCGCCAGCACGGGTAAAATCTTTTCCGTCTACATCATATTGAAAAGAAATTTTATTTTCCATTTTTAATCGTTCCTCCGCGCAATCCTGCTTCGTATAAAATCCCGCAGGTATTAAACATTGTCTGTCGGGTGGACAGAATCGTAATTCCTCTCGTATGGGCCATCGTGATCGTATTGCAGTCCGGCTGTTTTCCGCGAATGTATAAGATGCAGTCGATGTCGAGCATTTCTGCAGTACGTATCGCCTGTGGATTGGTCAGTCCCGTGATCAGCATCGTATGGTCATTCGCATAAGCAAGAACATCGCTCATCATGTCAGAACTGAAAGCATTCTGGATATCAGTATCAAAATGATCTGGCGCTGTCAGGATATCTGCATGTAATAAAGAAATAATTTCTGATATGAGCATAGAGCATCTCCTTTATCTGGTTATTTAAGGTAATTTCCAGAAAGTAATGTATTTTATTGCGTACAATAAATTGCACATTCAGTATAGCATGAAAATTATGCATATTCAACAAAAATAGCTTGTTATTATTATAACAATAGCATCATTGTACGCCGATTAATACATATACACAAAAAAGCTTTTTAAAAATTACCAATTTTTGTTGAGATAAATTATTGTAAATTGTACAGGTTGGTGCTAATATTAGTGACATGATGTATTTATTTACATACATCGGAGAAACAGGAGGGATAATTTTGGAAAACAAAAAGACTGTTCCATTCAATGGGACACCGGAACAGGAAGCACAGCTTCTTCAGGTAATCGAAGAACTCCGTGATGAAAAAGGATCTTTGATGCCGATTATGCAGAAGGCTCAGGATATCTATGGATATCTGCCTTATGAAGTTCAGAAGATTATTTCTGACAAATTGAATGTACCTATGGAAAAAATCTATGGGGTAGCAACTTTCTATTCGCAGTTCAACCTTTTCCCGAAAGGAAAGTACAAAATTTCCGTTTGTCTCGGAACTGCCTGTTATGTAAAAGGCTCCGGCGATATTTATAATAAGCTGATGGAGACTTTGAACATTGCCGGCGGCGAATGTACTTCTGATGGAAAATTTTCGCTGGATGCCTGTCGATGCGTGGGCGCATGCGGACTGGCGCCTGTCATGATGGTCAACGATGAAGTATACGGCAGACTTACCGTAGATGATATTGACGGCATTCTTGCCAAATATGAATAATGCTGCCAGAGATTTCTTTAAATATTCTTGATATCGTGCAAAATTCCACAAGAGCGCATGCGTCACTGGTTGAGATCATACTTTCTTTTGACACACAAGCACATCTTATGAAACTGGCGATCCGTGACGACGGATGCGGAATGACAAAAGAGCAGGTTGCAGCAGCGACAGATCCCTTTTTCACTTCCCGTACCACACGCAGGATCGGACTGGGAATTCCCTTTCTGAAACAGTCAGCGGAATGTACCGGCGGCAGTTTTGATCTGCAGTCAGAACCGGGAAAAGGAACCTGTATCAGTGCTTCCTATCATACCGATCATATTGACTGTATGCCACTTGGAAATATTACCGATACGATGCTTGCGATCCTTACTGGTCATCCGGATACGGATTTTGTGTATCGTTATCAGGTAGATGAAAAAGAATTTGAGCTGGATACCAGACAGCTCCGGGAGATTCTAGGAGAGGTTTCCTTTTCCGAACCGGAGGTGTATCAGTTTTTGACAGAATATTTAGAGGAAAATAAAGCAGAAGTTGATGGAAATGCGAATTAATATGGAGGTTTTTTATGAAATCACTGGAAGAATTAAGAGCGATCAGAGAGAAGATGCAGGGAAGCATCGGATTTCGCTCAGATGATAATGACAGTACCAGAATCGTAGTTGGAATGGCTACCTGCGGAATTGCCAGCGGTGCCAGACCAGTGCTGAAAACTCTTTCTGATGAAGTTCAGAAAAGAGGACTTGAGCATGTAAAAGTAACACAGACCGGATGTATTGGCCTGTGCCAGTACGAGCCTATCGTAGAAGTATACGAGCCGGGAAAAGAAAAGATCACATATGTGAAAGTAAATCCGGAGAAGGCTCTGGATATTATTGATCAGCATATTGTCAGAGGCAATGTAGTAGACAGATATATGCTTCATGAGAATGACAATATTTAGGAGGTTGGGTTACTATGTATCGTTCACATATATTGGTTTGCGGCGGAACCGGATGTACTTCATCTGGAAGCCAGCAGGTCATTCAGGTATTAAAAAATGAATTAAAAAATCACAAACTGCAGGATGAAGTTGCAGTTGTTAAAACAGGATGTCATGGTCTGTGTGCAGAAGGCCCGATCATGGTCGTATATCCGGAAGCAGTCTTTTATTCTCAGGTAAGACCGGAAGATATTCCGGAAATCGTATCAGAACATCTGCTGAAGGGACGTGTGGTAGAACGTCTTGTATATCATGATGCTGAGACTCCGGAGGGCATCAAATCTCTCAATGAGACAGCCTTTTATAAAAAACAGCACAGAATTGCTCTTCGAAACTGTGGTGTTATCAATCCGGAAGAGATTGATGAATATATCGGAACCGGCGGATATGAAGCCCTTGGAAAAGTTCTGACAGAGATGACTCCGGATGAAGTTATCCAGACGATTCTGGATTCCGGACTGAGAGGTCGTGGTGGTGCTGGATTCCCGACCGGATTGAAATGGAGATTTGCATCGGGCAATCGTGGAAATGTACAGAAATACGTCTGTTGTAACGCCGATGAAGGCGACCCGGGCGCATTTATGGACCGTTCCGTACTGGAAGGTGATCCGCACGTTGTTCTGGAAGCTATGGCGATCGCAGGTTATGCTATTGGAGCTTCCCAGGGTTATATTTATGTAAGAGCGGAGTATCCGATTGCAGTAGAACGTCTTCAGATTGCTATCGGTCAGGCGAGAGAGTATGGTCTGTTAGGCAAAAATATTTTTGACAGTGGATTTGATTTTGATATTGAGCTTCGTCTTGGCGCCGGCGCATTTGTATGCGGCGAGGAGACTGCTCTTATGACATCTATTGAGGGTAACCGCGGCGAGCCGCGTCCAAGACCGCCATTCCCGGCTGTCAAAGGTCTGTTCGGATGTCCTACTATTTTAAATAACGTTGAGACATGGGCAAACATTCCGCAGATTATCATCAACGGACCGAAGTGGTTTGCTTCCATGGGTACAGAAAAATCCAAAGGAACAAAAGTATTTGCGCTCGGTGGTAAGATCAACAACACAGGTCTTGTTGAAATCCCGATGGGTACAACACTTCGTACCGTTATCGAAGAGATCGGCGGCGGTATCCCGAATGGCAAAAAATTCAAAGCTGCCCAGACCGGTGGTCCGTCCGGCGGATGTATCCCGGCAGAGCATTTTGATATTCCGATTGATTACGACAACCTGATCAGCATTGGTTCTATGATGGGTTCCGGCGGCCTGATCGTTATGGATGAAGATACCTGTATGGTAGATATCGCAAAATTCTTCCTGCAGTTTACGGTAGATGAGTCCTGTGGTAAATGTACACCATGTCGTGTCGGAACCAAACGTCTTCTTGAGATGCTCGAGAAGATCACTTCCGGAAAAGCTACACTGGAAGATCTGGATAAACTGGAAGAACTGTGCTACTACATCAAAGATAATGCACTCTGTGGTCTGGGACAGACTGCACCGAACCCGGTTCTTTCCACACTGCGTTACTTTAGAGATGAGTACGTTGCGCATGTAGTAGACAAAAAATGTCCTGCAGGCGTATGTAAAGAACTTCTTACATATAAGATTGATCCCGCAAAATGCAAAGGTTGTACGTTATGTGCACGGAACTGTCCGGCAGATGCCATTGCAGGTAATATCAAAGAACCACACATCATCAGCATTGATAAGTGCGTAAAATGTGGTACATGTATTGATAAGTGTCGTTTCGGCGCTATTTACAAAGAGTAATGGAGGGATCATCAGTGGAAAATATTACAATTAAAATAAACGGTGTTGAAGTATCAGCACCGGCAGGTTCAACAATTCTTGAGGCTGCCCGTCTCGCAAATATTGAGATTCCTACTTTATGTTTCCTGAAGGATATCAATGAGATCGGCGCCTGCAGAATGTGTGTCGTAGAAGTAAAAGGGGCAAGAACACTGGTTACAGCCTGTGTATACCCGATCAATGAAGGAATGGAAGTATGGACCAATACACCAAAAGTTATCGAGTCCAGAAGAAAAACATTACAGCTTCTTCTTTCCATTCATGACCGTAAGTGCCTTTCCTGTGTACGAAGCGGTAACTGTGAATTACAGAAACTCTGTCATGATTATAAGATTGATGACGAGACAAAATATGATGGCGAAAGAATCGAGTATGCTTTAGATACCTCTGCCGCACATATGGTAAGAGATAACAATAAATGTATCCTCTGCCGTCGATGCGTAGCAACTTGTGAAAAAACACAGGGAATCGGTGTTATCGGCGCAAATGAGCGTGGATTTGCAACTTATATCGGTTCTGCATTTGATATGAATCTGAGCGAGACAAGCTGTGTTTCCTGTGGACAGTGTATCGCAGTATGTCCGACAGGAGCTCTCTATGAAAAGGATAATACCAAAGAAGTATTTGACGCAATCGCAGATCCGGAAAAATATGTTGTCGTACAGACAGCGCCTGCTGTTCGCGCAGCTCTGGGAGAAGCGTTTGATTATCCAATCGGTACAGATGTAGAAGGCAAACTTGCTGCTGCATTACGCAGACTTGGATTTGATAAAGTATTTGATACCAATTTTTCTGCTGACCTTACCATTATGGAAGAGGCAAATGAATTTTTGGATCGTGTGCAGAATGGCGGCAAACTGCCTCTGATCACATCATGTTCTCCGGGCTGGATCAAATACTGTGAGCACTATTTCCCAGATATGACAGAAAACCTGTCCAGCTGCAAATCTCCGCAGCAGATGTTTGGCGCCATCGCAAAATCTTACTATGCTGAGAAGATGGGCATTCCGAAAGAGAAAATGGTTGTAGTCAGCATCATGCCATGTACTGCAAAGAAATTTGAAATCGGACGTGACGATGAGAATGGTGCGGGCGTACCGGATGTAGATATCGCACTGACAACAAGAGAGCTTGCAAGAATGATTGACCGTGCAGGCATTAAGTTTGAGACATTACCGGACGAAGAATTCGATATGCCGCTTGGACTTGGAACAGGAGCAGCTGTTATCTTTGGCGCTACCGGCGGAGTTATGGAGGCAGCCCTTCGTACAGCCGTAGAAAAACTGACAGGCGAAGAGCTTGCAGCTCTTGATTTTACGGATGTTCGTGGTATGGAAGGTATCAAAGAAGCATCTTATAATGTAGCAGGCATGGAAGTAAAAGTTGCCATTGCATCCGGACTTTCCAATGCAAGAGAGCTTCTGAATAAAGTAAAGAGCGGAGAAGCAGATTATCACTTCATCGAGATTATGGGATGTCCGGGCGGATGTATCAATGGCGGCGGTCAGCCTCAGCAGCCGGGATACGTACGCAACACCGTAGATATCCGTGCAAAACGTGCAGAAGTATTGTATAATATTGATAAAAACAATCCGATTCGAAAATCTCATGAGAATCCGGCAATTATTGAGCTTTATGATACTTATCTGGAAAAACCGGGCAGCCATAAAGCACATGAATTACTGCACACAACATATGTGAAACGGACCATCAATAAATAGGATGTATAAGCATAAGAAGGCATTTAACGTTATCTGGATATAGAAAAATGGTATTTGTGTCGAAATGTGAGTAATTGTTACAGGAATCGGAAGTTTCGTACTTCCGATTCCTTTTTTAGATAAAAACGGATGCTCATGCATTGCCATACGGATCGGATGAGCCCGTGATAACAGGAAAAACTTGTCAAACATTTTCCGAAAAAGTGGAGGAATCGTTATGAATGTTATTAATTTTCAGGATGCATCCTGTGCCCATTGCTACAAATGTCTGCGGCATTGTCCGGTAAAGGCGATTCGGGTCAAAGGCGGCAGAGCGCAGATCATGCAGGATCTGTGTGTATATTGCGGTCACTGTATGGAAGTCTGTCCGCAGAATGCCAAGACATTTGAGTCAGATCTTGCGTATGTAAAAAGCATGCTGTACCGAAAAGAACAGATCATTGTTTCACTGGATCCATCTTATAAAGGACTGCTACATTATGAAAAAACCGGTCAGATTGTGGCTGCATTGTTAAAACTTGGTTTTTCTCAGGTCAGAGAAACTGCAGAAGGGGCGGCACTGGTAACACAAGAATATCGGCGGTTAGTGGAAGAAGGAACTATGGAAAATATCATTACCAGTACCTGTCCGGGGGTAAATGCACTGGTAGAAAAATATTATCCGGAGTTGATTCCGTACCTTGCACCGATCATTTCACCAATGCTGGCTCATGGAAAAATGATCCGGGAAGTGATGGGACCGGATGTTAAGATCGTATTTATCGGTCCCTGTGTAGCGAAAAAAATGGAGGCAGAGCTTGACCCGCGGACAAGAGGCGTGATCGATGCAGTTATTGAATTTAATGAGTTGGAGCAGTGGCTGGAAGAAGAGGGCATAGATTTGATGGAATGTGAGGAAGCAGCATTTGCAAATCCGGATCCACAGGTTAATCAGCTGTATGCCGTCAATTGTGGTATCATCCGTTCTGTAAAAGCAGCCGGAGGACTGGGGAAATATCTGGATATTTCTGTCAATGGACTTGGAAACTGCCGGGAAATGCTTCACAGTATGAAACGCGGTTATATCAAAAACTGTTTTATTGAGCTGGACTGTTGTGATGGCGTCTGTGTCAATGGTCCTGGAGTGGATAAACGCAGAGGATACCGTTTTAAAGCCCGCATGGATATTGAAAATTCAGCATTGCATCTGATGCCGGAGATTCCGTTTCCGCTTCCAAAAGAAAAAATGGTTCGCACCTACCGTTGTAAACAGGTAGAGGAACAACTTCCTACGGAGGAAGAGATTCAGGAAATATTAAAAACCATCGGTAAAAGTAACAGTACGAAAGAGTTTAACTGTGGCGCCTGCGGATATTCCACCTGCCGAGACAAAGCCATTGCAATCTATCAGGGAAAGGCAGAACCTTCCATGTGTCTGCTGCGAACCTTTGAAGTTACCCGTTCTAAGGCAAATGTAGTTCTGGATACTACTCCACATGCAATCCTGATCTTTGACAGGGAACTTCGGATCACAGAGTATAACCGCAAAGCAGCTGAAATCTTTAAGACACCCAGGGGCAAAGCACTGCAGATGTATTTGTTTGATTTTATTGATCCGACAGAATTTGAATCTGTCTTTAAAACAGGAGAAAATGTGCTTCACAAGAAAGTACAGTGGCCGATGTATCATATGACGGTTGTACTTACGGTTGTATATATCGATAATATTGACAGCTGTCTGGCAATCATTGAAGATGCAACTGCAGAGGAAAAACGTGCAGAACATATCCTGCGTCGTAAGTTAAAAACGGTAGAAGTGGCTCAGTCTGTTATTGATAAACAGATGCAGACAGCACAGGAGATTGCCGGTCTTTTAGGAGAAACGACGGCAGAGACAAAAGCGATTCTGACTCAGTTGAGAGATTCCATTCTGGAAGACGAGGTGTAGAAGATGAATGTATATGTAGACATGGCATATAAGAGTCTCAACAAGCACGGAGAAGAACTCTGTGGTGATATAGTAGAACTTGTCACAACGGATGATTCCAAGATTTTGATTCTGGCAGACGGCATGGGAAGTGGTATCCGTGCGAATATTCTGGCCACATTGACATCCAAGATTCTGGGCACGCTTTTTTTCAATAAGTTGAAGATTGATGAGGCGGTAACAACCATTGCTCGTACCCTTCCGGTATCTTCTGTCAATGGTGTCGCCTATTCCACTTTCAGTATTTTACAGATCTTTCAGTCGGGCGACGCATATCTGGTGGAATTTGATAATCCGGGCTGCATTTTCATCCGGGATGGAGAGATTCAGAAAATCCCGTTTGTCGAGCGTGAGATTGAAGGCAAAAAGATACGGGAATACCGTTTTCATGTAAAGATTCATGATGCGTTTGTGCTGATGAGTGATGGTTGTATCGGATGCAGTGCGGGAGATGTGTATAATTACGGATGGGACTGGAAACATATTTCCGAATATGCTTTAAAAGTCTACGGACAGACGCAGTCTGCCTCCCACATGGCAGGCATGATCAATCAGGCATGCGATGATCTGTATCTGCAGGAACCGGGAGATGATACGACCATTGCCGTTGCCCGTATCATAGAAGAAAAAGTGGTAAATATTATGACCGGTCCGCCGGAAAACAAGGCAGACGACAGCCGTATGGTACGTGATTTTATCCGACAGGAGGGCATTAAGATTGTGAGTGGCGGCATTACCAGCCAGATTGTTGCCAGAGAATTGCGGGAAGATCTGGTCATGTCCGTGGACAATCTGGATCCGGTCATTCCGCCGACTTCAAAAATACGGGGAATAGATCTTGTAACAGAAGGCGTGATCACGTTGAACCATGTGATCGAACTCTTGCAGCAGTATACGCAGGATGACGTATCACTTGATCTGTTTGATGAGCTGGCAAAAGAAAACGGGGCATCCAAAATCGCAAATTATCTGATCGATGAATGCACGACCGTAAATCTGTTTGTGGGAAAGGCAGTGAATGCCAATTATTCTCAGAAAAACCTGCCATTCGAGATCACAGCACGAAAAAATATCATCCATGCGCTGGAAGATGTATTGCGAGCTATGCATAAAAATGTAAACCTCTATTTTTACTAGAGTATGAAAATGTAATTTGATTTCATGATGAGCAATCCGTTATAAAAGTGTTTCAATAAAGAGTTAAAGGAGATGATAATTTGGCAAATATCGTCTCTTTTGCTTTTTCTGCATTATAAATAAAAAAATACATCGTAAACATCCGGAAATGCAGCTTCAACCCAGATATCAAAGGCATTATGTTTATTTCATTAATAAATATTGAAAAAAGATAATATATCAGCTATAATGAAGAATCGAACACATGGACGAAAGGAAAACAGAATGGATACAAGTATTGATTTCTCAAATCAGATGGAATTGAAACATATTATAGATGATATAGATTTAACAGAAGAAGCTCCGGCAGAAGAGCCGGCGAGGCAGTATTATTTTATCGCGAAAGCAGCTTCCTATGTAAAAAAGATGGAAGCGGAAGCCGGACATAAACTTACCTTTTTTGTAAAAACCTTTGGTTGCCAGATGAATGCAAGAGATTCTGAAAAACTGACAGGCATCCTAACGACGATCGGTTATCTTCCGGCAGAGACAGAAGAAGCAGATTTCGTTATTTACAACACCTGTACCGTGCGGGAAAATGCAAACAATAAAGTATATGGAAAACTGGGCTATCTTCATGGATACAAAAAGAAAAATCCGCATATGATGATCGCCATGTGCGGCTGTATGATGCAGGAAGAAAAAGTTGTAAAAAAGATTCAGCAGAGCTATCGTTTTGTAGATTTGATCTTTGGAACTCACAATCTGTTTCAGTTTGCAGAACTGTATGTGAAAGCAGTGGAGTCCAATAAAATGACCGTAGAGATCTGGGAAGGAACCGATAAGATTGTAGAAAATCTGCCAAACCAGCGGAAATATAGTTTCAAATCCGGCGTCAACATCATGTTTGGCTGTAACAATTTCTGCAGTTACTGTATCGTGCCTTACGTCAGAGGACGGGAACGCAGCCGGGAACCTCAGGAGATCATCCATGAGATCGAAGCACTGGTAAAAGATGGCGTTATTGAGATCATGCTTCTGGGACAGAATGTAAATTCCTACGGAAAGACACTGGAGCATCCGATGACTTTTGCACAGCTGTTACAGGAGATTGAAAAGATTGAGGGACTGGAACGCATCCGTTTCATGACTTCTCATCCGAAGGATCTTTCCGATGAACTGATCGCGGTAATGGCTGCATCGAAAAAGATCTGTAAACATATTCATCTGCCGTTGCAGTCCGGAAGTACAGACATTCTTACAAAGATGAACCGTCGCTATACGAAAGAGCAGTACCTTGCACTTGTTGACCGTATCCGTGCAGCAATTCCGGATATTGCGATCACAACCGATATTATCGTAGGTTTTCCGGGAGAGACAGAAGAAGATTTTGAAGAGACATTAGATGTGATAGACAAAGTAAAATACGACAGCGCATTTACTTTTATCTATTCCAAACGAACCGGTACGCCGGCAGCTTCTATGGATAATCAGATTCCGGAAGATGTTGTAAAAAATCGATTTGACCGTCTGTTAAAGCTGGTACAGAAGCATGCTTCTGAAAAATCGGGGCAGTATACAGGAAGCACACAGAAGATTCTGGTGGAGTCTGTCAATGAGCAGGACGAACATCTGGTAACTGGTCGCATGAGCAATAACAGTGTTGTACACTTCGCAGGCAGTGAAAATCTGATCGGAAAGATTGTTGATGTAGAGCTGAAAGAGTGTCGTGGATTCTATTATATAGGAGAGATGGTTTAATGGATACCGTCAGGAAATTCAAGAAAAGAGATCTGCTGATTCTGGTTATCATAGCAGCAGCGCTGGCCATTTTTGCAGCCGTTTTTTACACACGGGAAAAGCCGAAGGGAGGAACGGTAACCGTAACTGTTGCCGGAAAAGAATATGGAACCTATGATCTGACCAAAGATCAGGAGATTCCCATTATCATTGCTGGAAAAGAGACAAACCATCTTATCATCAAAGATTGCAAGGCAGATGTTACCGAAGCAGATTGTCCGGATCAGATCTGTGTGGATCAGAAAGCAATCTCCAAAGAAGGCGAGACTATCGTATGTCTGCCAAACAAAGTCGTGGTCGAAGTCAAAGGCGCAGATGCATCAGATTTTGATACGATGACGAAATAGTCATGAAAAAAGTATTTTTACACTATGGACTTGATATGACTATAAGTAGTTTGTACTAGTGTAGAGTAAATGATACTGTTATTAATATACAAGTGCTAAGAAACAGAACGAAGGAAACGGAGATACAGGTATGTATTCCTATATAAAAGGAACATTAGAAGAAGTAGAAACAACACATATCGTGGTCGACAATCATGGCATCGGATATCAGATTGATGTACCGGTTTCTGTCATAGACCGTCTGCCGCAGTTGGGAGAAGAAGTAAAGATCTATACCTATCTGTATGTAAAAGAAGACTGCTTTTCCCTGTTCGGCTTTCAGAACCGGGAAGAACTGCGGTTGTTTAAGATGATGTTAAATGTAAGCGGTATCGGTCCGAAAGGTGCTCTTGGAATTTTGTCGGCACTGTCACCGACAGAACTATGTGTTGCCGTTTCCGGCGATAATGCAAAAGCCATCGCCAAAGCGCCGGGCATCGGTATCAAAACAGCACAGAAGCTGATCATCGAATTGAAAGATAAGGTGGATCTGGCATCGATCCTGCCAGAGGAAGAACTGGACATTGCGGATACAGGAGCGTCCGCACCGGAAAAAGCATTGTTAAAAGAAGCACAGGAGGCACTGGTCTCCCTTGGCTATTCCGCAGGAGAGGCCGCAGATGTGCTGAAAGATATTGTTGTGGAAGATACGATGTCTGTGGAAGATATTTTGAAAATTGCTCTGAAAAATATGGCTTTTTTATAGATATTAAATCATGCCGTAGCCTTCAGCTGGCGGTATAAATAACTATGAAAAAGTATTTTCCGTACTATTTTGTAAAAATATATGAGCATACTGAAAGATAACATATAAATAAAATCGGAACAGATGTACTGCTACAGTAGATGTTGAAACAATAACATTGATATTTTTAGAATCGTTAGTAATAGAAAGATAAAACAAGGAATCAAGTAGAATGGAAAAACGTGTGATTTCTACCCAGATTCAGGAAGAGGATATTAAAACAGAAACCTCGTTGCGCCCCCTGTCTCTGGATGAATATATCGGTCAGGAAAAGATCAAAAACAACCTCCGGGTTTATATAGAAGCTGCAAAGATGCGAGGAGAGCCGTTGGATCACGTTCTGTTCTACGGACCGCCGGGACTGGGAAAGACGACGCTGGCATCCATCATTGCAAACGAAATGGGTGTACATATGAAAGTTACTTCCGGACCAGCGATCGCAAAGCCGGGAGAGATGGCTGCGATCCTCAGTAATCTGCAGGAGGGGGATGTCCTGTTTATTGACGAGATCCATCGCCTGAACCGTCAGGTAGAAGAGGTTCTGTATCCTGCAATGGAAGATTTTGCCATTGATATCATGGTAGGAAAAGGCGCAACTGCTCGTTCTATTCGTCTGGATCTTCCAAAATTTACCATGGTCGGAGCAACGACAAGAGCCGGTCTTCTTTCCGCACCGTTGCGAGACCGTTTTGGTGTAGTACACCATCTGGAATACTATACGCCAGAGGAACTGGAGACGATCATCATTCATTCGGCGGCGAAATTACAGGTAGAGATCGACAGTGAAGGCGCCCATGAAATGGCTTCCCGTTCCCGTGGAACGCCACGACTGGCAAACCGTCTGTTGCGTCGTGTCCGTGATTTTGCCCAGGTGCGTTATAATGGCGTGATCACGCAGGAGGTAGCTGCTTTTGCACTGGATTTACTGGAAGTAGACAAACTGGGACTGGATAAAAGTGACCGGAATATCCTGCTTACGATCATTGAAAAATTTCACGGCGGACCGGTGGGACTGGATACCCTTGCAGCCGCAATCGGAGAAGATTCCGGTACGATTGAAGATGTGTACGAACCTTTTCTTGTTAAAAATGATCTGTTAAATCGAACTCCGAAAGGCCGGGTTGCCACAGAGCGTGCCTACCGACATTTTGGATTAAGGAATGAATGAAAATAACATTATATATTGTCAGGAAAGGACATGATTTATGAGAAAACTGGAACTGCTTTCGCCGGCCGGCTCGCTGGAAATCTGTAAAGGCGTCATTGATGCCGGTGCAGATGCGGTATATCTTGGGGGAAATCTGTTTGGTGCGAGGGCATATGCGAAAAACTTTGATCAGGAACAGCTGTTTGAAGCGTTGGACTATGCCCATCTGCATGGAAAAAAGATTTTTCTTACGGTAAATACGCTGGTTAAAAATGCTGAAATGGAAAAATATCTGTATGATTATATGGAACCTTTGTACCGCCACGGACTGGACGCTGCCATCGTACAGGATCTTGGCGTTACTTCTTTTCTGCACAATCATTTCCCGGAGCTTCCTCTGCACGGCAGCACGCAGATGTCAGGAACATCCGTTTATGGCGCCAGAGAGATGCAGCAGCTTGGTATTTCCCGGATCGTGACAGCTAGAGAAGTATCTTTGCAGGAGATTTCTTCCATTTATCAGGAGACAGGAATGGAGATAGAGAGCTTCGTGCACGGCGCATTGTGTTACTGTTATTCCGGGCAGTGTCTGCTCAGCAGTCTTTTGGGTGGAAGAAGTGGAAACCGTGGACGCTGTGCGCAGCCCTGTCGTCTCAGCTATCAGGTAACCAATGCAAAAGGCGATATTTATAACCGGAAACAGCCTTATCCCATCAGTCCGAAAGATCTCTGTACACTGGATCTGCTTCCCCTCATGGCAGAAGCAGGTGTATTTTCCTACAAGATTGAAGGTCGTATGAAACAGCTGGAATACGCCGTAGGCGTTACAGAAATCTACCGAAAATATATGGACATTCTGGAATCTGGAGAGACCTATCAGCATGCGGAGAAAAAAGATATCGATGCCTTGCTGTCTCTTGGAAACCGGAATGGATTTACGGAAGGGTATTATAAAAAACGAAATGACAAATCTGTTCTGTCGCTAACAACCTCAGCGCATCGTTCCGGAAAGAATAGTGAGAATGCTTTTACAGAGGAAAGTTCAGGAAAAGGAAATGAACGTTACTCTAAGAAAGCAGATAAGAGTAATTTAAAAAAAGCAAGCAGCGATTTGCAAAAGAATATCGATAAGGAACGTCTGACGGAAGAAAAAGTAAATTTGTCTAAAAATGTTAAGCGCATATCAACATCAAAAATTCCTGTATCAGCTCATGTTCAGCTGATCACGGGGCAGCCTGCTATAATAGAGCTTTCGACTGGAAATCATGACAGTACAATTGTCTATAACGGTACAAAAGTCATGCAGGCGCAGAAACAGCCATTGCAGTATCAGGATGTCTGTGATCGTCTGAAAAAGACAGGAAATACACCGTTTGATCTTAAAGATATAAAACTGGAATTATCCGAAGATGCATTTCTGCCCGTAAAACTGTTGAACGAGCTTCGCAGGGAAGCATTGGAACAGTTGACAGAGAAATTGCTGGATTCTTATAAAAGGGAATTGCCTGCAAATGGTCAGCGTCCAAAGTCTATTTCAACAGAATGGACAGCGCATTCTAAAGAAGCAGCTGTTATTTTTAAATCACAGGCTTTAGACAATAACAGTAAACAGATCCAAACAGACTGGAAATTAAGCGTTCTGGTTCGCAACAGCCAGCAGCTGGCAGAAGTTTTGAAGTATTCCGCAGTAGAAGCGGTTTATCTGGATGACGATTCGTTGCGCAGTGACTGGAAAAAGATGCAGGCAGCCGTACAGCAGATCCATACTGCAGGGAAACAGGCAATATATGCATTCCCATTTATCTTAAGAAAAGACAGAGAAGATGCTTTTATCGAACATCTGCCTGCTTTTCTGGACTGTGCATTTGATGGCGTGCTGATCCGTAGCATTGACACACTGGGATTTGCGAAAGAAACGCTTCCGGAAAAGCTGCCAGTGATCGCAGATCACAGTTTGTACAGCTTTTCTGATCAAGCAATACAGACACTGGAAGCAGAAGGATGTGACCTGGTAACGGCGCCATTTGAATTGAACGAAAAAGAATTCCGTCACAGAGGGAACGAACATACCGAAATAATCCTCTATGGTTGGATTCCTGTTATGCATACCGCACAGTGTATCTATAAAAATTTTGATGTCTGTCGCAAAAAACAGTCGAAAGAAGAGACACTTTTTCTGCAAGACCGTTATTTTAAGAAATTTTTAATCGCACAGCACTGTCCGGATTGTTATAATACCATATATAACAGTCAGCCGTTGTATCTGTTCGGACATGCGGACAAGATACAGAAGCTTGGCTTTGCATCAATCCGACTGGAGTTTCTTGCGGAATCTGCAAAAGAAGTCAGACAGATCCTGTCAGATTACACGGCAATCTATGAAAATGGACAGCCGGCGGATCTGAAGAAATGGGAAAACCGTTATACCAACGGGCACTTTAAACGGGGAGTGGAATAAAACATTCTATGGTACATTTAATTGCTGAACTATCCAAATATTTGATGATCATCCTGTTTGCAGCTTATACGTTTTTCAGTTACAGCGTGTTAAAACATCCAGTGGAAAGCGAGCGCGCCCAGCGCATCTATCATCGACAGACGGCATGTATGTTTCTGATCCATCTGGATGCGTATATCGTGATCTTTGTATCGACGATGGAGATAAAGGCGCTGATCTTTTATGCAGCACAGGTAGCATTCGTATTATTTTTGTTCATCATCTATAAAAAAATATATAAGCGTGCAGCGCAGCTGATCGTAAATCATATGTGTATGCTGATGCTCATCGGATTTATCATACTGACCCGGCTTGGATTTGATTCCGCGGTCAGACAGTTTGAGATCGGATGCATATCAGCTGTTATTACGATCTTCATTCCGTTACTGATCCGAAAGATGAAAGCATTGCGCAGATTTACCTGGTTTTATGCGATACTCGGAATCCTTGCACTGGGAGCAGTACTGGGACTTGGCCGGATCACTGGTGGTGCGAAGCTTTCCTTTACCGTGGCGGGCATTACTGTACAACCATCGGAATTTATCAAGATCATCTTTGTTTTTTTCGTGGCATGTATGCTGTATGAGGTAAAAAGCTTTAAACAGGTTATGATCACAACCGTGATCGCGGCAATCCATGTCGTGATCCTTGTAGTATCCACGGATCTTGGCGCAGCACTGATCTTCTTTGTTACCTATGTGGTAATGCTGTACGTGGCGACGAGAAATGCCGGTTATCTGGCCGCCGGACTTGGACTTGGAGCCGTGGCTGCCATCGGCGCATCGAAAATATTTTCCCATGTACGGGTACGAGTGGCAGCATGGAAAGATCCGTTTGCAGTTATCGATAAAGGTGGCTATCAGGTGGCGCATTCGTTATTTGCCATCGGAACAGGAAGTTGGGTCGGCATGGGACTATACCAGGGTATGCCGCAGAAAATCCCCGTAGGTAAATCTGACTTTGTATTTGCTGCGATCTCAGAAGAAATGGGTGGTATCTTTGCTATCTGTATCATACTCGTATGCTTCAGCTGTTACTTGATGACACTGAACATTGCCATGCAGATCCGGGATCAGTTCTATAAGCTGATCGCACTTGGACTTGGCACCGTGTACGGCATACAGGTCTTTCTTACCATCGGTGGCGTAATCAAGTGTATTCCATCCACAGGCGTAACCCTGCCGTTTATCAGCTACGGTGGAAGTTCCCTGTTTTGTACGATGATCATGTTTGCAATCATTCAGGGCTTATATATTTTAAGACAGGATGAAGATGAAGGAGAATCCGATGAAAAGAGAAAACCAATCTCAAAACCGCGGAAAACAGAACCGGTCGGTGGATATCATAGATCTGGACCGGTCAACAAAACAGAACCGTCAAAATACGACACGCAAAAGCCAAAGTCAGGAAAGAAATCACGCTTCGACGAGGACGACATCGAAGACCTCTGGTAAAACGCCAGGTTTAGAGGAACATTCCGAATATAATAGCAGCAAAAGAACGTCCCGATTTTCTGCTGGGACAGGTAGAAGAGGAGCTGCAGGAACTACATCAGCAAAATCTATCCGGAAAAAATCCGGCAGAAACACAGAATTTGCCATTGTAGCGTACATTTTTATGGCATTATTTCTGATCCTGATTGCATACTTTATCTATTTTCAGGTATTTAAAAGTGACGAAGTAATCAACAATGCATACAACCCACGTTTGCAGTTATATGCGGAGCATATTATCCGTGGAGATATCGAATCAGCAGATGGAAAGACGCTGGCGACTACGAAGGTTTCTGGTAACGGTACGCAGACCCGGGAATATCCTTATAAAAACTTGTTTGCCCATGCGGTAGGATTTGACAGCAACGGCATGTCCGGTATCGAATTGCAGGCAAATTTCAGTCTGTTGCGATCACATTCGTTTTTTGCAGAGCAGCTGGTCAATGATCTGAAAGATGAGAAAAATCAGGGAGATACGGTTATTACAACTTTGAATTATGAAGTCCAGAAAGCCGCCAGTGATGCCCTTGGGAATAAACGTGGCGCAGTGGTCGTTCTTCAGCCGTCCACCGGCAAGATTCTTGCCATGGTATCCAAACCGGACTTTAACCCGAATACGATTCAGGATAACTGGGACGACATCGTATCCGATGACAGTTCCACTGTATTGCTGAACCGCGCAACGCAAGGGCTGTATCCGCCGGGATCTACGTTCAAGATTGTTACAACACTGGAATATATCCGTGAAAACGGTAAAAATAATACGTTTTCTTTTGACTGCAATGGAAAAGTAGAAGTAAACGGTGTAACGATTCATTGTTATGGCAACAAATCCCATGGGCAGGAAGATCTGGCAACTGCATTTGCCAAATCCTGTAACGGAGCATATTCCACCATCGGTCTCGGACTGAATCTGAATAAATATGCGGATCTGACCAGTGACCTGTTATTTAATCAGGACCTTCCGACAACGGTAACTTCATCCAAGAGCCGTTTCTCATTAGGATCCGATGCGGGAACCAGTGAGATCATGCAGACAGCCATCGGACAGGGCAATACACTGGTAACGCCGCTGCATATGGCAATGATCGCAGCTGCCATAGATAATAAAGGCGTTTTGATGAAACCATATATACTGGATCATGTAGAAAATGACGGTGGATTTACGGTCAAATCCTGGAAGTCATCCGAATATGGTTCCCTGATGACCGAAGACGAAGCATCTTATTTGCAGACACTGATGCAGGGCGTTGTGGCAGATGGAACCGGAACAAAGCTTTCCGGACAGAGCTATCAAGCCGCAGGAAAGACTGGTTCGGCAGAATACGGAAATGATGGAAAGAGTCATGGCTGGTTTGTTGGCTACGGTTCCAAAGAGGGCTATGACGATATTGCGGTTGCAGTAATCGTAGAAGACGGCGATTCCGGAAGCGCATCAGCAGTACCAGTAACCAAGAAAGTATTTGATAAATATTTTAACCTGAATAATAAAAAATGATTGGTTAAAATTTATAGAAAATATGCCAGTAACAGTGAGTTCTCAGAGATGCATTATTTGTCGAAATAGAAACGATTTGTCAACGATAAAAAACTGGATATAGTCAGTACTGTTTAGAGGGACTATATAAAAATAAGAAATCCTCAGGATATAATGAGCGCAGGAGAGACAACATGCTCGCATGATTGACGAACGGCGAATCAGAAAATATCCTGAGGATTTTTTACTGAACCTTATGAATATTCAGAAAAAGGGGGCTTGTACTTGTAAACTTTTGGTAAAAGGGGTATACTTTAAGGAAGTAGATTACCACATCAGGAGGTCTTGCGATGATACAGGCAACCAGCTGTGGTGGTGTGGTTATATTCCGAGGAAAGATCCTGGTATTATATAAAAATTTCAAGAACCGATATGAAGGCTGGGTACTTCCAAAAGGCACTGTAGAGCCGGGCGAGGAGTATAAGGATACTGCTACAAGAGAAGTCAAAGAAGAAACAGGCGCAGATGCGACAATCATTAAATATGTGGGAAAAAGCAGATATACATTTTCCATTCCTCAGAATATCGTGGAGAAAAATGTGCACTGGTATTTGATGATGGCCGACAGTTATTACTGCAAACCACAGAGAGAAGAATATTTTGTAGATGCAGGATTTTACAAGTACCATGAAGCGTATCATCTGTTAAAATTTTCCAACGAAAAACAGATTCTGGAAAAAGCATATCAGGAGTACTTGGATCTGAAGAGAAGTAATCTTTGGGGGACGAAAAAATATTTTTAATTGAATGGAGAGCTGTTATGGAGTGGAGCGAGCAGATTTATCTCGATCCAAAACTTGAGAAATACTGGAGACGGATCAAATGGAAAATCATGCATAACGTTGCTCAAAAAGAAGTGTATCTGTTATTGCTGCCACTGGATGGACAGGGAAAACTGCAGATGATGTCGTCTCTGATCTTTTTACAGAAAAATTATCCGGTCAGAGATTACTGCATTGTGGGGTTGGCATCCAGCAAAGCATCCGGATATGAGATCATTACACAGATCACTTCTGAAATATATGAAACATATGGAAAGATTGATTATAATCAGTTTTTTCAATTAGCATAAGCCGTCAGGCTGATTAATCCATAAAGGATAGAAATGTATGTAATACAGATAAAGCAGCATGCATTTCCCTGAAAAACTAGAACTATGAGGTAAACGATGGCTTTATTGTTTAGCATATTGAAAGTAATAGGAATGATTCTGCTGATCATTGTGATCATTCTGGCAGTGATCATAGTCTGTCTGCTTTTTATTCCTGTCTGCTACGAAGCAAGCGGAGATATCAGTGCCGGAAATTATCGGGTTCGGGTACACTGGTTTCTGCGGGTGTTCCAATTCCTGTTTTACCGGAGAGATGGAACAAACGAAATGGAACTGCGGCTATTCTGGCGTAGATCGCATCTGCTGGATGCGGAATACCGAGAGAAACGAAAGGAGAAAAAAGCAGAAAAGGCTGCAAAAAAACGATCACGAAAGAAACAGAAAAAACAACATTTATTCCGAAAAAAAAGAGAAAAATTACAGAAAAAGATAGATCTGGATACAGAGTCGATGCAGAATACATCGGTAAAGATGTCGCCGGAAGAAGAAAAGATAATTTCTGAGCAAAAGCCAGAAGTCGAAGCGCATGTTTTAAATACGGATGTTGGGAAATCAGAGAGTGTGTCCAATACATTCAAACAGAAAATTGCGTTAGACATAGAAAATGAAGACGGCACCCTTAATAAAAACATATACAGCGATAATAAAAGTAGTGGTAAGAATACTACCGGGCAAAAAGAGCAGCACACGGTAAAACAGAATGATACAGAGGATTCAATCGAACAGAGTGAAAGCAATGGAAAGCTGAAGGATATCCTAAAGAAAGTAAAAACAGCCTGGTCACTGATGCAGACCTGGCATCCACTGGCAATGATCTGGCCGCCTTTGCAAAAGCTGCTCTATCGGATTCGCCCAAGGATGTTGAAAACAGACCTTATCTTTGGCTTTGCAGATCCATCTACGACCGGAAAAGTACTGGGCGCGGTCAGCAACCTGTATTTTCTGTATTATTACGAAGAGTTCCATTTGCAGGGCGATTTTGAAACAGAGGACATGTATATAGACGGAACATTTATGATCCGCGGAAAGATACGGGGCATTTACCTGCTGGTATTCGTCATCCGATTATTATCCCAAAAAGACTTCAGAAAATTTCTTGGAGCGATTAAAAAAAGTAAAAATGGAGGAAACTAACCCATGACAGATAATTCATTTGAAACAACCGTAACATCCCTTGTAAAAGGAATGGACAGCTTTCTTACTTCCAAGACAGTTGTAGGAGATCCGATCCAGATTGGCGAGACGATTATCCTGCCGTTGGTAGATGTATCCTTTGGTATTGGAGCCGGTTCCTTTACCGGAGAAAAGAAAAGAAACTGTGGTGGCGGTCTCGGCGGAAAAGTATCTCCGGCTGCCGTATTAGTCATCCAGGATGGCGTGACAAAAATGGTCAGTGTCAAAGACAACGACAATATTTCAAAACTTCTGGATATGATACCGGATTTTGTAAACAAATTTATGAAACAGGTAAAGGCCAAAAAAGATCCGGAAGGCGCAGCAATGGAAGAAGAAGCCAGAGAAGCCGCTGCAAAAGAAATGAAAGACATGCTCCATATCGAACCGGAAGAAGTAGAACCGAAAAAGGTGGACGAATAATCATTCGATAAATATTTATTAAAAGAATCTTATTGAAAAGAACTCTGATCAAAGTTATTTTATCCCAATAACAGAGTGGGTAGAATTAGCTTTGGCGGGGTTCTTTTTCTAATAGAATATCTGGAAAAATTCAGATAGGAATTCATATATTATAATATATGGATTCTTTTTTAGATTAACTTTCTGTATGTTGGTAATCAGTATAATACAATTATACAAGTTCGTTTATACAATTTGTAATGAAAAACGAATTCAAACCAAAAAAGAATTTGTCATTTAATGACCATTGTGCTGTAATAATAAATTTGAAAAATACGGAAAGGGGAGTGTTAAAATATGAGAAGAGATCAGCGTGAATTGGTTGGCTTTATATTGTTCTGGGTAGCAGCAGGGATGTTGTTCATGCTTTTAATTCCTGTAACGATTGTGGGAGTATTGCTGATCATAGCATTTTTGATATTAGGATATAATCTGTATTGCTGTAAGCGATAGAACTGGGTAACAAGAAAGAGCTGTCAGAAAACTGACAGCTCGAACTTACTATGCATATAATACTTCTTATGCTCTTTCAACTTTATTGGATCTCAGACAAGAAGTACAAACATATAATGATTTGTGTGTACCGTTAACATTACATTTTACTTTTTTAATGTTAGATTTCCACATTCTATTTGATCTTCTATGAGAATGGCTCACATTGTTACCAAAATGTGCACCTTTTCCACAAATACTGCATGTTGCCATAATTGCACCTCCTTGTGATTTAACTTAGCCCTCATTCAACATTAACAGATAACTGAAATAAACATTCGTTTTCTCTGCCAGGCTCACAACATGTTTAATTCTAACAGATAGATTAAGATAATGCAATACTATTTTCAAAAAAATTAAAAAAAATTCTACCCCTGCAAGTGTGCCATTTCATTAAATTTTTATACTTGCATAAATAAGTAGTATATGCTACGATACTGTTAAGCATTTTGCACGTTCTTAAAAATCTGTAACGCAGATCTAACATTCAAAATCCATCTAATTTGTCTCAGGAAATGCTTTATTCAATCAAAAACCAAAATAAATACGAGAGAGAAAACTGTCTTGTATAAATTGTATTTTTTTATAATGGAGAAAGACGGATAAACGATTCTAAATAACGATAATCGAGAAAAAGGAATATTCTTTGATACCGTTATAAAATTATTCAACATATATAGAAGGGAAAGTCTGCCTATGGGAACAAAGACTATAAGAGATGCAGATGTATTATTAAAAGAATTCTGGAGCCGGAACGATCGATTTGCAGATCTGTTCAATGGAACAGTCTTTGGTGGAGAGCCATTGCTGAAACCAGAACAACTTCAGGAAATGGACACGGATGTATCTGGTCAAATCAGAGGAAAAAGAGATATGGGACTATCTGACCAGACCGAAGGCAAAAGAGAATCAGATATATCTGGCCAGACTAAAAGAGACATAGATATATTGGATCATACTGGAAGAAAAACAGATACAAGTCTGTCAAGTCAGAGTAAAACAAAAGTATATACAGATACACTGGAAAGACACCGAGACATTATAAAAAAAAGTGCATACGGTATCGAGTTTGTCATTTTAGCGATTGAGAATCAGAAGAAAATCCATTATGCGATGCCCCTACGGACAATGTTGTACGATGGACTAGGGTATCAGAAAGAATTAGAAGAACTTACATATAGGAGAAAACAGGAAAAATCATTACATACAGCTGAAGAATTTCTTTCAGGAATGAAAAAAGATGATCGGTTGCATCCAATCATTACACTAGTCATCAGTTACTCAGAAGATATCTGGGACGGTCCATTGTGTCTGAAGGATATGGTCGTGGAAATGCCGGAGAAAATAGAGCGGATCTTTTCTGATTACAAGATGAATCTGGTAGAAATAAGAAAAGGTAACAAATATCATTTCCATAACGAAGATGTAAAAACATTATTTGAAGTAACTCGCTATATATACGAAAGAGAATTTGATCAGATGAAAAAAGAATATAAGGACAAGAAGCTAAGTTCCGAGATGCTGCAAGTGCTTGGGAGCGTCACAGGATCAAAAGAACTGACGGAATTAGGAGAACAGGAAACGGAGGTTACAGGGAATAAAATGTGCAGAGCATTAGAAGAATGGAGAGAAGAGGGCGTACAGTTGGGATATGAATCCGGAAAGCAGGAGGGATACGAATCCGGAAAGCAAGTGGGATATGAAAATGGTTTTCAAAAAAGTGAAGACCAACTGGTAGATTTGATCAGCATATTATGTAAAACAGGAAGGATGGATGAAATACGCCAGATAGCGACCGATGCAGATTATTTGCAGAAACTGAAAGACGAATTCCACATCTCATAAAAATATTATTAATAACCTGTTATATATGTAAAAATGTCGTAGAATAATGTATTCTACGACATTTTTTTGCTTTACATGAACCAAAAATCATTTTAGCAGGTTATGTTTAATTATTCAATAGTATTTTCGACATAATAGTAAATATTATGACATTATATCAATAACAACAGTATATCTTTAATACAATATATTACTTTTTACAAAAGACACTAAGAAAGAAGGATATGATTATGAAAAACAACTTGCAAACACACGATGATGCAAAAACAACTTTTGGAGAAGCTGCCACTCATTGGCTTAAACTGAAGTCAGTAAGTATAAAACCGTCCACATACGCAAAGTATTATAATATATTACAAAAATATCTTTTTCCACATGTTGGTAATATTCCTATAGAAGATATCAAAACATGGGATATTGAATTCCTGATAACAGAGCTTTTGAAAAACGGGCGTTCAGATGGAACTGGCGGTTTATCAGTCACAACCGTTCGTTCTATTTTAAGTGTGGTTAGAGCAATCTTAAAATATGCAGACCGAAGAGGCATACATTCATCCTGCCGAACAAGTGAGATTCATATCAAATCAACGGAGTCCTCCGCTCCGGTCATATCTGTTGAAATGCAAAATCGTCTGGAACGATATTTGACGACGCATATTAACGCAAAAAATACAGGTATTCTCATCAGTCTGTATATGGGATTGCGCATCGGAGAATTATGTGCCTTAAAATGGGAACATATCAATCTTGAAAAACAATTGATTTGCGTTCATGCTACAATGCAACGCATTCAAAATTTTCATTCTGATTCTTCTAGCAAAACAAAAGTCATTACGATGTCACCCAAAAGTTCCAGCTCTGTTCGTGAACTTCCGATTCCTTCTTTTTTAGTACAAATCTTAGAAACATATTTCACTGAAAAAAATCCAGAGTATTATTTTTTGTCAAACAGTTCCACGCAGGTTATCGAACCGCGAAATTTTCAAAGGTATTTTCAAAAAGTTTTGAAGCTTACAGAAATCGATAGCATTAATTATCATTCCCTTCGCCATACTTTTGCTACCCGATGTATAGAAGAAGGATTTGATATGAAAGCACTTAGTGATATTCTTGGACATTCATCTATTTCTATAACAATGAATCGTTATGTACATACTTCTATAGAACAAAAACGGAAAAATATGCTGAAATTAGATGTTCCTCTTTCTATGAGATGAATGAATTTCTACCTATTATATATGTTTGAGAAACGTCTGCTTCATATTCACATAATTTCTCAAAATGTCACTTACATTTCAAAATCTATTTCAAATTTTCAATATGCATATCAGAACCACAAAATGTCGTAGAATACATTATTCTACGACAAAATTCTGGAGAATAACATGTGGTTTTTATTTTCATGCCCTGAATCCTGCAGGGATATTTTACAGGAAGAATGTAAAAACAAAATACCGCAGGAACAATTGTCGAATATTTTCTATCTTACCTGTGATCAGGTACGGAGATATGAAGGCAGCTGGCATCTGGAGCGTAAAAATCTGCTGCCCGGATATCTGATCTGTGAGACCTCACAGCCAGAAGAACTGGAAAAAGCACTGAAAACGCTTGCAGAAGACCTGAAGATCAAGACCGATGCACGCTTTATTCCGGTAACACATACAGATGAAGTCTTCCTCCAGCAATTATATGACGGGAACAGACATTTGAACATGTCACGGGGTGTGATTCAAAACGGCAAAACGATCATACAGGAAGGTCCCTTGCATGGGCTGGAAGAAAAAATCGTCAAAATCGACCGTCATAAACGAATCGCATTTCTGAAAAGCAGTGACCAGACTAAAGAAGCATTACTGTTTAAAGTCGGTCTCGAGATTACAGAAAAAACAACTGCATAACGCATATGGGTATTTACAAAGTCAGCTGCTCCGGCAGAAAACACAGCAGGGGCAGTTGAGCAGAGATACGATGTCTGTGTCTTCCTGTACATACAGGGAGTGGCACTTTTCGATGCTTCTAGTCGGAAACCCTGCAAAGCAGACACCGAATCTAAGAAAACCGTATTTCCCGCCATGCACAGGCTTATCCCCGATGCACCGCCACCGTTTGGCAGTGTGACACTGCATGGCAATCATCCAAAGGAGAAATTCTCATTGCAGGAACAGGCGTATATCTATGTGATCGGTCTGGACGGCAGACCACAAATGCCCACCAGAAGACATCGACATGTGAAAAAACTTCTAAATACCGGCAAAGCCCGTATCGTGGAACACGTTCCCTATACGATTCAGCTTTTATATGAAAACAGCCCTGTATTACAGCCATTGCAACTGACCGAAAATCCCGGTCGGACGAACATCGGCATCGCTGTATTAACCGAACAGGGAAAACTTGTATTCTCAGCATCCGCAGAAACGAGAAACAAGGAAATACATAAATTAATGGAAAAAAGAAAACAGCACCGTCAGAATTCCAGAGCCGGAGAGCGGAAAGCCCGACAGCGCCTTGCCAGAAAACATGGTACGACACTGAAAGAAGGGCATCTGGATCGGAAGCTTCCATATTATAAGGAAGAAAAACCGGTCACATGCAAAGACATCCGGAACACGGAAGCCAGATACTGTAACCGCAAACGAAAAAGCGGCTGGCTGACACCGACAGTCGAACAATTGGTTCGCACGCATCTGAACCTGGTCCATAAAGTACAGCGTTTTCTTCCCATCACAGACATCGCACTGGAAATCAACCGATTTGCGTTTGCGTTACTGGATGATCCTTCTGCTACCGGCATTGATTTTCAGACCGGTCCGCTGAAAGGATACGATGATATCCACGCAGCCGTATCAGATCAACAGCATGGGGTGTGCCTTTTGTGTGGAAAAGAGATAGAAGCATTTACCTATATCGTTCCAAAAGCAAAAGGCGGATCAGAAACACTGGCGAATGTAGCAGGCGTCTGTAACTGCTGTCTGGAAAAACTGCATACCGATCAGAACGTCCGTGAGGAACTGAAACAGCAGAAAGAGGGACAGTTTAAAAAATATGGTGCACTAAGTGCCATCAATCAGGCAATCCCATATATCTGCGAACAACTGATCCGGGAATATGGAAGCTCACATGTGCAATTTTGCACTGGAGGCGAAACCTATCATATGAGGGAACTGCTGGGCTATACAAAAGAACAGGCGATGACAGCACCAGCAATAGATGCTTATGTGATTGGTCTGGTATCCCTTGGAATCATTCCGGAGGAAAAACCGGATTTTACATTTTCGCATCAGATTCGTCAGTTTCGCAGGCAAGACCGCAGGATTATCAAAAGCCAGCGGGAACGCACCTATAAATATCATGGCACAACCGTGGCAAAGAACCGCAATTCACGATTCCAACAGACCAGTCCCTCGTTGGCAGACTGGTATCAGGAAATGTGTCTGACCTACGGAACCACACAGGCAGAAAAAATGCGATCCCAGCTTACTGTAGTTAAAAGCACCCGAAGATACAATAACCCAAACCGCCTGTATCCGGGAACCGTATTTTACTATCGCGGCGAACGGCATGTGATGAGCGGCCAGCTCAGTAATGGACTGTATCTGCGAGCAGTGGGAGACAGTAAGACGAATTATAAGGCAAAAGAATGTTGGGTGGCGAAGCGGAATGCGGGGTTGGTGTTTGTGGAGTAGAGATAGAAATGAGTTATGAAGATCATTATATAAAGTAAATATATGTATTAAAAATATAGCCTGTAGATTTTTGCTGTAGAAATCACAGGCTATTTATAAATATAAGTTCCATGAAAATCACATGGATTTGAAAGTAGAATATTGGAATTTGCAAAAGAGGAAAAAATTATGTTTAAAGCAAGTAATGAATTTGAAAAATTTGAATCAAAAGTCTGGTTAAGTAGCCCTACTATGCATGGTCCGGAAATTGAATATGTAACAGAAGCATATGAAACTAACTGGATGTCAACAGTTGGAAAAAATATCAATGAAGTGGAAAGACTTGCCTGCGAATATATTGGATGCAAACATGCAGTTGCATTATCTGCCGGAACAGCTTCTTTGCACTTATCTATGAAGCTGGCAGGAATCGAAGCATATGGAATGCCAAAGGTAGGTCATGGGGCATTAGAAGGAAAAAAAGTATTTTGTTCTGACATGACATTCGACGCTACTGTAAATCCAATTGTATACGAGGGGGGAGAACCAGTATTTATTGATACAGAATATGATACTTGGAATATGGACCCAGTAGCGTTGGAAAAGGCTTTTGAGATTTATCCGGATACCAAAATAGTAGTCATAGCACACCTTTATGGAACACCGGGAAAAATTGATGAACTGAATGCAATTATTAAAAAGCATGGTGCAATTCTGGTAGAAGATGCAGCAGAATCTATGGGAGCTACATACAAAGGCGTCCAGACAGGAACATTCGGAAAATATAATACAATTTCTTTCAATGGAAACAAGATTATCACAGGAAGCTCAGGTGGCTGTTTCCTGACAAATGATGAAGAAGCTGCAAATAAGGTTCGTAAATGGTCTACTCAGGCGAGAGAAAATGCAGCATGGTATCAGCATGAAGAACTGGGATATAACTACCGCATGAGTAATGTGGTAGCTGGTGTAGTTCGTGGACAGTTCCCGTATCTGGATGAACATATTGCACAGAAAAAAGCAATCTATGAAAGATATAAAGAAGGATTAAGAAATCTGCCAGTATCTATGAATCCAATGGATCTGGAAAATTCAGAACCAAACTATTGGCTTTCCTGCATGATTATTGACAAAGACGCAATGTGCAAACAGGTTCGTGGTGAGCAGGATGTCTGCTATGTCAAAGAAGCCGGGAAAACATGCCCGACTGAAATTTTGGAAGCAATTGCATCTATTAATGCAGAAGGAAGACCAATCTGGAAGCCAATGCATATGCAGCCGATTTATCGTTTAAATCCGTTTGTTGTTAGAGATGGAAATGGACGTGCAAGATCAAATGCTTATATCGCAGGTGGAGTTGCGGATGTAGGAATGGATATTTTTACAAGAGGATTATGCCTGCCAAGTGACAATAAAATGACTGCGGAGCAGCAGGAGAGAATTATTGAAGTGATTAGAGCTTGCTTTGAATAGAAATATATTGTAGGAGAGATTATTGTGTCAAAGAAAAAAATAGTTGGAATTATAGCATCATCTATTATTGGTGGAACAGCGATAGTGACTTGGATTATGAAAAAGAAGGCGAAAAAAACAACTTATAAAGCTGAAAGTATAGAAGCGATTCCAACACGCAAAATGGGATTTTACGAAAAATATGTTAAAAGAGCGATAGATGTTGTTTGTGCGGCTGCAGCAATTATATGTTTTAGCCCATTGTATATAGGTGTTGCAATTCTTGTCAAATTCAAACTGGGCAGCCCAGTGTTGTTCACACAGGATCGTCCAGGGTTGATTGGAGAAGATGGAAAAGAAACTATTTTTAAAATGTACAAATTCCGTACTATGACAGATGAAAGAGATGAAAACGGAGAACTTTTACCAGATGAAGTACGGTTAACTTCATTTGGTAAGTGGCTTAGAAGTACAAGTCTTGATGAACTTCCAGAGGCTTTTAATATTTTGAATGGGACACTTTCAGTTTGCGGTCCGCGTCCACAGCTGGTCAGAGATCTAACATTTATGACAAAGGAACAACGTATGCGCCACACTGCCAAACCTGGGTTGAGTGGATTGGCGCAGGTAAATGGAAGAAATGCAATTAAGTGGGAAGATAAATTGGACTGGGATTTGAGGTACATAGAAAATGTGTCATTGTTAGAAGATTTAGGTATTATCTTAAAAACTGTAAAAACTGCTTTTATTAAGCAGGAGGGAATTACAGATGGAGATATGGCAACAGCAGAAGATTTAGGTAACTACTTATTGAACAATGGAAAGGTAAGTCAAGAAGATTACAATAATAAACAAATGGAAGCAAAGAAAATTTTAAATCGGGAAAGTTATGTTAAAGAAGATATTGAAGTAGATAGAGAGCATCATGTACCTTTTTCCGTGGCTATGTCAGTATATAAAAGTGATAATCCCGATTTTTTTGACAGAGCACTTAGTAGTATTACTGATGAGCAAACGATTATACCAAATGAAATTGTATTAGTTGTGGATGGTTCGGTAAATGATGAGATAAATGCTGTTATTGATAAATATGAAGGTAAATATGAAATATTTAAAGTAATTCGATTGGAACAAAATGGTGGGTTGGGAAATGCATTGAAAATTGCAGTTGAAAATTCGGGTAATGAGTTAATTGCTCGAATGGACAGTGATGATGTGTCTGTTTCCACACGATTTGAAGAACAATTAAAATATTTTGCAATGAATCCAGAGATAGATATTGTGGGAGGAGATATAACAGAATTTATCGGAGAAGAAAATAATATTGTTGGGAAAAGATCTGTTCCATTATCTAACGAATCCATAAGAGAATATATGAAAACACGTTGTGCTATGAATCATGTTTCAGTCATGTATAAAAAGAAAGCAGTGGAAAGTGCTGGCGGATACCAAGATTGGTTTTGGAATGAAGATTATTATCTATGGATAAGAATGTGGTTAAATGGAGCAGTATTCGCAAATACAGGAAGAGTGCTTGTGAATGTTCGGGTCGGTAAAGAAATGTATCAACGACGAGGAGGTTCAAAGTATTTTGAGAGTGAAAAAGGACTTCAGGATTATATGTTGAAGAATAAGATGATTAATCATTCGACATATATAAAAAATGTAGCTAAGAGATTGATTATTCAAAAATTAATGCCTAACAAGCTAAGAGGTTGGGTATTTAGAACATTTGCGAGGAAAAAAGTATCATGAATTATGTAGAAGGTCTTGTCAGTGTTATTATGCCGACTTACAAACGTTCAGAAAAATTACTCAGAGCAATAGAAAGTGTATTGAATCAGACATATAAAAATTTAGAATTGCTACTAGTAAATGATAATGAGCCATTTGATGAATATACGGAATTATTGAAAAAAAGAGTAGAGAAATATTCGAATGATGAAAGATTCCATCTGATTCTTCAGGATAAGCATATTAATGGTGCAGTTGCAAGAAATGTAGGTATTCGCCAGGCAAGAGGACAGTATATTGCTTTTT
This sequence comes from uncultured Roseburia sp., assembly GCA_900557275.1. The sequence continues at coordinate 100,676 of USRX01000006.1, forward strand.
TGGATGATGATGACTGGTGGGAACTGAATAAACTGGAAGAACAGGTAAAAGAACTAAAGTCTCTTGATTATAGTTGGGGAGCGGTGTCATGTAAGTTTACATTGTATGATCAGAATGGAAATGTTATAGGAAAAACAAAGAAATATAGAGACGGGTATATTTATAAAGATATATTAAATCTTATGTCAGATGTTGCAACTGGCACATTGCTTATGAGACATGACTATTTTGATACAACTAGATATTTCGATGAAAACTTGTTGAGACATCAAGATTTGCAACTTTTAGTAGACTTTACATCAAAATATAAATTAAAAGAAGTAAATCAATATTTGCATTGTGTGGATGTTTCAGACACGCAAAACAGACCAGATGCTCATAAGTTAATACAATATAAAAAAGCTTTTTTTAAATCTATAAAGCCTGTAATGGATTCGTTAAGCGAAAAAGAAAGAAAATGTATTTATGCAATGCACAAATATGAATTGGGATATGTATGTTTAAAAAATGGAGACAAGATTCAGGGGATAATGTATTGTAAAGCAATATTAAAAAGTCCAAAAGCGTGTAGATTAGCATTGAAAAAAACCATTTTGAAGATTGTCCAGATTTGTAAAAGATAAGTTTGAATAATTGAAATTATCGGGAGGTATTTATGATTCAATCAAAAGCAGATTTACGAGAATATATGGAAGCTGATCGAATTCATTTAGGATATGAATATAAAAAACCTAAAATAAGAGATATTGTATGGCGATATGAAATTTATTTACGAAAAAGCGAATATTATAACAACGTATCGGGGGGGGCATTTCATAAAATAGCAGGTAAATACTATAAAGCATTGTGGAATATATTAGGTTTATTGTGTGGATTTTCAATCGGACTTAATTGCTTTGAGAAAGGATTAAGTATTTCACATATTGGCACTATTGTTGTTAATCATGAAGCAAAAATAGGAGAGAATTGTCGTTTGCATGTATGCGTTAATATAGGAACAGGTTCACCGCAAATAGGAAATAATGTTTATATAGGACCTGGCGCAAAAATTTTTGGAAAAATTAGAATAGCAAATGGAATAAAAATAGGAGCAAATGCGGTTGTGAATAAAGATTTTTATCAAGAAGGAAAAACAATAGTAGGAGTTCCTGCTAAATATATAGAATAAGGCGGAAAAAATTATGAAAGAATTTGGATATTTACTAGCAAAAGTCAAATTTAAAATAAAGAGAAATGATAAAGAAGTAATTAATAAATATTTTAGAAAAGTAGGTATGGAGATCGGGGGGGGCTGCAACATTTGCTGTAATATAATGACATCTGAACCATATTTAGTTAGGATAGGCGAAAATGTTACTATATCTGGAAATGTTACATTTGTAACACATGACAATAGTATATCGAAGATTTCACCACAATATGTTAACTTGTTTGGATATATTTCAATTGGTAATAATTGTTTTTTAGGTCAAAATTCTACGATAATGTATGGCTGCACATTAGCTAATAATATTATAGTTGCTAGTGGTAGTGTAGTGTGTAATAGTTTTGGTGAAGAAAATATAATTATAGGTGGAAATCCGGCAAGAAAAATTGGTACTTGGGATGAGCTTAAATGCAAGGGAAATCAATCTATGAAACGTAAAGAAGCGCTTAGTGCTGCTAAATGTAAAGAAGATTGGAAATTTATAAAAAGGAAAGAAAAGTGATGATAGAAGAATTAGTGAGCATTGTTGTACCTGTATATAATATGGGAAACAGCCTAGAAGTTTGTGTTGATTCATTACTGAAGCAAAAATATTCTAATATTGAAATAGTATTAGTAGATGATGGATCAAGAGATAATAGTCTTGAAATATGCTATAAATTACAAAAGAAAGATAGTAGAATTCAAGTATATCACACAGAGAATAGAGGGTCTGGGCCGGCACGAAATACAGGGATTGAAAAAGCAACTGGTCGATATATTTATTTTCCTGATGCTGATGACAAATTAGAAGAAGATACGATTGGCATTTTAGTCAATGCGATGGAAAATGGGAGATATGACTTAGTTGTATTTGGCTATCAAAGTATTGATGCTAAAGGGAATGTAGTATTGAAAAAACAATATCCGGATATGAAAAGAAATGGTGAAGATGTGCGCCAAGATTATTCAGATTATGTGGTTTCAACAAGAAGATATGGTATTCAAGGTGCACCGTGGAATAAATTTTTTGACTTGAATGTAATTAGAAAACATTCTATAAGATATCCCTCTTTAAGACGACACCAAGATGAAGGTTTTATAAGTCGCTATATGTGCTATGTGAAAAATATTCATTTTATTAAAGCGATTTTATACAATCATTATTTAAATGATTTGAAAAAAGAATGGGATAAGTATCCGGTTGATTATGTGGATGCTGTAATTGGGTTGTATAAGACAAGAAAAGAAACAATATTAACTTGGAATGAGAAAGATAGAAAGACTAAGGAAATTGTAGAACATGAATATATTTGCAATATGATTAAAGCTTTTGAGCTGTCTTATTCACCTAAGATGAAATTAAGTAGTAGAAATCGTCTAAAATGGATTAGAAAACAAATTGAACGATCACAAGTATTAAAAGTTGTTATGCCTTTATCGTTAGGTCGTTATCAGAAAATTATATTTACATTACTAAAAAAGCGACATATCAATCTGGCAATATTAATTATGCATATTAAAATAATTATTGAAAAAAATGGTGGTTTAGATGCTTTTCGTAGATTGCAGTAATTATTTGATGATAGCTTGTTGTATCGGTTGTATAGAATGTTCTATTAAAAACATTTTATATGTAAGTGGTATTGATTAATAGAACATTCAGGAGGAAATTGAGTGATGAAAATTGGAAGTAAACACTTTATGGATTGTTGGTCTTATATATATGTTGTAATGATCCTTTTAATTTCACTTTTTATTTCAGATTTCAACATAGTAATGTTTATACTATATTTTGTTTTGGCATTACCATTTATAAACTCAATTGAACATTTTGTTGTAATATCATTATTGTTGTCAACAATATCTTATTATTTTACTGGAGCATATGAAGATATATTTAGTATATATACAATATTGCTGATATTGATTATGGCAAGAGTTTTATTCTTATATAAAGGAAAGTTGGAGTTCAATGCTAATAATTTAATATTAATAATTATATTAGGTGTATTAGCTTGTTGGTCTTACATAGAATCGCCATTTCATTATTTTAACGGACTATTTAGGTTATTATATTTACTGTTATTATCAGTTGTAGTTGGTAATTTTATAAGATTGAAAATATCTGTGGTTTGTGAATTATTGCCTAAAATAGCCAGTATTATGGTTGTGGGGTATCTTTTGAGCGTATTAATAAAAGGATCTTTGATTGATGGAAGATTAACAATAGCAAATAGTGTAAATACAAATACATTTGGAATGTCATGTGCACAGTTAGGGTGTATATTATTAATGACTGCTTTTCTTAATAAAGCCCAAATGAGAAAAAATTTAGTTTTGTGTGCAATAGTTGTTGTGCTGGCTCTTTTAAGTGGCTCAAGAGGTGCTTTGTTGGCTTTTGCTTTGGCAAGTGCAATTGTGGTAATTATTTATGCCAAAAAAAACGGGCGATTAACAGGAACCATGTTTAAATTAGCTATTGCAGGTACTGTGGCGGTAGGAGGTATGTATCTTGTGCTTATTTTGACGGGTCTTGATACAAGCAGGTTTAGTGTTGCAGAAATTATAGCATCAGGTGGTTCACGTAGAAGCTTAATTTATGAATCGCTAATTCCATATATAATAAAAAATGGATATTGGAAAATAGGATACGGACCAGGTCATGAGTGTAGTCATCAAGTTATTATGTCATTGATTGGATGGGATTATGCACATTCTCATAATACTTTTTTGGAAGCTTTCGGTGAATTAGGAATTATGGGATTACTTATATTAATTTGGAGTATAAAAAAATCATTAAAAAATATTTACAGAGTTTGTAAAATATACAAAGAGGCATATTTGTTTGTAACTATTTTAATATGTTTGCTTATTAATGGACTTGCAGAATCCTATTTTTTCGATGCAGTTTTATGGTTACTGTTGGCGATTTGTAGAAATAATTTTATTGAAAAAACAGAAATCGTTGTAAATTAGATATAAAGATAGACAAGGAGGAAAATAATTTGTTTGATACATTAAAAAAGCGGTTTCCAGGATTATATGATTTTTATCAGCATACTCAGCGTATGAAGATATTAAAAAAAATAAAAAAAACGGAAAATGTACCAGAAGATAAATATGCTGAATTGATAGAAAATGAATATCTAAAAGTTTTAGGTCATAATTTAAATTGGGACAATTTACAAACTTATACAGAAAAAATGCAATGGGAAAAAATATATGATAAAAATCCAATGAAAACAGTATTGGCGGATAAATATCGTGTCAGAGAGTGGATTGAAAATAAAATTGGAAATGACTACTTGATTCCACTGATAGGCGTATGGGATTCTTTTGATGATATAGATTTTAATTCATTACCGGGTCAATTTGTTTTAAAGACTAATCATGGAACTGGAACAAATTTAATTGTAAAAGATAAAGAAAAACTTAATATAAAAAGAACGAAAAGAATGTTTGATGACTGGATGAAAATTGACTATGCTTTTACGAATAGTTTACAGTTACATTATAGAAAAATCCCACGAAAGATTATTGCTGAAAAATATTTAGAAACTGATTTGGGGGAATTACAAGATTATAAATTTTTATGTTTTGATGGGAAACCATATTTTTGTTGGGTTGATTTAGGACGTTTTTCAAAACATACTAGAACAGTATTTAATATGAAATGGGAATTACAACCATGGACTCAAGCAACATATGGAATTGCAAGTCATGAGATTCCAAAACCTAAAAACTTTGACAAGATGGTTGAGATAGCGACAATTTTATCAAAAGGATTTTCACATGTTAGAGTGGATCTGTATAATGTAGATGGTAAAATATATTTTGGCGAAATAACATTTACAAATGGAAGTGGTTTAGATCCAATAGTTCCAGAAAAATACGATAAGGTTCTTGGGGATTATTGGAAACTTCCAATAGATTAAGAGAGGAAAAAATAAAATGATTCGTAAACAGAGTATTTCGCAAAATTTTTTTTTCCAATATGCGTATCAAATATTGATATTGGTAATTCCACTCGTTTTAGCACCTTATTTATCACGAGCCCTTAGAGAAACAGCACTGGGAGTTTTTTCATATGCAAATTCTATAGCGGCATATTTTGTTGCTATGTCTATGCTTGGAATAGCAAGGCATGGACAGCGCATTATTTCAGAAAATGCGAATGACGATATAAAACTAAGAAAATCATTTTGGAGTTTGTTCACAGTCCATATTATAGTATCTATAATTTCTTTATTGATATACATGGCATTCGTAGTTTTTTTTATAAAAGATAATAAAACTATATTTACTATTGAACTGTTATATGTGGCATCGGCAATATTTGATATTACTTGGTTGTTTTATGGACTTGAGAATTTTAAAAGTGTTGTAATAAAAAATGCATTAGTAAAAATATTTGAATGCATTTGTGTGTTTATATTTGTGAAACAGCCGAATGATTTGGGAATATATGCATTTATAAATGCAACTAGTATATTAATTGGTCAAGCAATTATGATTCCGCAAGCTGTGAAAGCTGTTAGACCGATTAAGTTTACAAAAGAAGATGTTAGGGAACATATAAAGCCGTTACTTGTTTTCTCAATATCTGTAATCGCATCATTTATGTATACAGTGTTTGATAAAACATTGTTAGGAATAATGAGCACAAAAGAGAATGTTGCTTTTTATGAATATTCAAACAAAATTGTAAATGTACCTAAAACTATAATTGGAGTAACTGGAACAGTTATGTTTCCAAGAGCATGTAGGTTGGCTGTCGAAGGTAATGTTGCTGGTCAAAAAAAATATATTAAATATTCGTATTTTATTACTTCGTTTTTAGGCATGGCTTCTTTATTTGGGTTGATGGGGATTGCGGATACATTCTCTATAGTATATTATGGTGAATCGTTCAAAATATGTGGAAAAATAATGGCATGTATGGCACCGCTTGTTTATGTTGTAGGAGCAGGCGATATTATAAGAACACAATATATGATACCTAACCATATGGATAAGCAATTTAACATTTGCATAATATTTAATGCAGTTATTAATTTGATTTTTAGTGTACTTTTAATTCCAGTTATAGGTGTTTATGGTGCAGTGGTTGGTTCTGTATCAGCAGAAATCTTTGGATTACTAGTACAAATAGTTATTTGTCGGAAGTTTGTTAAGGTAACAGAAATATTAAAAGAGTTGATTCCCTTTATTTTGATTGGATTTTTAATGCTGCTGGGTATTAAATATGTTGATATAATGGGAGAATCATCTCTAATTGAACTGGGATTAGAACTGATAGTGGGGGGACTCATATATTGTATATTGACAGGTTTGTATATTCTTTGCTTTAGAAAAGATATAAAAGCGTCAATTATGAACAAAATAAATTTGTAGAAAAAAGGAGCATTCGATATGAAAATAGCAGTAGCAGGAACAGGATATGTAGGGCTTTCTATTGCCACATTGTTATCTCAAAATCATGAGGTAATGGCAGTAGATATTGTTCCGGAAAAAGTAGAGAAGATCAATAAAAGAATCAGTCCGATTCAGGATGAGTATATTGAAAAGTATTTGAAGGAAAAAGAACTGAATCTGACAGCTACATTGGATGCAGAAGCAGCGTATAAAGATGCAGATTTTGTTGTAATTGCAGCTCCGACCAATTATGACAGTAAGAAGAATTTTTTTGATACATCAGCGGTAGAAGCTGTAATCAAGCTGGTTATTGAATATAACCCAGATGCAATTATGGTAATCAAATCTACAATTCCGGTAGGGTATACCGCAAGTATTAGAGAGAAATTTCACTGTGATAATATTATCTTCAGTCCAGAATTTTTACGAGAGTCAAAAGCATTATATGATAATCTGTACCCATCCAGAATTATTGTGGGAACAGATGTTGAAAATGCTAGACTTGTAAAAGCTGCGAACACGTTTGCTGGATTGTTGCAGAAAGGTGCAATTAAAGAAAATATTGATACTTTGATAATGGGATTTACAGAAGCAGAAGCAGTGAAATTATTTGCGAACACATATCTGGCCCTCAGAGTTTCATATTTTAATGAGCTTGATACTTATGCAGAAATGAAAGGACTGAACACACAGCAGATTATTAATGGGGTGTGCCTTGATCCTAGAATCGGTTCTCATTATAACAATCCGTCATTTGGATATGGTGGATATTGCTTACCGAAAGACACAAAGCAGCTTCTGGCAAATTATGCGGATGTTCCGCAGAATATGATGTCTGCAATCGTTGAGTCTAATAGAACAAGGAAGGATTTTATAGCAGATCGTGTATTACAGAAAGCGGGATATTATGCTTATGGAGATGAGAATACATATAATGCTTCTATGGAAAAAGAGGTTGTAATTGGTGTATACCGTCTTACCATGAAATCTAATTCAGATAACTTCCGTCAGTCCTCTATACAGGGAGTAATGAAGAGAATCAAAGCCAAAGGGGCATCTGTGATTATTTATGAGCCAACACTGGAAGATGGAAGCACTTTCTTTGGAAGCAAGGTTGTGAATGATCTGGACAAATTTAAAGAACAGAGCCAGGCAATCATCGCTAATAGATATGATAGTTGCTTGGATGATGTACAGGATAAAGTATATACAAGGGATATTTTTAAAAGAGATTAAAAATGTAATAAGGGGAGAATATTAATAAAGATATTCTCAAATAAAGGAGAATACAGTTTTTATGTGTGGAATAGTTGGTATGGTAGACTTTCATAAAAATATAAAAAAGGAAGAAAAGACACTTACTAAAATGATTAAAACATTAGAGAGACGAGGTCCTGATAGTGAGGGAGAATATTATTCTGATAATGTTTTGCTAGGTCATAGAAGATTGATAGTTGTAGATCCAGCGGGTGGAAGACAACCTATGATTAAAGTAGTGGGTGGAAAGAAATACATTATTGTTTATAATGGAGAACTTTATAATACAGAAGATTTAAGAAAAGAACTATTAGAGGAAAACTACACATTTGAAGCATATTGCGATACTGAAGTGTTATTAACGGCATATATTGCTTGGGGAATAAATGTTGTTAATAAATTAAATGGAATATTTGCATTTGCTATTTATGATGAAGATAAAAAACAAGTCTTTTTAGCAAGAGATCCTATGGGAGTTA